>NZ_CP015217.1:3742707-4105414 GCF_001729245.1 Leptospira tipperaryensis | reverse complement strand
TGTACTCAAATGAAAATTCCGTAATCGGAAATTTCTCCTGAAAAAAGGGAGGGTTTATGCATTGAATAATAAATTATGTCTCGAAACAACTTTTGAGTCAATTCGCGATCTCGACTAACGTATATTAGATGAAATGAGAAGAATTTATATTCAGTAAAATGAATATACTTCAGAGCGAAAGGTGGAAAAAGAGTCTGGAGAGTGCGAGAGTTTCCAAACCGATGATTCTTTTATGAATCTCTGATTTGAATTGGAAGATGGATTCGATCTTTGAGAGATGATTTTCATATCCCGTTCTCGTATATTCGTATATAAGAAGAAGACTTACTAACTCTAAAAATTCTTTATAAGAGAAATTCTCTTTCCATTCGGGGTGTTCGTCTTTGTAAGAATGGATCCAAGATTCTAATTTTAACAAATCCAATTGTGTTTCTATTTTATCTTTGATTTTTTCCTGAACCAAATCAATCACTTCCTTTGGACATTCAAAAGAAAGCATACTTCCTCCTTGAAAAGGAAGAATTGGAATATCAAATTTAGAATGAATCTTTTGAAGAGCTTCTTGATTGAGATAGTGAAACGGAATGCAGATGGCCCGACTTACGATTGTTTCTTTTAGTTTATCTAAATTGTTTACGATAAAGATAAATCGAGAAAATGGCGGAGCTTCCTCCAACGATTTTAAGAGTGCAGTCTCCGCTTCGTTACCGATTAAGGACGCATCCGGAAAAACTATAAAACGAAACTTAGAAAGATGAGGTCTGTAGTTGAGCCTAGAACGAATTAACCATCGGATTGTGAATTCTTCCGGATTGTCTTCGCTTCCGATCGGAATTACCTTTCCACTTTCTTCCGGAAATCGAATGTAATCGGGATGTGAGTTGTGCATGAACGCTTTGCAAGACGCACAACTTCCACAAGAGGTTCCTTCAAAACAAAGAACTTGTTTGATAAATCTTTCGGACGCAGATTCTTTTCCCGTTCCGTCGGGTCCATGAAGAATCAAAAGAGGAGGAATCATCTCCGGTCTGGATGAATATCTTTTTAGAAACGTAAGAGCAGTGTCTTGTCCTAAGATATCATCCAATTGAAATCCGGGAAAACTCATTCTATCTCAATAGACCGGTGTTAGCCAATGTCTGTATTTTTCTTCTTTGTTGATCACAAGATTGAAAAACAAACTTTGAATCTTTTTTGTAATCGGACCCATTTCTTGATTCCCGACTTTTCTATGATCGATCTCTGAAACCCAAGCGATCTGGACTCCGGTTCCAGAAAAGAAAACTTCATCGGCGATATAGAGTTCGCTTCGAGCAATATCTCTTTCTATGACTTCGATTCCGTTGTCTCTTGCGATTTGAAGAACACTTCTTCTCGTTATTCCTTCCAACAAGGAAGAGTTTACTCCGGGTGTGATGATCTTTCCGTCGCGAACAAGGAAGATATTTTCAGCGGATCCTTCGCTTACAAAACCGCGGGCATCTAAGAAGATGGCTTCATCGAATCCGTTTTGAACGGCTTCGGATTTTGCAAGAGCCGAGTTTACATAACCGCCTGACACTTTGGAAAGAGTTGGGATCACCGCGTCGTCGAATCTTCTCCAACTCGAAACCATTGTTTTCAATCCGCGCTTCGTATCTAAGTAATCATTCAATTGAAGAATATAGATGGCGAGTTCGGTTGGGACGTCATGGAAGCGAGGTGAAAGTTGTAGAGCCGAGGTGTAAACAAAAGGACGAAGATAGATATTCTCTTTATATCCGCATTGACGAATCAATTCGATTGTTATGTCTCTCAATTCTTCTTTTGTCTTTTCTAACTTTAACTGCATGATCTTTGTTGAGTTGATCAGTCTTTGAAAATGGTCTAAGATACGAAACAGATAGATGTTATCAGTGTCCTTATCGTAATACCCTCGCAATCCACCGAAGACGGTGGTGCCATATTGGAGGGCATGTGTTTGGATGCTGATCTTAGCTTCGGATTCGGGAAGGATTTTTCCTTCAAAATAGGATAGTTTCTTGATAGATACTGCCATAGAACAGGAACCTGATAAGTGATATAATTCCATGAATCAATATGTTAGGTCTCTTGTCGATTGCATCTTGAAATCATAGCACTCGTTACTTGCGAAACATCTCATTCTTAAATTTATAATCTATTTTCAGGAAGTTGAATCTCAATGGTTGAATCCAAGATCCCATCCGTTTTTCCAAATCGTTTTGATTGTATCGTAGTCGGTGCAGGTCACGCAGGTTCCGAGGCGGCATACATTGCTTCCAAAGGCGGCGCTAAAACTTTGCTGATCACGATGAACTTAGATACAATCGGGCAGATGTCTTGCAACCCGGCGATCGGCGGAATTGCAAAAGGTCATATGGTTCGAGAAGTCGACGCGCTCGGTGGAATCATGGGTAAGATGATCGATCGTACCGGAATTCAATTTAAGATGCTCAATACTTCCAAAGGTCCGAGCGTTTGGGCGCCGAGAGCACAGGCTGAAAAGAGAGAATATCAACTCAAAGTAAAACATACTCTTGAGGCAGAGAAGAATCTTTCGATTCGTCAAGACACAGTCGAAGAATTGTTAATCGAAAACGATTCCGTGATAGGAGTAAAGACCGGTCGCGGATTTGAAATTTATACAAACCACTTGATCTTAACTACGGGAACATTCTTATCATCGCTTGTCCATATTGGAACTTATCAAAATGAAAACGGAAGAATGTGTGAGCCGACTGTAAAGGGATTATCAAAGTCTCTCGCAAAGTACAATTTGAAATTAGGAAGATTGAAGACAGGAACCCCTCCTAGAATTCATAAGAACTCCGTCGACTTAAGCGTGCTCGCGATACAAGACGGAGATCCAATTCCTTCTGCCTTTTCTTTTTCAACGGATAAGATTACTCGAAAACAAATTCCTTGTTATATCACTTATACAAATGCGGAGACTCATAAAATCATTCATGAGAATTTAAGTCTTTCTCCGATGTATTCCGGACAAATTCAGAGCACTGGCCCGCGCTATTGTCCTTCTATCGAAGATAAGATTGTAAGATTTGCTGATAGAGAAAGACATCAGGTTTTTTTAGAACCGGAAGGATATGAGACCGCTGAAATTTATCTCAATGGAGTTTCAACAAGTCTCCCGGAAGAAGTGCAATGGAAACTCGTACGTTCTTTAAAAGGATTGGAGAATGCGGAAATTCTTAGACCGGGTTACGCGATAGAATATGATTACGTCGATCCAACGGAATTAAAACCGACTTTAGAAACGAAAAAGATAAAAGGACTTTATCACGCCGGTCAGATCAACGGAACTACAGGCTATGAAGAAGCGGCGGCACAAGGTTTGGTCGCGGCTTATAGCGTTCTTAATTCTTTAAAAAAAGAACCTCCCCTCTTGTTCAAAAGAAGTGAATCTTATATCGGTGTCTTGATCGATGATCTCGTTCATAAAGGAGTAGAAGATCCGTATAGAATGTTTACTTCTCGTGCGGAACATAGACTTCTTTTAAGACAAGACAATGCCGATCATCGACTCATGAAATATGGATACGAACTTGGACTTGTTGATCAAGCTTCCTACGATCGAATGAATGAAAAATATAATCGAGTGAATTCCGTTAGAGAAAAGATCTATCAGATCCCGTTGAAACCTTCGGAAGAATTTCAAACTCTTTTAGATCAAAAAGGAATCACGAACTACAAGTTTGGTATGAAGTTGGATTCGTTTTTGAAAAGACCTGAGATCAAGATCACCGACGTTGAGTTTATGATTCCGGAAGTTCAATCTTGGTCGGAGTTGGATAAGAGTATTCTCGAGATGGAAATTAAGTATGAAGGTTATATCAAAAGAGAACTCGAGACGATTCAGTGGAAGACTAAATATTTGGATCTTAGTATTCCCGAAGACTTGAGTTACGAGTCGATCGCTGGTTTAAAGAAGGAAGCGATTCAAAAATTGAAAACCCATAGACCGATGACTCTGGAAAAAGCTGCACAGATTTCAGGAGTGGATCCAAGTGATATTGACCTACTTCTTTATCACATCAAAGGAAGGAAGAAACAAGAGGCGGAAGCTTCCTAACTTCTTCTCTCTTTTGTCGGAGTTCCGACAGCGCGTTTCACATGAAACGCTTTTGAAAGCCCGGAATTTCTCCGGGCTTTTTTATTTAAGAATGCGTTGAGTTTTATAAAAGAGAAAAGGCCCTCACAAACTTTCTTACTTTGAATGAACTCTTATATGAAAATCTATTTTGTTTTTTCTTTATAGGGTTAGCATAGGAGTTCCTACATTCTTTTCCGACATTTAGAATAGAAAACGATTGAAGTCATCTCGAGATATTCGAAACGAATCGAAGATTGATAATTTAGTTTCGATATTGCGGGTTATTTTTTAACTAAAAATTCAATAATGCAAAGAGTCTTTCCGGATTTCTTCCCTGGTTTTCTGTTCTCTATCGAGCAAATACTTCAGAAGGGACGCATCGAAAGCAAGAATCGAATTCAAAACGAAATCGATATCAGAGAAGTAACGAAACCTTTTGATATCTTTCCTTCTGATCTTTAAGACTCGTCACAGAAATGATTTTTATCGAACTCAAATTGATTCAGCGAGAATGGATTCGGAGTTCCGACCTTTGAACTTGTGTTTCATATGGAACGTTCGTAGAAAAGTAGAATCTTCCCATTTGGTTTTATTCGCTTTTAGCTTTTAGGAATTTTCAGAGGAGCGGGAGCGAATACCAGTCTTATCAAAATTAAAAGAAGACATCAGGTAGCAAATGACAATCGCAATTCCATAGGCTGGGACATTCATGAGAAATGTGAACGAGTGATTCGAGTTTTGAGAATTTCACTTTAGCTTCAGCCTCTCCTTGAGGTTTTTATAAGAATCATTTTAAACATAGAATTCATCGTCTGGAAGGAACATTATTCCTACTGAACGATTCGGAAGAAGACATTCCTTTTTTATGCCAGATCAATCTAAAAGATTTTTAAAATGAAATTTCTCCCTCGGGCCTTTTGTTTTTCTTCTGTCAACTATATGATACAACGGAGTATGGAAGGGTTATTTTCGTGAGTGATAAAGACTCTTTGAATACGGTAGTCTCGGAAAATATCAATAGGAGATATACGGATATAGATATCCATTTCCGGAAAGACCTATCTCTTTTAAAGAGATGAATGAAGTAGATAGAAATGACAAAGGCTATTTCACGACCATGAGAGCTTCACGGTTTAGACCTGGAGTTTTTATATCGGGAGCGGATCATTCCAAAGAAGATCGGATTTCACTTCTTCAAGTTAATACAAATCAAATAGACGGCTTGAAAGGAAATGTAGAAAGCATTTTGCATTTCTTTATAGATAAGAAGGATTTGATGCGGAAGAATTTTGACAACGTTTTTGCGACCAGCCAGCATTGATTTTCAATTTGGAACCTCTAAAGCTTGCAAGCTTTGTTTTGATATAAAGACCAGAATGAGAAAAGAGGTTCCTAATTAGTTCAATGTAATTGAGAACGGCGGGTTATTTGTAGATAAGCTCGTGAGTCTTAAGAAGCTCCCATTTATTGTTTTGTTTCACGTGAAACGTAAAACTGGTAAGCCGGTTATTGAGACCATAGCTGAGTTGGTTTTTTCGTTCTTGCTCGCCTTGGATGTTGATCCTCGATAAAAGATTTCCCTTCTCATCATATTCAAACTTGGTCGAGGCGATCTGTTTTTTCTCCTCATTGTAGATGTTTTGAATCAAGATCTTAGGATTCTTTTCATCTTGAATCAAAGCAAAAGTTTCCACTTCTTTAGAGTCGGACCAATTCGTATGTCCGGTCTTAGCGAATTCTTTTTCCCAAGCGGCGATGTTAGATTTTAATAATAGCTTATTCTCTCTATCGAAAACTTCGATGAGATCGATTTGTCCTTTCGGATTGTATCGAAAAGTTTTAGTTTCAACAAGAAGATTGTCTTTATTAAAGAGTTCTTCTCTTACGACCTTCCCTTCTTTGTATTGAAATTGAGTGGAGCCGTCGTTCTTTCCTTCTTCGTTCAGATAGGATTCTTTGATAAGCTTTCCGTTGGAATCATACTCGTAATTCGCGGTGTAGATTACTTTACCACTCGCGTTTTTGACGATTTCTTTTACGGGACCGTTCTGATTATTTCCAAAAACATATTTATCGATGTGCGACCATTTTCCAGGAGTTACTGCGAAGAGAAGGCTCGGAAAAATCAGAAATACAAATATAACACGAATCATTCTATAACCTCTACCCTACAATCATCGGAAAAGAATTCAAAAGGTTAACGTTCAATTCGTTTTGTGTTCATTAAAAAGACAAAGATGAAATGATTTAATGCCTTGAAAGGAAATCGGGAGACGTTATTTTCTTCCGCACTGAGGAGAATTAAAGATGAATTGGAAGAAGATCGGCTTAGGATTTTTAGGGGCCTTGGTTCTATTTTTACTTTATACGATTTTTATTACGGAGAAAGGAATTCATTCCTTAACGCCAAAGACAAAGTTCGAAGAAAGAGATTATGGAAAGCTCGCGGAAGAAGCTTCTAAGGATTTACAGACCTATTTAAGAATTAAAACAATCCGTGGAAATGAAAAGCAAGCCGCACTCTTTTTAAAAAGTCTTTTCGATAAACGAGGAATCAAAACGACTATCTTTGAAGTTCCTGGCAAACCGGAAAGAGCGAGCATCATGGCCGAGATCAAAGGTAGTGATCCGGAAGGTGGACTGATTCTTACAAGTCATATCGACGTTGTAGAAGTGAATGCAAGCGAGTGGACTCACCCGCCCTTCTCCGGTGAAAGAGTCGGCGATAGAATCTATGGTCGTGGTGCGGTGGACATAAAAGGTTTAGGGATTATGGAACTCTATGCTTTTTTCTTAATTCACGATTCCGGGATCAAACTCAAAAAGAATCTGATGTATCTTGCAGTCTCCGATGAAGAAAGTCGCTCCGAGTTTGGAATGCGTTTTTTAATCACGAATCATAGAGATATTTTTAAAGGATACGAATTTGTTCACAACGAAGGCGGAGTTGGAACTAAGGACGTTGTAGTTAAGGGAAGTAAGATCTTCAACATTCAACACGCGGAAAAGGGAGCGGTCTGGTTGGACTTGGAAAGCGAAGACATTTCAGGCCATGGAAGTACACCGCCGGTTCAATATGCTGCGCTCAATCTTATCGATTTTCTTCAAGAAGTGAAGAAGATGAATGAGATCACAATCATAAAAGATGAAACAGCGTCCTTCTTTTATCAGATGGGTGAAGTAAGTCCCTTTCCAAATTCTTTTGTATTAAAGAGATCCAGAAATCCTTTGTTAGGAATTATTTTAAAAGGTGTGATTCAGACAAATAAACATTTGAGAGCGATGACTAGCAACTCGGTGAGTATCACAGGAGTAGATACACACTACGCCGGAATCAATGTCATTACTTCTAAAGCAAACGGAAGTATCGATATAAGAATCCTTCCAGGCTTTAATGAGAACGAAGTTTATGAAAAGGTGAAGAAGCTCGGTGAAAAATACAAAGTGAAAGTTACAGCGAGACATCTGGAACCGGGAACAACCTCGCCTGTAGATTCGAAGTACTTCAAAGTTCTTTCCGGTGTTGTTCAGCAAGTGGTTCCAGGCGCGGTCATTACACCTTTCTTATCACCGGGGACAACGGATTCTTCTTACTTGAGATTAGCTGGATTCAAATGTTATGGATTGATTCCTTCTTTAATGAGTTCCGAAGAGATCGATGGAATTCATGGAAAAAACGAGAGCACAACGATCGAACATCTTCGAACCGGAATTGAAATTCTTCACAAGTCGGTGATAGAATTTAATAACGTCGAGGATTGATTTTTCAACTTCAAGGCGAGAGGATTCGCCTTGAAGATCTTCCTTTGTTTTCCTTGAACCCCACTCTTTCCTTTCTTCCATTTTATAAAGAATGGAATTCAATAATTGGAACGTTTAAAAATAGAGATTCAAAGCGTCCAAGATTCTTCCTAAAGTTATATGAAAGAAGTATTTTGAATTCACAGAGTTTTGAAATGAGGAGAAATTCTAATCTTTAATCTTTTCGATTCTTCAAACAGACTTGGAGAAGAATTGAACGCGAGAATTTATAACTCTCATTGATTGTCTTCATTCAAATCCTTAAAAACCAAACGGAGTTCTTTTAAGACCGTCAACAATTCTTGCCTTCTTGACATTGGAAAATTCTGAAGAATGTTTTCAAAATGATTCGTTATTTTTTTAGGAAGAGTTTTTTCTAAAGAGCGACCAGTCTTTGTAAGAGTAATGATCGTTGCACGTTTGTCTTCCTCGGAAACTTCACTTTTTACTAATTGATTCTGAACCATTCTCGCGACCATTCGAGAAGCGGAAGGAGCGTCTTGCAAAGTAACATGAATGATTTCTTTTTGAGTCAGTGATTCTTTTTCCCAAAGTGTGGCGAGGACCTGCCATTGTTCCGGGGTTAGGTTATAGTCTCGGAGACAACGGGAGAGTTCTCTTCTAAAAAGCAAAGCGACTCGGTGAAGGTTGAAACCGAGCTGGTGATCCAAAATAAACATGAGAGAACTTTTCTTTTTTCATTGTATTTCGTCAAATATAATTGTTCGAGCAAATATTAAGATCAAATCTTATTTTCCTTCTAAGAAACTGTAGAGACAGAAGAAAACAAAATTCTACTTTAGCTTCATGCAAGATCCAAAAGAATTTTCCGTTGAATCGATTTTAGAAAGATTGAAAGAAAGATTTCCAAAAGAAGCGGAAGGGATTTTTCCTCTTTTCGATTGGGAATTGATCTCTGAGTTTTCTAAATTCTTAAGAGAAAAGAATGAGGCGGGAGGATTTTTCTCAAAAAGAGATTCCGAAGAAATTTTGGACCGTCACGTTTTGGAATCTATCTACCACGTTTATAAAATTTCGCAGAAAGTTGGTTCCTGGAAAGGAATTCAATTAGGAGACGCGGGAACCGGTCCCGGGATTCCAGGTTTCTTTTTTCGTTGTTTGAAAGATCATCCGATTGTGGTGCTTATCGATTCTCAAAAAAGAAAATTAGCTCATACGGAAGAGTTTGTGAATCGGAATAAAATTTCCGATGTAAAGTTTAAGTTTATTCGAACGGAAGAATCAAAGTTAAATCTGAATTATGTCGTATCACGAGGTTTTATTCCTTATCCTTACAGCGCGGAAGCTGTTTGTAATCTCGTGAAGATGGGAGGAACTTATGTCCCATTTTTAGCAAAACATGATATTCCCGCTAAAATAGAAAAAGAAATTCTTACTAACTCAGGATTTAAACTCGAATCGACGGAAGATTTTCCATCTCTTGAATTTTTAGGGATGCGACATATTAAATTCTTGAAAAAGGTTTCTAGCCCGAGGCATGGTTATCCTAGAGCTTGGAAGGATATCAGCAAGGAGAGTAAGGGCGGAAATGGGAAAAATAGTATCCATTAGTAATCAAAAGGGCGGGGTCGGAAAAACGACAACCTCTATCAATCTTGCGGCCAACCTTGCTTCGATCGGAAAGAAAGTTCTGATTATCGATATGGATCCTCAAGGAAATTCGGGATCCGGTCTCGGATTAGAAATCAATACTCTCGGAAAAACTTCTTACGAACTTCTCTTAGGGGAATCTTCTCCAAATGAATGTATTCAAAGAACAAACGTAGAGAATCTTCACATCATTCCTTCGAACATCAACTTGAGCGGCGCGGAAGCGGACCTTCTTGCGGAAGAGGAAAGAGAATATAGATTGAAGAACGCGGTTTCGGAACTTCGTACTGAATACGATTACATTCTCATCGATTGCCCGCCTTCTTTAGGAATTCTTACGATCAACGCTCTTTGCGCAGCGGACAGTGTGATGATTACTCTTCAAACGGAGTATTTCGCTCTGGAAGGTCTGACTCAACTTATGAAAATTATTTCACTGGTTCAAAAACAATTGAATCCTTCTTTAGAATTGGAAGGAGTTCTTCTTACGATGTTCGATAAAAGAACCAATCTTGCAAATCAAGTTGCTGAGGATGTGAAATCCTATTTTAAAGATAAAGTTTATACTACGATCATTCCAAGAAATGTAAAGTTAAGCGAAGCTCCTTCTTTTGGACAAACGATTATGAGTTACGACCCGGAAGGAGTTGGCGCTCAGAGTTATAGAAGTTTAGCTCTGGAAGTTGCAGGGAAGAATTAAGAATGGCGATCAAACCCAAAGCCCTAGGAAGAGGCCTTGGAAATTTAATTCCGGTCAATGAAAGTAAAACTCCGATGGATTCTTCTTCGGATGGAGCGCTTCGAGAAATTCGTATTAGCGAGATCCGGCCAAATCCGGGTCAGCCGAGAAAAACTTTTTCAGAAGAATCTCTCAAGGAACTTTCTGAAACGATCAAAGCTCACGGGGTCATCCAACCGATCGTCGTAAAACAATTGGACGCTGGATATGAAATTATATCCGGTGAAAGACGTTACAGAGCTTGTAAGCTCGCCGGCTTTGTAAAAATTCCCGCGATCGTTAAGAATGTTTCTGAAAACCAATCCATGGAAATGGCAATTATCGAAAACATTCAAAGGGAAGATCTCAATCCGATTGAAGAAGCGATCGCATACAAAACACTTTCTGAAAAATTAAATCTCAAAATTACAGATATCTCAGCCCGCGTTGGAAAGAATCGCTCTACGATCTCAAATTTGATTCGTCTTCTTCAACTTCCCGATGTAGTTCAAGATTTAATCAAAAATGGAAGAATTTCGGAAGGTCACGCAAGACCTCTTCTTTCTTTGGCTGATCGAAAGAAGATCGAACAACTTGCATTTCAAATTGCTGAAAAAGGTTTAACCGCAAGACAAGTGGAAGAATTAGTTTCCAATCTTACGGATGAAAAACCAGTTACGGAAAAGAAAAAATCCCGCAAAGACGTAAACATCGTCGATTTAGAAAATAAGTTTCGTAAAAAATATTCGATGAAAATCGAGATCGGTCACAACCAAGGATCCGGTAAGGGAAAAATGACGATCGTTTATCCAAACTTAGAAGCAATGGAAAAGATTTTGAACGCGTTGGGTTTGTAACTTTCTATTTTCACCTTTTGAATTCCAGTCAATTATCTACACGTTGTGCAGTTATTAAAAGTAAGTACAATCGTTAACACCTGAAGTCGATCCAAACTCGGAAGAAGTGGGGAAAATATTCTCCGCTGACGCGCTTCCAATTTACCCATTTGATTCGAGCGCAGAAATGAAATCCTGTTGTGATTTCTTAATTTGTCTCAGGCTAAAAAAGAGAAAAGATTATGAGAGATATTGTCATTGGAGATATCCATGGATGTTATGACGAATTGATTCTGCTTTTAAAAGAAGTAGGCTATTCTGAGAATGATAGAATTATTTCCGTAGGTGATATCGTAGATCGCGGTCCTGATTCGGTGAAGGTTTATGAATTCTTCAGGGCGAATCCGAAACATATCGTGGTTATGGGCAATCACGAAAACAAACACGCTAATCAAGTTCTTTCCTATTCTCAGGAAATCGTTAAATTGCAATTTGGAACTCAGTATAAAGAATTCTTAGAATGGATTCGTAATCTCCCCTGCTATTATGAAACGGATTCTGCAATTATAGTTCACGCCGCGATCGAGCCAGGGTTTTCTTTGCGAGAACAAAGAAAGGAAGTTTTAATCGGAAGCACTTCCGGAGAAAAATATCTTACTAAAAAATACGGATCCGATGATTGGACCAGTCTTTATAAAGACAAAAAGTTGGTCATCTTTGGCCATCGAGTTGTGGGCGACAAGATTCAAGTTTACGAAAACAATATTTATGGAATCGAAACTGGAGTTTGTTTTGGAGGTTATCTTTCCGCAGTTACGTTGCCCGATTTGAAGAGATTTTCCGTAAAAGCGTCCAAAAACTATTGGAGAGCGGAAATGGAAAAATGGCAAGTACCGGTATTGCAATCAAAGCCTTGGAGAAAATACGACTTAGAAAAGATTCTAAAAGAAATTTCTAAAGTAAGAAATTCAAAACAATTGGAAGTCAGCGAATTTATTTCGAATGTGGAGAATTGGTTTCAAAGTTTAGATTCTTTATATGACGAAATCAAAGAAGCTTTGGAATTTAGAGCTTCACAGATTCTTGAACAGAGGGGATCCGAGTCTTTCATTGGAGCTGCTAAGGAATACGAATATTCTATATTTTTAATTTTAGCGAGAAAAAATCGATTAGAAGTCGAGAATCTAAGAAATTCACTAACGACTCCCGAAAAAATATTCCAACTCTCTCATCGGCTCGGTTTACAAGTGCAAGATCCGTTCTAAGTTTTATTTTCTTATGATGAAGCTATCTCAAACATTGTTAAAGGCAATATTCGAAGGATGTCTATAATTTAAAGTGATTCACGCGCGTGAGATTTTTGAGCGGTGAAAATTCTACTCTTGAATATCCAACAGAAGACCGCGAATATCCGTTAAAGATTTTAAAAGCTTAAACGCTGAATTTCCTTCGTTCATAATCAGCTCTGCGAGAATCTGAATTTTCTCGTCGATGATCTTTACGACGTGATAGATTTTCTTGGCTTCCCCTTTCATTCTTCTGGAGAGAGTTTCAACCCGCATGTTTTGATCGATTACTGCTTTGGTGATTGCTTGAACGTGTTTTTGGTAGGTTTCTAAATTTCCGATAGAAGGAAGATCCAAAAATCTTTTTTCTATTTCCGGTAAATCTCTCCAAAGTGCGTTGAGATCTTTTGTGGTTTCGGATCCCGAAGGAACAATTTCTTCTAAGATATCTAAAAAAGAAGAGGAAGGAGCGCTTTCAATACTTTCGGTTTGATTGGTGGAATTGCCCCCGCCTAACGAGGAAACACCATTCTTTTTGCCCTTAGAAGTTTGTCTGGTTTCGGTTTCTTTACGAGGAGCTTGGTAAGGAGGTATGAGTACTTTCAATGTGCAACTGGGTTGATTTTACAATTGCCTTCGAATTGTACTCCTTCTTCCATCACGATTCGAGGAGATACGATATCTCCTTTCATTCTGCAGGAAGCAAGTAAAGTGACTCTTTCGCTGGCGTAAATATTCCCATTGATTTCGCCGCCAGCGACAACAATTCGGGCTCTGATATCCGTATCGACGATTCCGGATTTACCGATTAGGACTTTTCCTTCGGTTTTTATCGAACCTCTGAAAATTCCATCGATTCTTAACAAGCCCGTCAGTTTAAATTCGCCGCTAAACTCGGCGCCTTCGCCAATGATACTATTTACGATTAAGTGTTCTTCTGTTGTCGCCATTCAGTCCTGAATTTGGTTGAGGAAAGCAAACGGGTTGATCGCTCTTGTTCCAACGTGGATTTCATAGTGGAGCATGTAATTGGGAGATGATTCTGTTTTACCGACGAAGCCGATCACTTCGGTTTTTGAAACTTGTTGGCCTTGTCTTACTTTCAAACGATCCATGTTGGAATAGATCGTCTTCCATCCGTACTTATGAGCCACCTTTACGAAATAACCGGTGTTTCTCGTATATCCGATTTCGTAAACGGTCCCTGGCGCGGTTGCCATAACTTCAGAACCGGCAAATGATCCGACGTCCACGCCGCTATTGTATTCTTTTCTTCCCGAGATGGGATTGAAGTAAGGGCCATAAGGATAAAGAACATAACCTTTCACCGGCCAGATCGACGGAGTTTGTTTTAAAATATTCTTTCTCTTTTTAAGAATCGAAATGATATCCTGTGTAAGTTCATTACTGATCTTTAGATTATGAACGTCTTCTTTTAATCGGAAAACAGCCGCGCCTTCCGGCAGATCGTTGCTTTGAGAATTTGAAGATTTAGGTTCGATGATAGACGGAGGTTGTGTGGAAAGTTGTTCCGCCCCGCCGATTCCTTTAGAAACTTTTGCAGGATCTCCACCGAGTCTTACGTAAAGTCTCGCTAATCTTCCGTAATAGTATTCAACATACTCGTGAAGTGAATTGATCTCTTCTTTCATCTTCGCAGATTGTCTGATAAAGTCTTTGTTGGAAAGATTGAGCTCGGTAAGTTGATGTACGGAACCGCTATGACTCAAGACGTTGATAGAACTTATGATAAGAAGAATAAAGATAGTTCCGATAAAGATGGAAATCGCTCTATAAGAGATGTGAAAGTTGATGGTTTTTTGTTCCGAATGAGGAATCACCATCACAGTAAGTCTCTCCTTTCCCTTTCGATTGAGTTCAGAAAGTTTAAGGTCGAGTTTTAGTTTGTACTCTTGGTACTTATAACGGAGTCTATAATAAATGAGTGCGGAAGTTGCTTTGATATCCACGGTTTATGTCCCGAAACTTGGTTTTTAGCGAACTGCTTTCACCTGTCTGAAGAGATCCTAAAAAATCTCTTTTCAGTCAATCGAATTCACAAAAAGTGACTCACTAAAACCGGATTTCTATGGTTTCTATAGCCGATACACATTGCCATCTTGATATAATACAATCACAAGGTCTCGAAATCGCAGACAGTCTGAAAAATGCGTCGGAATCTGGTGTAAAGAAGATCGTCCAAATCGGGATAGACCTTGAGAGTTCGATCCGTGCCCGCTCCATAGCTAACGAATATTCAAATGATTCGTTAGAGATTCGTTATTCGATCGGTTGTCATCCAACCGAAACTCATGAATTTCCGAATAAGGATGAGATTCTTAAGTTAGTTTATGAGAATTTGGATGATCCCAAACTTTCCGCGATCGGAGAGATCGGTCTTGATTACTATCACACGGCCGATTCAAAAAAACAACAGGAAGAAATTTTAGAAGCGTTCTTGGAATGTTCCGCTAAGACAAAACTTCCGGTTGTCATTCATTCGAGAGACGCGAAAGAAGATACGATTTCCATTCTTAAGAATTTCCGAGATCGCGCGTTTGGAGTGATTCACTGTTTTACGTACGATTACCCGACCGCGAAAGCGTTAGTCGATATCGGTTATTATATTTCTTTTTCTGGCATCGTAGCATTTAAGAACGCGACTGAGATCCAAGAGGCGGCTCAAAAACTTCCTCTGGAATCGATGTTGATCGAAACCGATGCTCCTTTTTTGGCTCCTCCTCCGTTTCGAGGAAAAAGAAACGAACCTTCTTATATGAAGTTTATCCTGGATAAAATGTTTTCACTGCGTCAAGAATCGAATGCCGAAGTCGAAAACAAACTTTTTGAAAATAGTATTAAATTTATGAATCGTAAGGCGTACCACCACAATGCTTGATCTGCGTTATATCACTGAAAATACGGAAGACCTAAAAAAAATCTTAGAACTCAGAGGTTTCAAAGATATCGGAATTATCGATCAGCTTACTTCGATTATCCGTAGAAAGCGGGAACTTCAAAGAGAAGTTGATATTCTGAGAGAAGAAAGAAATAGAGTTAGCAAAGAAGTCGGTAAGATAAAACAAGCGGGCGGCGATATCTCGGAGATTTCCGCGGCGGTAAAGCTCGTCGGTGATAAAATCAAAGACATCGAAATCAAATTCGAGATTGAAGAAACCGCGCTCAGTGATCTCAATTTAAGTCTTCCTAATATTCTAGATTCTAAAGTTCCCGCTGGAAAGTCTGAACACGATAACGTAGTACAATATGAAGTGGGAACGATTCCGAAATTCTCCTTTCCCCCGAAGCCGCACTTTGAAATCGGCGAGGCCTTGAATTGGATCAACTTTGAAAAGGGCGTGAAACTTTCCGGAGCGCGATCTTACACGTATTGGAAGGAAGGCGCCAAGTTAGAGAGAGCACTTATGAACTTTATGCTCAACGTTCACACGGAAGAGCACGGTTATACTGAAGTTTGGGTTCCGGCGATGGTAAACGACGAGTCTATGATGGCGACCGGGCAATACCCTAAGTTCAAAGAGGAATTCTATAGAATCGAAAAGGACGAACTCAATCTCATTCCAACAGCCGAAGTTCCTCTTACCAATCTCTATCGAGATGAAATCATTCCAGAAGATCAACTACCGATTTCTGTCACCGCCCACACTTCTTGTTTTCGAAGGGAAGCGGGTTCTTATGGAAAGGATACGCGAGGACTCGTTCGAGTGCATCAGTTTCAAAAGGTGGAACTCGTTAAATTCTGCAAACCGGAAGATTCTGAAGAACAACACAAACAGATGTTATCGCATGCTGAGAATATTCTTAAAAAATTAGAACTTCCTTATCGTGTTATCATTCTTTGTAGCGGAGATATTTCTGCGAATTCTTCCATCACTTATGACATTGAAGTCTGGATGCCCGGTTTAAATCGTTATATGGAAATTTCTTCCGTTTCTAACTTTAGAGACTTTCAGGCGCGTCGTGGAAAAATTCGTTACAAGTCGAAAGATGGAAAGAATCAGCTCGTGCATACGATTAACGGTTCCGGTTTGGCGCTTGGAAGGACTTACGCTGCGATTTTAGAAAACTTTCAAAATCAGGACGGAACAGTTCGAATTCCGGAAGTGTTAAAACGTTATCTTTGATCTAAGAATTTTTGTTTTTTAGAAACTTTTAGGCTCAGGTTTTTTATAAAAGAACGGATAATAGACTTAGGGATTTTCAATTGTAGAATCCTTGGAGTTTTCTGATGCCGTCTTTTCGAAAAAAAAATCCGTCCCTATTTATCTTAATTCTCAGTTGCCTTTCGTTTACTTTCATTCTTTCTTCGCAAGAATCGAGTCGTCTCGAAAAATCTGCGAAACAGAAACCGGAAAAATTAAAAGGCGCGATCAACACAAAGCTAAACGAGTTTGGAATCAGTCTTACGGACGACGGAAGTATTCTGTATTTTTATTCCAAAAGAGAGAATTCAAATTATACGGATTTGTATAGATCTTCTCGCGACGGGGAGAATTGGATTCAAGGAGAGGAGATCTCAGTTCTAAATTCAAACTACGACGATCAGAGTCCGTTTATCATGAATAAAGAAGAAGGAATTTTATTTTCTTCCAATCGGGACGGCGCAATTGAATTCCAACTCTCGAACGGTAAGATCGGAGTTTCGAGAGATTTATTTTTTTCAAAACGAAACGGATCTTCTTGGGTTAGGCCGGTGTCTCTTCCCGGCGCGGTCAACACGGAAGAAATCGAAGAAAATCCATTTCTCTTTAACAATAAACTCTACTTTACTCGCTATCCTTTCGGACAAGTTGCAGAAGCGGATATTTTTGTTTCTCTCTATAAAAATAAAATCTGGGAAAAAGCTTCGAGTCTTCCTGAACCGATTAACAGCCCTTATTCGGAAATCGCAGCGACGTTGAGTAAAGACGGTAAGACGATTTATTTTTCTTCCAATCGGCCCGGTGGTTTTGGGGGATACGATCTTTACAAATCGACTTTTTTGCCAGATGGAAATTTTTCAGAACCTATCAATCTCGGGCCGGAGATCAATACCGCCGGCGATGAAGCTTTCTACTTAGAAACAAACGAAGCAGGCACCTTCTACTTTTGTAGAAGAGCCGCGAGGGACTACGATATTTATTCGAATCAAAGTAATCCATTTCAAGACTTAGAAAAAGGAAAATCTATTTCTCTTGATAACATTCACTTTGCATTGGGTTCGTATGAAATTCTTGAAAACTCTTTTTCGATTTTGGAAAATCTTAATTCGTATTTACATGAAAATTCAAAAGTTAGAATCAAAATTACGGGACACACGGATCTCAATGGAGACGCTCAGGATAACTTGATTCTTAGCCGCAACCGAGCAAATTCTGTGAAAGATTATTTAGTCAAAAAGGGAATCGATTCCGGAAGAATCGTGACCGACGGGAAAGGAAGTTCAGAACCGGTCGTTCCACAGAAAAACCCTGAGACCGATTTTAAAAATCGAAGAACTGAATTTCAAATTCTCAACCCTTAGAATTTGAATTTTTCATGAAAATGCTCTGGAAAAAAACAGGGTTCGATTCATGATATGTTTCATGATTGAGAAACGAATTCTATGTTTTGTTTTCCTATGGATTTTTCCCTTCGGTTTATTTTCTCAATCTGAATATACCGGTTCTCGACTTGAGAAAATTCTTTCTAAGAAAGAACTCGTAGTCGGAGTGAACAAACAATATGAGCCGTTTTACATTGAAAACCCAAAAGACGGTTATCCCGGCGTGGATGCGGAACTTGCAAAACTCTACGCGGATTATTTAGGCGTTTCTTTAAAACTTGTTCCACTCAAAACGTTTCGACAATTTTCAGAAGATATTCGTTCCGGAAAGATCGATCTCGCGTTAGCCGGAATGTCGACGGATTTGAATCGTGGGAAACAAGTGACTTTTTCGGATCCGTATCTCGTTACTACGCCGGCGGGATTGGTAAGTAAAAAAATTCTTCCTCCCGAGCCGGAAGGTAACATAGTAACCTCTCGAAGATTTATGAGCCTTGGAGATCTTTCCACACTGAGCGGACTGATCAGTTTTTCTGTAAGATCAAATACTACGAATCATATCTATCTTCAAAAAAAATACGCAAAACTTCCGATCTACAGTTATCTTTCCGATTCGATCGCGATCGATAATCTCCTGAGCAACAACGTTACTTGTTTTGTCGCGGATAGTTTTTTTATTCTTACCCTGCTCCAAAAAAATCCTTCCTTAAAGGCGAATTATCTTCCCCTTTTGGGAACGGTTCAGGAAGAATATATCAGCGCCGCGCTTCCGCAGAATGATCTGATTTTTGTGGATAATTTGAACTTCTTTATTAAGGAATTAAAGAGGACCGGTGTTTTAGAAGAGTTGAGAAGCCGATATTTTAATCAGAATAACTGGGTAAAATGATCTGTGTCTATTGACCTTTTGAAAAGGGCGGCTTGCTTCTATTGCCTTACGTCTATTCTCATTCCGATCTCTATTTTCTCCCAAGAGATCGAAGAAAAAACGAAACTGGATTTTCAAGGAAATTACAGGGTTCGTGGATTCAATCTTGGAAGGGATATCTATACAACGCGGCAAACCGCGGCGACTCCTTATGACAAAGCCGCTCTCAAAGCAGAGGATCAAGCGACACAACAGAAAGCCGCCGATAACGAAATCGCAGAGCGATTGAAAGGAAATCCGACAACTCTTTCTCCTCAGAAAGAAGACATCTCTTACTTCGATACGAGAATGACGGTAAACATGAACTTCAACACTTCGAAATACTTCGAAGCGCTTTGGGGTGTTCAAGTCGGAGATATTACCTTTGGCGGAAAAGGTTTTGGTCAAAATTCCAATGTCGGACCGGGACAAGGCGGAGAAGTAGGTTTTTCAGCTCCGGTAAATATTCAGACAACGTTTCTTTATCTCAATTTCAAACTCCCGGAAGACGCGTTCAGCTTGAGAGTGGGACAACAATTATTTTCTTCGGCGAGAGGAAGAGTCGTGTTCACACCGGGAACCGGCGTTACTTTGAACAAAGACTTTCGTTTGTGGAATACTACTATCGAAGCAGGTTGGTTTGTCGCGAGGCAGAACGCACAACTGGATCTTGATAAAAATACATACGCGGATAAAAATTATTTAGGAACAAATATTTATTTTTACGAAATCAAAACGAGTCTTTTCAACAACGTAAAGAATGAACTCTATTCTTATTTTTTAGATGATACGATCAATTCGATCGAAAAGACTTCCAATGCGAAAGGAAATATAATCGCTCTCGATAGCGAAGTCGGTCAACTTTTTTGGCACGGATTGATGACAGAAATCAATTTATCCAATTTTGGTTTTGTCGTTCACGGGATCTACAATCACGGTAAGGTACATGCACTGGATCCGTACCGTGACGCGGCCGGAAATATCTTATACAATAAATACAGTAAACATAATATATCCGGGGGGATGATCGATCTTCAATTCTCTTATCGATACAGTGAGAATTTGACTTTTAATTTGGTCGGTGTTGGAACGACCGGAAGGCCGGGTTATGATAAGGACGGGACCAAGGCGAATCTAAAAGGCGGTGGTTATAAAACTCTTTTACCGGGGTATTCAATCTCGAACATTGCGAACGACTTTACCGGGGGTTATGCTCTCTTTTCAGGAAAAGATTCCAGCGGTCTTTATGAATATGGGATTAACGGAGACATCGTAGTTTACGGCCCTTTGCTTTTGACCTTGGGTTATTATCGACTCTACGGAACCAAGTCGCCTTATATAGAAAACAATCGTTACTTCAATTTCGATAACGGTTATAAGACGAGTGCGTATTTTGGACAAGAATTCAATATCAATCTAAGATGGAACGCGTTTCGCGATATGCAGATTTTAATGAGATCCGGTTACTTTGTCGCCGGAGATGGTTTGAAAGCTTATTTGGATACGACTCAGGGAAAAATTCTCAGAGAATTTTTTGTAACCGCGGAACACAGGTTCTAAAGTTGTAATCGGGACCGAATGGCTCTGCCTAAAGTATATTGATCTGAAAGTTCGATCGAACCTCCGACCGTGATTCCGTAGGCGATTCGAGTTACGTTAACCGAAAGCGGCTTGAGCTGACTTGCCAAATAATCGGCGGTCGCATCGCCTTCTAAAGTCGGATTGGTGGCTATCAATACTTCTTTGACTTCTTCCGGTTCGATTCTTTCCAAGAGCTCTTTGATTCTAAGATCGCGAGGGCCGATTCCCTCCAACGGTGAAATGACTCCGTTTAGAACGTGATACTTACCTTGAAACTCTCTTGTGTTTTCGATAAAGAAAATATCTTCGGGTTGTTCCACCACACAGAACGTATGAGAATCTCTTTTTTCCGAAGTGCAGATATCACAGATTGGAGTTTCGGAATAAGAACCGCAACGTTTACAAAATTGAATTCTACTCTTTGTATCCGTAAGCTGATGAATGAATTGATTAAAAAGACCCTGCTCAAGTCTCAATAGATGAAAGCTGATTCGGAAAGCGCTCTTTCTTCCAATACCGGGAAGAGAAGATAGAGCTTCCACCATCTCGTCTAAAAGATGATTAGCCAATATTTCCACCGAACATTTTAGAAATTTCAGAAAAATCTAAACCGCCGGAGGCGGACTGAAATTCGTAAGCGGTCGCTTCCTTCGCTTTTTTAAGAGCGTCGTTTGTCGCAGCCAAGACGAGATCTTCGAGCATCTTATTGTCATCGGCGTCGAACAGTTGTTTATTGATAAAGACGTTTGTAATCAGTCCTTCTCCAGTCGCGGTGACAGTTACCATTCCCGCTCCTGCATCTCCGGTTACTCGAAGAGCGGAGATACGTTTTTTGACTTCTTCCATTTTCTCGCGGAAGGCGCCCATGTTGGAAAGAATCTCGGAAAAGTTTTTCATTTTATCAAACATATCGATTAAGAATCCAATTTCGGAAATTTACTACGATCCACTTCCGTTCCCAGAAATTTCTTTTTGATTTCGGTACTAGTATCAAACTTCTGAGGAATCACACCCGGATTTCCGGTGGTTTTCGGCGGTTCAGGATTGGCCAAAGCGTCCTCGGCGTCTCTAAAGTTAGACTCGATCTGTGATTCTAAGGACCGGGAAATGGACTCATCTTTTTTTTTTGAAGAATCGCTTTCCGTAACATTTTTGGCAACCAAGGTCGGCTGTTGAGGTTCCGGCGCATTATTTTTAGAATTTTGAACCATCAAAATCAGGTGATTGATTCTATCAACGAGACCCGCCAAACTTGGGTAGGTCAATTCCTCAACGAGTTTTTTGATCTGAATTTCAGTAAAAACTTTTATTTCGAATGAATTTCGAAGACGAATGTTTTTGATTCTTTCATAGAGTTCGAAAAGTTTTCCCGAAAGAAAATTCAACTTCGATGTATCGACTGATTCGAAATCGGATTTCATCTTAATCAAATCTTCTTTTGGGAAATTGACCGACTCTGGATCTGCAAGAGAGTCGCGAATCAAATTTAGAGTATGAGTGAATTCTATAGAATCCCAAAGAAACTTGTAGATGTCCTGCCCTTCTTGATAAAGGGTTTCTAAAATTTCCAAAGCGCGGGTATGATTGTCGGGATCGATTAAACTTTTGATAAACGAAGTCAAAAATTCTATCCCATGATAACCGATCATCTTTCGAATCGCAGCGCCGATCAATTTAGAATCCGTAAACACAATTGCCTGTTCCATAAAAGAGAGCATATCTCTTACGGAACCGTCCCCTTTCTTTGCGATCCAGAAAAGACCTTCCTGATCATACTGAACGTTTTCTATCTTGCAAAGTTTTTCGGAATAGTCTTGCAAAACAGAAAGGGGAACCTTTTTAAAAATGAAGTCTTGGCATCGAGAAAGAATCGTTTCCGGAATTTTATGAAATTCGGTCGTAGCAAGAACGAATACGATATGAGAAGGCGGTTCCTCTAAAGTTTTGAGAAGTGCGTTAAAGGACTGGTCCGTTAACATGTGGACCTCGTCTATTATATAAACCTTATATTTCCCGCCCATAGGCGCGAACTTTACGTTGTCTCTGAGTTCACGAATGTTTTCAATACCACGATTACTCGCCGCATCGATTTCAAGAACGTCGCTCGAAATACCGCGAGTGACTTCGGTACAAGAGCTACACTCATTACACGGTTCGTTTTCGATCGGATTTTGACAGTTGAGGCGTTTGGCGAGAATTCGTGCGATGGTTGTTTTACCAACACCACGGGGGCCGAAGAAGATATATGCGTGACCGATTTTTCCGGATTTAAGAGCGTTTTGAAGAGCGCCTATAGCAAGATCTTGATGGATAACGTCCCGGAATCTTTGCGGGCGATATTTCCGAGAAAGGACTTCGTGAGTTCCTGCCATAAAATGGAGTCGGAGAAGCCGGGATTCGAACCCGGGGTGCTTTTGGCACACATGCTTTCCAAGCATGCACAATAGACCACTCTGACACTTCTCCTATAGCATTCAGGAATTCTGTCTAGAGGCTGTACGTCAATTGAATTTCTTTCTTCTGGCCTTGAAAAACGATTTGAAGGCTTCCTTCGACATTTCCGCAGGAATACAAATCAACTCCGGGAAAAAATTTCGAGAGTAGATCGTTTCGATGCTCAGCGAAGAAATTCCTTCTCCTTGTTTTGCCGGTAGAAGATATATAACCTTGGGGATTCTTGAAAGAAGAATCGTACCTGCGCACATCAAACAGGGTTCTAAAGAAGTGATGAGTAGGCATTCTGGTAAGTAACGAGTTCCGATTTTTTCTTTCGCATCTCGTAGACAAAGTATCTCACTGTGAAAGGATGAATCCGAATTCTTCTCAACTTCGTTTGAAGATTCGGCGATCAGTTCTTCGTGTTTGTAGATTCTCGTAAAGCTCGGAATTTCCTCTCCTCCGAGTAAAATGAGACTTTCCATCCGATTCAGGAAATCGGGAAGAATCTTATGATTTAGGAAAGTATCCATCGAGTTACTCTACAAATTCTTCTTGATAAGACCTTCGGTAAATGGTTTTTTCAACCGAATGATTCTCTCCGCGAAGTTTTTACATAACGCAGTCTCGGAAAACAGAAACAATTCCGTTTTGATCCGACTGAATTCTCCAACGGGCGCCGCAAATCCGGACCGAAGACCGATCGTATTAGGTTTGGCGATCGATAGGAGTTGGTCGATGAAAGGGGAAAAGTTAGAAGCAGTTGTTCAATCCGCTTGCTCGCTCGTAAACTGGCTGACTCGGAGAGATTTTCTCTCGGTGATCGCCTATGCTGAAGACATTCACGTGATACAACCTATTGTTCAACTCGTGGAGAAATCTACGATCATCAATCGAATTCATACGATTCAACCGGGAACTTCTACGAATCTTTCGGGCGGTTGGTTGCATACTCTAAGAGGTTTAGAATTATTTTCGGATTCGACCGTTTACAAAAGGGCAATTCTTCTCACGGATGGAAATCCTACACAAGGAATCACGGACCCATTGGATTTGATTCAGATCGCGGGAGATCATTACAAGAAAGGAATTTCGACGACAGTTATTGGATTCGGAGATGACTTTAACGAAATTCTTCTAAAGGACATCGCAGATGCGGGCGGTGGAAATTTTTATTACATTGAGAATCCGGAAGCAACCGGAGATATTTTCTTTCGAGAATTCGGAGATATCGGATCCTTATACGCGCAATCGATAGAGACAAGAATTCAATTTGGCAAAGACGTTGAATTTCTAGAATTGTTAAGCGACATTCCGTATTATACCGAGTTGGATCCGGATCAGGCGAGCAGAATCAAAACGATCGTTCTTCAGTGCGGTGATATGCGTGCGGATGATATTCGCAACGTTGTCTTAAAAGTTAAAACACATCCTGAAAATTTAATACACAACACTGAGAAAGAATCGGGAATTTCTATCACGAGTACGTTCTATAATTTATCGGAAAAGATGAAGTTGGAAACCGTAGCTTTTCAGCTAAATCCCGATTGGAAATCGGATTCGATAAAAGAAGACGCCGATGTAATCGTAGAATCGATCGTAGCAAAATCGGGTAAGACTCTCAAAAAAGCGAGCTCTCTAATCAAAGAAGGCTCCTTAGAAGATGCGTCGAAAGTTTTAACTTCATTGATCAAAGATGTAGACAATCAACTGGATCTTGCGCCGGACGTAATGGGTTCTTTGAAATCCCGTTTGGAAGCATTGGAAGCCAAGATCAAAGAAAATTCTAAAACGGCCGGAAAACATCTTATGGCTGGCGCGTATGATATCCAGTATCGCACGATCGATCCGATTTCGGAAGAAGTGGAATATCACGATCATGTTTTTGTGTACAAGTCGGTCGGAGATATCGATTTGTACAAATGCCCGGAATTAAAATCGAATGTTCAAGAGAAGATGTTGGAAGGTTATCGCTTTGTTATCATCAACCTAAAAGCTTCTTCGTATATCGATTCTTCGGCAATTGGAACGCTGATTCAAGTGTCAGGTTGGCTAAAAAGAAGAGGCGGAGAATTGATCGTTTCGGATCTGCGGGATTCGGTGAAAAAAGTTTTTTCTATTACTCGATTGGAGAGTCATATCCGCGTAGCGGACACGGAAGAAGCCGCGAGGTTGATCATTAGCGATGTCATTCAAGAGAGAAGTCTCTGAATCACATCGCTCTAAAACTCAGTCGCCTTTGACTTCGCTTTCGGCTTCGATCACGGCTTCCCGAATTTCATCGTATAGTTCGGGAGGAATTGCGATTCCTTTTTGAGTAGGTTTTTTCTCGCCGTCTTTGTCCGTGTACCAGACGCGGAGATTGAGATACTTCGTTCCTTTATATTCGGATACTTCTACGCGGATGACTTCTCCTCGTCCTTTGTCTACGTCACGGATTACACCCATTTCTAATTCTCCCGGTGAAATTTAGACCAATATAAGTCAAGGATGGAGAATCGATCCATTCGTTTTTAATGATATGAGATTGAATTCTAAAATAAAAAAGGTCGAAAGAAACACGCGCTTCTTTCGACCTTTATCTTTGAGAAGGTTAGAATCAAATCAATAAGTTTCGACGAATAATTGATGCGCGCCTTCAAGGTGATGTTTAAAGTCTTCGTAAGTTCCTGCGTCTCCGGCGATTTTCTGAATTTCTTCGATTACGCCTTTCTCCATTCCTTTCGGCCCGCCGCAGATATAAAAACGTCCGCCGCCGCTAAGAATTTTTTTCACCGCGTCGGCTTGTTCGCGAACTCTGTGAGAAATATACATTCTTCCACCGTCGAAAGGATTTTTCTCTTCTCTTGAGATTGCGGTGACAAGTTTAAAATTCTTAAACTTAGTTTCTAAACCTCTAAGATAATCCATCATTACCAATTCATCGGAGTAAGGAGCGCCATAAACGAGAGTGATGTTTCCGGAGAAGTTAACGAGTTTGTGTTCTAACAATTCTTCGCTCATCCCGATAAAAGGAGCGATTCCGGTTCCAGTTGCAAGAAACATAATGTCTCCGCTAAAATCGGTCGTCGGTAAAAGAAACTTTTTACCGGAAGGCCCAGTCATAGTAACTTCTTCGCCCGGTTTTAGATCGCAGATGTAATTGGAACAAACACCTTTGTGTTGAATGTTTCCGTTTTCATCGTAGACGTTATCTCTCTTTATGATAAATTCAATCGTGTCTTCTTTCATGCCGAATGAATAACTAGGAGAAGCGATAGAATACAATCTTACGGTGTAAG
The DNA here is from genome assembly GCF_001729245.1 of Leptospira tipperaryensis. Taxonomy (NCBI): domain Bacteria; kingdom Pseudomonadati; phylum Spirochaetota; class Leptospiria; order Leptospirales; family Leptospiraceae; genus Leptospira; species Leptospira tipperaryensis. The sequence goes on along the minus strand of NZ_CP015217.1, from coordinate 4,079,301 downwards.
AGGCATCCGCTAAACCTTTGGCTTTCTTTTCTGGGTCTTCGCCGGGAGGAATGACTCCTCCGCTTTGTCCGATCACATACGGATAAGCAGAATGATCGATTGCGAGAGTGATTCTATGAACCAAAGACTCGCCTTCCTTTTTCGGTCTTTTTCCAGCGCCAGCTTCCGGAGTTAGTAGAGTATTGCTGATAACCTTAGCTTTGTAAGGGTTCGATTTTTTGAATAGATTGATCTGAGGTTCTCTAATCGGTTTCATGAGCGGTTACAATTCCTAAAAATGAAGAATTTTCAAATTTTCCTACATGGTTTTAGGGGAGAGCATTTCGTCAAACGGGATATTTGACGCGATTTCCAATGTGCTAAATAAATCTTATAGAATGAAGCATGGGATTTCTTAACCCACATTTTTTTTGAGTGACGATTCTGATCTTTGGATTCTCCGTGTATCAACCAAAATAAAACGAGGGAATCATGCCCCAATTTACACTCTCTGATCTCGCAAAGAAAATAAGCGGATCTAAGATTGCTAATTCTGAAAAACCGGAAGAGATTTTGATCGAAAAGGTTTCTCCTCTTACTCCTGGTGTTCAGAATTCAATCAGCTTTCTTTCTAATAAGAAGATGTTATCCGAAGTAAAAAATTCTCTCTCGAGCGTCATTTTGACCACCGAGGAATTTTCCAAGGATATCGGCCTTCCTTGTCTAATCGTTTCAAACCCGGAACTTAGCTTAGTTGAGCTTTTAGATTGTATCTACCCGCCTTATGTCCCTTCCGGAAAAATTTCTCCATCGGCCTTGATTCATCCGACCGCAAAGTTGGGAGAAGGAGTTACCGTGGGTGAGTTTGTAGTTGTCGGCGAGAACTCGGTCATCGGGGCGAATACGTATTTAGAGGACGGAGTTAAGATTTCGAGAAACGTTACGATCGGTGAAAATTCTCAGATAGGACCGAATAGTTCCATTCAACATGGTGTGATTATCGGAAAACGTTTTATCTGTTCCGGAAATTGTTCGATCGGCGGCGACGGATATAAATTCGTAACTGTTAACGGTAAACATCATAAAATTCCTCACGTGGGAACGGTAAGAATCGGTGATGATGTTGAAATCGGATCCCTTTGTACGATCGACCGAGGAGGACTGGAAGATACAGTCATCGGAGACGGATGCAAGTTTGATAATATGGTTCACGTTGCGCACAATTGTATCCTCGGTAAAAACATTATCATCGCCGGTCAGAGCGGAGTTGCCGGAAGTACGATTGTAGAAGATGACGTAATCATCGGAGGAGCTTGTGCGGTTTCGGATCACCTTCATGTTCCGAAAGGAACGATTCTCGGGGGCGGCTCTTCTCTTAGAAATTCTCCAAAGAAAAAGGATATCTTTGTCGGTTGGGATTATGGACTTACTTTCGCCGAGTATCAGAAGGTACGGGTGAATATTCGGAATCTCGTGAATTTTCAAAAATGGGCGAAGAGAATCAAAACTCTGGAAAAACTCTCGGGAATTGAGATCGAAGAGTAGGATTGAGCTTGACGGGTCCGAAAACCGGACCCAGTCTTTCTCCTACACCCTTTTGGAGGATTCCTTTGCATTTCCGAGCGAACGAAGATAACCCGGCAAAAGAACCGGACAGAATCTCCCGTAAGCCGGACCTTTCCCAGAGCAAAAAGATAGGAAGGTTGTTGGAGACCCTCGCCGATAGCATTTTAGAAAACGACACTACAAATATAATTTTCTTAAATGAGATTCAAAACATTCGATCAGAGAATTCTATCCAAAAATAGAACTTCTTCTAAACACCTGAATCGGTTCCTAGTGGGCCGATTTCTTGTTCTTCTTAAAGAAATCTAAAACTACATCTCCCCTAAAAACACCGAATTTTCTTTTCCGATGCAAGTACGGTTTTTGCCGAAATCGTATTTCAAATGGACTTTAAGTCCGAATTCAATTCAAATTTCAACGGAACACTTTGTCGGAACAATTGAATCGGGATCAAAAGAATCTTGACTCTGTCAGGATAGTTCACGCGGACAAATTGAATTTTTAAAGAAGAACGAAATCAGCTACAGATCGTCGGCCGCATTTTTTGTTACCGGCTTTTTGATTCCTACGAGCAGACTCGAAAATTCATGTGCTTTCCACGCGCCCTTTGCGTTTCTTTTAAGAGTGACGGGCCTTGCCGTATCCGCTCCGGAAGAAGGAATGAAAAGTTTTCTTTGTCCGGATTCTTCAGTTCCGCTAAAACGATTTGCGGTTAAAGTAAAACTATAAGGGGCTCCGTTTGGCTTATAATTATTAGCTGCGGACGAGCCGGGAAGATAAGATCCGATTAGATACGGATGTTGCTCTAGTTGTCTCTTGATTAGATCGGCAATATTCTTATTCAATGAAAAACCTTTGTAACCGTTCGAATCTTGAGTAAGAAAAGAAGAATCTACGATTAGAATCAACGCCTTCGTGCCCTCTTCCTTATTTTTAGAATATAGATCCAAAGCGGCTATGAGCGAGATTAGCGTTCCTTGAGGAGAAGAAGACTGTTCTGTTCGAAAGGAATCGAAGGACGTCAAATCGATCGGCCAAGAAGAAACTTCTACTCGGACCGATTCGCTCTGTGCGGGCAATGAAAACGGAATTAGGAGGGAAAAAAGAAAGTAAGTAAGTAGAAAACGAAGTTTCATAGAGCCTCCGAAATGATGGCAGTAATTTATTGACTACTTGGAAATTTGTCGAGTGAAAACTATAAGCGCTCACTTCACATGAGTGATTTAGCAGTAAGGAAGGATTTGGGAATAAAGAGAGAGATTATGGGGGCAGAGGGACTCGCCCTCTACGCAGTCTCGCATCGTGCTCGACTTTGCTCCGAGGCGTCTCGTTGGGCCTCGGAACATCCGGTTCCTCGGTCGCGTTCATTTACGCTCACTATGGGTCGCTATGAACGCTTTACCAAACTCGCGTTCGAGTGAATGATAGAATAGATTGGAGTAGTATTTTGAGGAAGAGAGGATTATGCGGGCAGAGGGACTCGAACCCTCACTGGAAGCTTGGAAGGCTACAGTGCTAGCCATTACACCATGCCCGCAAATCGTGCAAAAATCATTTTTTTGCGGTTAGGGTGCTTGTCAATCTAAAAGAAGATTTTTTATTATCCACTGAGATGAAAGAATACGAGCAGCTTTTCACGGATTCTATTCGTGGAGAATTAAAATCCTTTGCGGAATACAGAGCCGCTTATCGTGAAATTTGGACCTTAAGAAATATTCTCAGCGTCCTTCATTGGGATTCTGAGATCACTTTGCCCGAAGAAGGGCGGACCGAAAGAGGAGATCAGATCGGACTTCTTTCAGGATTGGTTCATTCAAAATATGCAGGTGATAAGTTTTACGCTCTTGCGGAAAAAGCGAGGGAAGAAAATGAAAAGAAAAGTCTTCCCGGTCAGGAAGAAAGAAGAGTCGAACTCAAGATTCTTTTCAAAGATCTCAATCGTTCTCGTTGTCTCTCTCAAGAACTCGTTGAAGAATTTTCGGTAATTACCAGCAAAGCGCACGCGGTCTGGGCGAAAGCGAGAAAGGAAAATAAATTTTCCGATTTTGCACCGATTCTAAATCAGATCGTGGAACTTTCTAAAAAACAAACTGAATGTTACGGTTATCAGACGGAAGCCTATGACGCATTACTGGAAGGTTACGAACCGGGAGAAAGAGCTTCTAACTTAGAAAACCTATTTTTCAATTTAAAGAATTCTTTAAAACCGTTGGTTGCTCGCGGAAAAAAAATTAACAATCCCTTTCCAAGGGAAATTCCTATTTCTCTTCAAAGAAGATTGGGAGAAAATCTTCCTTCGCTTCTCGGTCTTTCATCGAAGATGTCTCGACTGGATGCGAGCGAACATCCTTTTTCGACATCTCTCGGAAGTAAGGACAAAAGAATCACAACTCGATACGATCTAAAAGATCCTCTGTCCTCTATATTCAGTATTTTGCATGAAACAGGACATTCTTTTTATGAGGCGGGTATTTCCGAAATCATAGGCGGACCTTCTCCTCTTCATGATTCGGTTTCCCTCGGGATTCACGAATCTCAGAGTAGGCTCTGGGAAAATCAAGTGGGTCGTTCTCGAGAATTTTGGGAAATGTATTATCCGATTCTTATGAACTCGTTGGATTTGAAAGAATCGGAGCTAAGTTTTTCGGAACTTTTTTCTTATATCAATCAGTCTTCTCCTTCTCTTATTCGAGTAGAAGCGGATCAAATAACCTATAATCTTCATATCATTCTTCGCTTTGAGATCGAAAGGGCTTTGATCAATGGGAAGGTCCAAGTCTCTGAACTTCCCGAACTCTGGAATTCTAAAATGAAGGATCTTTTCGGAATCGAAGTTCCTTCCGATCGAGAAGGCGTGTTACAAGACGTTCACTGGAGCGGAGGTGCGTTTGGATACTTCCCGACATACACTCTGGGAAATATTTACTCAGCTCAACTCTTTCAAGCGTTTTCAAAAGAAACTCCGAATTTTTCCGAACAGGTTACAAAGAACAAAGACTTTTCTTCTCTTCTCGGCTGGCTAAGAAAGAATGTTCATTGGAAAGGAAAGTTTCACTCGGCCGAAGATCTGATTCGTTCTGCAACGGGCATGGATCCTGATTCTTCTCACTTAGTGACCTATCTCGAAAATAAACTTACCGAATTGGAATCGATCGATCATGGATGATAAAGAAGAGCTTATAGTTAAATCTTTTGAAGAGTTGTCTTATTTTGATAATTTGGCGCTCTACTATCTTTGCAATGAAACTCCTCCCCAGACGCTCGCGCTCGCTTTTTTAGTCGGAGATAAAAATGTCTGCGGTTCTATGTTGGGAGTTTTGGAAGGGAAGAGGAGAGAATACGTTCATCAGCTTATGGCGGAACAGCAAGATACGGAAGCGGCGAAAAAGCAAGCCGCCGTTCAGGGTTTGCTTATCATCGCCGAAGGTTTGATTACCCGCAAGCTCATTGAAAAAAGAGGAAAGTTCTACTACGGGACAGAACGTTAGGCGTTCTTCTTGCCGATTGCGGACCAGGCGAGAAATGCCCAAGCGAGTAAAAAACAAATTCCTCCGAGTGGAGTAATTGCTCCTAAGATTTTAATTCCGGTAATCGCAAGAATGTAAAGCGATCCCGAGAAGATTAAAATCCCGCAGAGATACAAGATTGCTGAAATCCAAGCGGCTTTGTTTGTCTGAACGTATCCCGTCAAAGCCAAGATCAAAGGCGGAATGCTGTGAATCAGATGATATCGATTGCCTGTTTCGTAGATTACGAGCATTTCCGGACTTAAAAACGGCTTTAATGCATGGGCTCCAAAGGCTCCAATTGCCACGCCTAAAAATCCGGAGATAGAAGAAAGAATCAGAATTGTCCTTTGTTTTCCTGTCATAGAATTCTCAGAGAATCGAATTCAAAATTCTTGAATAGCATAACTTTTAAATCGAATGCATCTTTTCTGAACGAGCCAAAATAAAAAAGAAGTTTGTTCGATATCCAGTTTAGAATCAAAGAGCGCCTTTATCTTATTCTTTTCCATTTCCTGTTTGAGCTCGTCATAAAAACTCGTTTTTCCGAAAACGAAAGAAACCGGAACTAAGGATTGTTGTTCGCCTTGACGCAAAGGTAAGATCAACGTTACTCCCCTTTGACATCCTTGGCTTTGTCCTTCAAATCGAATGATTCTATGTTTAGACCAATCCCAATCGTCAAGCGAGCCGTGAAACATATCCTTATGAGGAAGAGACGATGTGGAATGGATGAAGCCGTCGAAACCGACTAACTTCAATCTCGTGGATGCGTTTCCGTAGTGAACCGAAGGATCTCTAAAATACGTTCCGGCAATAGAAACACGATTTTCAGGCGCAAGAATCGAATCCGTAGGATAAGGCATCGGATTTCGTTTAATCAATGTTCGCCGGTTCCCGATCGGCAAAGCGCAATCGGTTATGAAAACGAAACCGATAAAAAGTAGTAATAAAAAGTAAAACGCGCGCATGGTTATTCTTTTTTCATCAATCTATGAGGGAGCTTTACGCCGATTCCGGAAACACGAGTGCATTTATAAAAATAAAGATTGAAGAGTAAGGACTTTACGTAGTAATCCGTTTGAACGTCGAAAAGGAGATCGGCTTTGTCTTGAATCGCGTTTTGTACCGCGGCTTCATAGCTTTCGTCACCGGTGTAAACGAGCCATAACCAACCCTCTCCGCAGGATTGTCCCGAAAGTTTTCCAACGGGTTCCATTCCTCTTACGTCCGAATAACTCTGTGAGTAGAACCAACCGGGTGTTTTTACATTCGTATAAAGACAATTTCCAATTGTAATAAATGTAATGAAAAGAATGAAACACGTTTTAACGGTCGAAGTCTTCATGGAGTTTTCCTAATAATTGAAATCTTTTTGAAACAATGATTCTCAAAAATGAAAAGTCAAGGTAAAAGAATAAAATTTCCTTGTGTGAAGCGAATCCGATTCTTCAATAGGAAGTATGTCGATCGTTGAAAATTCGTCTTACTACATTCAGTTGGAAAAGAAATTTGGAGCTTCCAATTACGAACCTCTTCCTGTTGTCTTGGATCGAGGGGAAAGAATTTATCTTTTCGACGTGGAAGGAAAACGATATTTCGATTTTCTATCCGCGTATTCAGCTGTAAACCAAGGACATTGTCATCCGAAATTGGTTCAAGCATTGATTGAACAATCCCAAAAACTCACTCTGACTTCAAGGGCCTTCTTCAATTCTAAACTTGGAGAATACGAAGAATATATTACAAAACTCTTAGGTTATCAACGGCTTCTTCCAATGAACACTGGTGTCGAGGCCGCGGAAACAGCGGTGAAACTTTGTAGAAAATGGGGATATCAAGTAAAAGGAATCCCCGAGAACCAAGCCAAGATTATTTTTGCTTCCGGGAATTTTTGGGGAAGAAGTATCGGGGCCATTTCGGCGTCCACGGATCCTCTGAGTAGAGGAGGATTTGGACCTTATGTTCCCGGTTTTGAAATCATTCCCTTTGATGATGTGGATGCTCTGAAAAATTCTCTTCAGGATCCGAACATTGCAGGATTTATGGTGGAGCCGATTCAAGGAGAAGCCGGTGTAATCGTTCCGAGCGACGGTTATCTTTCGGTTTGTAAAAAACTTTGTCAAGAGGCCGGCGTTCTTCTGATCTTCGATGAAGTGCAAACCGGCTTAGGAAGAACGGGTAAACTTCTCGCGGGCGATTACGAATCTGTGAAACCGGATATACTCGTTCTCGGTAAAGCGCTTTCGGGCGGAATATTACCGGTCTCAGCCGTTCTTTCCAATGACGAGGTTATGCTTACATTAAAACCGGGCGAACACGGATCAACTTACGGGGGCAATCCGCTTGCTTGCGCGGTTGCAAAACGCGCCGTTGAAGTTCTGATAGAAGAGAGGATGGTCGAGAATTCTTTCAAGATGGGAGAAATCTTTCGAAGCAGAATGAATATTCTAAAATCTAAATATGATGATTTGCAAGAAATTCGTGGAAAAGGTTTACTAAACGCGATTGAGTTTCGAGAAAAGAACGGGAAATCCATAGCTAAAGAAGTTTGTAAAAAAACAATGGAGCTTGGCCTACTCGCAAAAACGACCCATGATCACACGGTTCGTTTTGCGCCTCCTTTAGTCATTCAATCGGAAGAGATGAACGAGGCTTGCGACATTATTGAAAAGGCTGTGAAGTTTTGTCTTGACTCAAAGTAGAAATTCGATTATCCAAAAGAAAAATGCAAGCTGACGATAAAAAATACATACGGGTCTGGGAAAAATTAAGCGTTTCGGGCGTTTCATCGCAACTGATGTTGATCGACGACTTGTATGGAACCTGCGGAAATTGCAAACACCTCGGCTTAAATTATACGAAAGATAAAGTTTGCCCGGAATGCAAAACCCAATTTCGATACTTAGCCACAAATTCCAAATCTGCGACCGATATTGCAAAAATATTAAACCGAATAGAAAAGGAAGGTTTGGATTTGATTCTCATCGACCGCGAAGACTTCAACCAGTCCAAAGCAAAAGACGCGGTAAAGGATCTATTCAAACCCGTAGAATAATTTATTCTTTTTTTGAGTTTAGAATATTTTTCAACCCTTGAACCGTTCGTTCCATCTCCTCTATATGTTCCTTTAAAGAATTCGGATCAGAGATCGTCTTAGAATCCGAAACATACAATTTCGCATAACCGTTTGCCATAAGATTCTGAAATGATTTTTGCACATTCGCAAGCGCACTTTCCAGATCATTAGGATGGATAGATTTCTTTCTTTGATAGAATTTTTTCAAAAATACAAATCCGATCCGAAGTAAAAAGAAAAAGTAAGCGGGCATCAATAGATAGAATGCAGTTAAAAGTACGGGACCAAGATTCCAAGTCTGCGAAATGGAATGATGAAAAAAGGAACGAAGAACGGATACGATTGCAACTCCTAAAGTATAGTTGAAACGGCTCGTACTCGGGGAAATAGTATTGAATAAAAATACCAAGATCAGGGAAAAAATCAAAACTAAGAAGAGATCTAAAGGAACGATAGAGAAAAGGATCTTCAAAAACGAAGTAATTACTCCAACGGTTTCTAGAAATGATTGGATTGACTGAGATAGGCTGTCAAAACTCGTTTTCAGATCTGAAAAAAATCCGGTAATCTGACTCATGAAATTACTCCAAAAAATTCCTGGCTGGAAGAAACTCCAAACCTTCCGTTTGAAACTGCAAGAACTTTCCTTTCTAAGAAAGCTCTTCCTCATTTATTCGATCGTAGGAATTTCGTTTCTTATCTTACACGAAAGTCATCTTCCTCTTTTCTTTATCTTAATTTTGGTTTTGGGCGCCTATGCGGTTGCCACCGGATTTTTCTTTTTGATCTCGTTTGCCTTCGGGAAACTCTTAAAGGAAGAATCGATCAAACAATATCAAATCGGACCGGATTCTGCAAAGACGATTGATACGACTCGAATCGTTTTGAATCCTATCGTGGAAGTTTCCGCCTTTGTAGCTTGTGTTCTTTTATTATCATTAACCGATTTTTATTCCAATCGATCTGGAATCTTTTTTATCGCGATATATTCCTGCGTCGGCCTGAGTTTTCGTTTTTTAGAAAGCACCGTTTTCTATAGAATTTTTCTCTTAGGCTTGATGGTTTTGACAGGTGGTTTGTTAAGTTTTAAAGCCCTTCAAAAGGTCGAGATCCTGACTTCTTATATTCTTTTTAAACCGAACTGGGAAGAGAAAGAACTTACAAACTGGAACTACGATTCAGAATCGAGAACCGTTAAGAATGCGGACATCCAGGTTCAAATTGTTTTACCGGAAGATTTTTACTTTCACAACCCGAAAAACCTAACTCTAAAAGATCAAACAGGCACTGGTCAAATTGCGGGTATCATTTCTTCGAGTGAAACGGACCCGAACCGTTATCCTTCCATTCGAATTTTTTATTTTCCGGAGCCGTTTTTGGAAATAGATAAGATCAAGCCGGAGTTTCTGAAGTTTTTAGATCTTGCCATCAATCAAGGAGATATGGTCGAAGTACACGAGTTAGGCGAAGAGAACTTTGAGAAAAGAATGGATGGGGTTTTCTGGACTTATTATGATAATTTAAGGCCCAGATATGCAAAGACCGGATTTTTTATTTCTTCAGGAGATAAACTTCCCGATTCTCTCCTCTTTCATATTTCGGAAAGTCTTGTAAAAGGAAGACAACACGAAGAATCGGTAGAAAAGATTCTTCAAAGTGTAAAGAGAGAATAACGATTCTTGAATATTATAAAATCAATTTTGGATTTTTTATTTTCAACGAAGAATCAAAATTTTCTCTAAAGTTTCTCTTTTCCTTCAAAAAAACGTAACCCTAAAACGGAACGCGGATCGACCAAGGTTCCTCGGACTCGCATTCCTAAATGCAAATGTGGTCCCGTCGACATTCCCGTGGAGCCGACTTTGCCGATTGGATCTCCTCTTTTCACCTTATCGCCGACTTTTACATTCAATTCGGACTGATGCATATAAAGAGAATAAACTTCGAGGCCGTGATCGATCACTGTAAAGTTTCCTTCGTAGTACATCGGCCTGGATAAGATTACGGTTCCATCGTTGATCGCGTATATTTGTGTACCGATTCCGCCTTTGAAATCCACGCCGCCGTGGGCTTTGCCTTTTGTTTTGTTATAGACCCTGCGTTTGTAGAAAGGACTGGTAAAGTGAACCTCTTGCACGGGAAAAACAAAATCCGATTCAATCTGGAGATCGGTTTTTGTCTGAAAGGCTTCTGCTTTTGACTTAGAACAGTCTGCGATAAAATCGAGTGTTTCTTGAGGTAAAACTTCCGAGGTGTATTTTTTATCCATCGTCAATGACGAGACCTTTGTTTCGGAAAAATTCGTTTTTTGGATCGGAATTTCGTATTCTTTAAAGTCATTCTTTCGAAAGAGATTCTTATCTTGAATTTCTAATATTCCACTTTTCTTATCAAATTCAGGTGAAATCGGGATCCAAGCATAAAATACGGATTCTTTTTTTGTGTAAGGGATTTCCTTTTTTTCCCATAAAATTTTGATTCTATCCAATTTGGAAAGAATCGTTTTTTCGGGAGTAAGTTTTAAGAGTAGAAGTTCACCTTGTGCAAATTTTCTACCCTGAATCGAAAATACAAACAGCGCTTCCTTTTTATTTACGATTTCGAAGCCGCGGGTTTCCTTTTTGTTTTCCTTCTTTGTCTTTATAATCGATTCCGATTCTTTTTTAGGGTTCGCGGAAATCGTGGACGCTACTTTGGTTTCTTTCTCTTTTGATAAAGATTTGTCCTTAGAAAAGAGGAGTTCGTTTTTAAAGAGAAGAATGAAGATTAGAATAATATGAAAAATTCTAAGATACTTTTGCATCGGATCCTGCTAAGGTTTTAAAATCCATATAAGAACAATGGGAGCTATTTGGAAATAAATTATGGAAGCGCGTTATCTACAATTCAATAACAAGGTCGTCTTTCTAAATCAGACTCTTTTTTTACGGAATTTCTATCTTTGCAAAAATTCATAGATAGCCGGGTTGAGAATCTCCGGAATATCGTGATGGAGCCAGTGAGTCGCGGTAGACCCCTGGTATTCTCCATTTTCCAAAAATCGAAGTGAGTTTCTTCCCATTTCCGTTTTCAAAAAAGGATCTCTTTCTCCCCAAAAAATCTTAACCGGATTTAAGATCTTTTTGTTTTTCGGAAGTTTCGGCGGAAATAAGACTGCAGCCCGATACCAGTTTAACATCGATCTTATCGATCTGGGATAAGACCACGCCCTTTGATACGGTTCGAGGTCTTTCTTCTTTGTAATTTGTCTGTGAGAATCGATTGTTTTATCGTTTCCAAGTGCGGCATATTTAAGACACAAAGTTTGCGGAAGCGATCCGGACTTTGATACAAAGAATTCCAAATTGCGGCCGCTCCCAGTCATGGGCGATACAATCTGTTCTTTCAATTTTCAAAGAATCCAGAATGGAAATGATATCGCGGGAAAGTAAGGAAAGTCTGTAGGAAGGAAAAAACCAAGGTTTATCCGATTTCGCATAACCTCTTTGATCGGAAAAAATCAGAAAGTAATCTCGATCCAGGAAGTATTGAATCGGATTCTTCCTGGAGCGCTTTTTAATTATGTCTTATTAAATGCGTTCGAGAGAATCCTCTTTTTCTTTGAAAATTACCTAAGCAAATTTCCGAATTTACCGATTCTTCATAGCAGGGATCGGATAAAACAGATGAAACAAGAGGAATGGTTGGAGCAACTTACGAAACTTTTTCAGGAAGAGATCAATCTCTACTCAAATGTCCTGGAATTGGAAACACAAAAGTCCGCCGCCGTAGTTCAAGCGGATGGAAAGTCTCTCGAAACAATTACTAAAAAAACTTATGAACTTCTCGTGATGGCATCTGAAATCGAAAGGGTTCGAATGAAATCCATCGAAGAAGTATATCGTTCTAAAAATTTCGCTCTTCCGGAAAACGGAGCTCCGACCCTGTCCGATTTTTTAAACCAACTGGATCGCGAGTCCAATTTTCGTTTAAAAGAATACGGATCTTCTCTGAAAACAATCCTTCATCGTTTGAAAGAGAAAATCAAATCGAACGAAAAATTAATCATCACTCGTCAAGAAATTCTTACTCGTACGATTGAGGCTGTAAAAGAAAAGGCTTCTGAATCGGGTTTGAGCACATACGGTTCCGGAAAAAATCCGGAACGAAAACAAGCTAAGAGACCTGCTCTTATGCTGAACGCTTCGGCGTAATCGATAGTATTTTCGTAATAGGAGGATGCCATGGGATCCACATTTTCAGGTCTTGAAATCGGAAAGAGGGGTTTAACCGCTCACCAACAGGCGCTTCAGACAACTGGTCATAACATTTCCAATGCAGATAACAAGCAGTATGCGAGACAGAGAGTCACGATGACTGCAATGGATCCTTTGTACGATCCTTCTCTCAATCGTTCCAATCTTCCGGGACAAATCGGTCAAGGTGTGGAAATCGCTTCGATCGAAAGAATCAGAGATAACTTTGTAGACGATAGAATCATCGAAACATCCGGAAACAAAGACTACTGGGCCGCTCGCAACGAATATCTTTATCAATTAGAAACCGTCTTTAATGAACCGAATGGAACTACACTTCGGACTCTGATGGATAAGTTTTGGTCTTCTTGGGAAGATCTTGCAAATTATCCGGAAGACAACGCGCATCGTTCCGTGGTTTTAGAAAGAGCAAACGGACTCGGCAGCCGAACCGAAGACGTTTATCGTAAGCTTGCGCAATTAAAAGATCAGGCGAACCGGGAAATCGAAACTAAAGCCTATCACATGAATACGATCGCGGAAAACATTCGTACGTTAAATGATAGAATCGGTAAATCGGAAGCGTTAGGCGACAGACCGAACGACCTCTATGATAAAAGAGACGCGCTCCTCCAAGAACTTTCCTCGCTCGTAGACGTTACGATCGGACGTTCTGACGAAGATGAACTGATGGTATTCATCGGTCAGCAGATCCTTGTACAAGGAAATAAAGCAAACAAGATCGATATTCTTGGAAACCCTTCTAAAGACGGACTACTGGATCTTTATTGGTCTTCCACAGGCGATCCTGTTCTTTTAAGAAAGGGAAGACTTCAAGGTTTGATCGAAGTTCGCGATAAGATTATCCGTGAAAAAATCGATCAAGTGGACTCTCTTTCCATCAACATTATGGATGCGGTGAACGAAATCCACAAAGACGGTTTTGGAATCAATGGAAACACGAACCAAGCCTTCTTCAATATCCGATCCCTTTCTATCAACACGTTTGGTGAATATGATTCCAACGGGGACGGACAAAACGATGTCACGGCTATCTTTCGCGTATCGGGTAGAAATACGATCGATCCGGATCGTCCGGTCGGCATTAACGGAACGATCAGCTTCAATCAATCAGACGCGAAAGAAGCTCCTGTATTGATTCCTTATTCTTCCAATGATACGTTGAACGGGATCATCAAAAAAATCAACGCGTCACGTTCAGGTGTTGTGGCCTATATGAACCATGACAACCAATTGGCTCTGAAGGCTACCGTTGCTGACGATCATCCGAATAAAAATTTCATCCTAAGACATATCGAAGATTCAGGAGATCTTTTAGTCGGAATGACGGGTATCTTGATGGCTTCCGGTCCGTCCGGAGCGTACGATTACAAACGTCTCGGAGAAATCAATAAGCTTCAATCTCGTCCGGAAGACATTACTCTGACTCCGCACTTTCATCCCTCTTCTCATTTTAGAATCTCTGATTCAATCGCAAATAACGTGGCGAACATTGCGGCGGCTCGAGGAAAGGATGTAGGAGGAACGGGCGATTATAATTCTCCCGGAGGGCATAAGGACGGACGCAACGCTTTGATGGTCGCATCCGCTTTGAGAAACAATCCGGTTATGGTGGATTATTCAAAAACCACGGATGATTTCTACAACACTCTCATTTCTAAATTAGGTACGGAAGCAAGAGAAGCAAAGCAAGAATTCGGTATTCAAAACGATCTCATGTCCGAATTGGAAAACATGAGACAATCCGTTATGGGGGTCAATCTCGACGAAGAGATGGCCAACATGGTGCAGTTTCAGCATTCTTACAACGCTTCGGCAAAGATGATCAACACTATGAATGAAATTCTAGATACCATCATCAATCGCCTCGGTGTGTAAGCTCACGGGAAAATCGGTGAGTAAGGAGTATATTTTATGATGCGCATAACGAATATGATGCAGAACAACAGCTTGGTTAAGAATTTAAACAGACACCAGCTACAAATGGATGAAACACAGAACCAACTAGCAACGGGACAAAGGATTCGTCTTCCTTCCGACGAGCCTGGGCGTGCAACCAATCAAATGTTCTTTCGTTCTAGATTGAATGAACTGGATACGTTTCAAAGAAATATCGACGACGGAAATTCTCGTCTGCAACAAATCGACGGAGAATTGGATCGGATCGGATCTCTCTTCCAGAGAGCAAGAGTTCTTGCGGTTCAAGCTTCGAACGGTATCTACCAGGGTGATAAAGGATTTGAACTCGAGATTGCGATAGGAAAAGAGATCGATGAAATTTTGAGAGCACTCGTCGATATTGCAAATACAAGAGATGCGACCGGCAGGCCTTTGTTCGGCGGACACGTTATTGAAAGACCACCTTTTGAACCGATCGAATCTAAGATCAAAGGTCTTCAAGGGATAGAACTCAAAAATCAATTTATCGGAGTGGAATATCGAGGCGATATCGGTGAACAACTTCGCGAAATTGAAAAGGGAGAATACATTCCCGTAACGATTCCCGGAAACAAAGTTTTCTGGGGAACAAACATGAGTATCACGAGTAAAGTTGATAACTCCGGATACATCGCGACCTCGGATCAGAAATTTAAGATCGACGGAGTTGAGATTCACGTCTCCGCAGGAGATACGATTGATGATATCATCGATAAGATCAACAATTCTCCGCTGGAAGTAAAAGCAAACAAACTCGCGCAGGACAATATCAGTTTGAGTTCAACGGCTCCGCATCAGATCTGGATGGAAGACACCGAAGGTGGAACGATTCTTAGAGATATCGGACTTGTGGATTCTGCCACTTCCGAACCTCCGAACAATTATTCTAAGTCCGCCACGGTCACAGGGCTTTCCGTTTTCGACGTGATGATCCAGTTTCGAAACGACTTGATCCAAAAAGATCAGGAAAGAATTTCAGGTCGAGACCTTCAGGATTTGGATTTGGCGATGGAGAATATTCTTCGTTTCCGTGCCGTCGTCGGCGCGAGAATGAATCGGATGGAAGAACACGCGCAAAGGGTCGACTTTGATAAATCCTACATGACTGAGCTTCTTGCTAAAAACGAAGGAGTGGATTTTCCGGAAACGATCATGAACATGAAGTGGTTGGAAACGGTTCACCAGTATGCGCTCAACGTCGGATCAAAAATCATTAAACCGACGTTGATGGATTTTCTGAGATAGAAATAGATAGAATATTCTGAATGGAAAGCTCTGGGGTAAGAATTTAAAATGGGAATCGAGATTCAAACAAAACCGTTTGGAAAGATACAAATATCGGAAAAACAAATCCTTTCTTTTCCGGAAGGTCTTCTTGGCTTTGAAGATTATAAAAACTTCGCCTTGATCGAAGAAGAAGAGGAATCTGTTTTCAAATGGTTGCAATCAACGGAAGAAGTGGACTTAGCCTTCGTGGTAATTCCTCCTTCGCTTTTTAAGAAAGAATACAAACCGTTGATTCCGGAACAAGAGCTTCAATTGATTGGAATCGAAGAAATCAAAGAAGGTCTTACTCTTGTCATCGTTACGATTCCAGGTGAAGATCCTGCTTTGATGACCGCGAACATGCAAGGTCCGATTCTAATTAACAAAGTGAGTCTTGTAGGAAAGCAGTTTATCTCTAGAAACGAGTCACATTCGGTCCGCGAAAAAATTCTCGAGACCGCAGCCGTGGAGATGAGTTAAGTGCTGGTCCTTGCAAGGCGAACAAACGAGTCGATAATGATCGGCGATGATATAGAAATTGTCATCGTCGATATCAAAGGAGATCAGGTAAAGATCGGCGTCAAGGCTCCTCGAAACGTCTCCGTTCATAGAGCGGAAGTTTACAAGGATATCCAGGAAGAAAATAAAAAGGCCGCTGGAACTAAGATCAAACCGGAAGATCTCGGAAAGATAGGGAACATTCTTAAAAAGAAAGACTCGGGTAAAAAAGAATAATTCTTCTTGATCGATTCCAGTTTTGAAGGAGAATTCCTCCGAGTTCGTGCATGAATCGTTTTATCACAGTCGCCATAACATTTAGTCTTCTTTCCTGCTTTTCCGGTATTCGTAAAGAGCTCAACTATTCCACCGATTCCATCGCATTCTATTCTTTTGCAAAAAGTTCTGAGATTCCGTCTTGGATCGAAACAGATGCAAAATATCCGACGAGTGTAGAACCCGAAGCTTTTAAAAGAATTTTAGAAGAATCTTTATTTCAACTGGGAAATAGAAACGATTCTTTGGTGAACGAGACCGCTCTGCGAATCTTTCCAAAAGAGCTTAGCAAAGAAATCGCGAATCGTGCTTTTGAAAAATTTGAACAATCTTCGGAACAGAGTTACCAACTTTGGATTCTAAAAAAAGAAGATTCGATCAATCCGGGAAGAAGAATTCGAAGAACCGTTTTTCTTCTCTATCCAACTTTGGACACGATTCATTTTGTCTTTTTTGAATTGAATCAGTTTATAGATTTTCAGACTCCGTACACATTTCAAGACTGGTCAAATTTTTCTCTTTCGGAATCGAATTCCAAACCGTCGTTGGAAGTTTTTATTCCGGACTCCGCGATCGGCAAATTGACTTACTTTAAAGACGAAGTAAAAAATGAATTCAAAAAGTTTCATATTGTTGTCCCTTTTCGAACTCAATCAGCTATAGCTTCCGAGCCAGTGAATCCGCCAAAAAAATTGAACATCAGTGATTCCGAAAAGAGATTGATTGAACTGAAGGCACTGTTTGATAAAAAATTGATCTCGGAAGAAGAATATAGAAAGAAACGAGAAGAAATTTTAAAATCACTCTAAAAAAATTCGAAAAAAACTCCTAAAGGTCAAATTATAATTTGCCATTGCTTATCTTTTGTAAAAAACTTCCGCCCCGTTGAGCTTATGACTTCTGTTTTTAGAATCCACCTTCGAAAGGACGCATAACGCATTTTGTAAGGGAAAAGCAGATTCTTCCAAAATTCTAAATTTGGAAAATATCGGAAAGGGATTGGCTTCTTTATAAAAAGACTAAACAGACCGGAATTGGATTTTGTATTCAAAAAATCGGAGCGGCTCGATAAAGAGCCACTCCGGAGAGAATAGTGAAGAGAATTGGATTTCTCCGATCCGAACTCTATGGGAAGTCCGAACCAGAAAAGTTTCCTATATTGAACATATCCGGCAAACGGGATCTAAAAGACAGAGAAAAACCGGGTTAGGGTTATATTTTTGAAGGGAAATAGAGTTAAAAAATAAACGAAGAATAATTTATTGAATAACTTGCATTCGATTTGATTCTTTTTTTATCAAATCGTTCGTTTTGAGGCAACTGAATCCTGTTAGTCAAGTTCAGCTGCCAGTTCTTCCTTCCTTTTCTAAACGGTCGGCCTCGAAAGCGGCCTCCAACTGACGAATCGAGTTCTTAGAAAATTGTATAAACTCTTTTTCATTGTGTCGGACTTGATATTGTCCTTTGAGAGTAAGCTCGTCGTGAGCGCGGAACTTTCTAACTTTTTGTTCCACTTCCGAATCCATAAAACCCAGGTGGCTCAAAGTTTCGCCTGCCAATTCAAGTGCGGAAGCGAAAGTATCTCTGCGAATAATTTTTACACCGAGCTCCAACAATTTAAAAACGTGTTCTCTATTTCGAGCACGTGCGATGATCGTGAGATTCGGGAAATGTTTTTTTACGGTCTCTGCAATTTTTACCGAAATATCTATATCTTGAACTGCTAATATAAAAAGATCTGCTTGTTCCGCACCCGCAGAGCGTAGAAGACTCAGCTTACTCGCGTCGCCGTAGTAAATCTTATATCCGAATTTTCTTGCGACATTGACTTGGTCCGGATTGTGTTCCAGAGCGGTAAATCCGATTCTATGTACGAATAACATCCTTGCGATGATTTGTCCAAATCTTCCAAAGCCTGCGATGATTACACGATTTTGTTCTTCAATATTATCATCTTCTTGTTCTTCCGATTTTTTAAAAAATAAATCGACAACCTTGTCTTTGACGAGACCAAGAATCGGAGTCAGGCCCATAGAAAGAGTTACTACGGCGATTACGAGATCGGCTCTTTCTCTCGGCAAAATAGAAAGAGAAACTCCGACTCCTAAAATGACAAAGGCAAATTCGCCGCCTTGTGAAATCGTAACAGCGAGATTGAGAGACGTTTCCTCAGTTTGTTTGGTAACTCTTCCCAGAAAGTAAAGGACGAGCGCTTTGATCGACATGAGGCCTAACGCAAAAAGAATCACAAGGATCGGATCTTTTAGGACCTCTCCAAGATTAATCGACATTCCAACAGCCAAAAAGAAAAGACCTAAGAGCAAACCTTTAAACGGTTCTAGATTCGATTCTAACTCGTGTCTGTATTCCGAATCGGCGAGAATAACTCCGCCTAAAAAGGAACCGAGAGCCATGGAAAGTCCGACCTGATCCATCAAGAGAGAAAGACCGACTACGATTAACAAAGAAAGCGCAGTAAAGATTTCGTGATTTCCGGAGGAAGCTACGAGTCGAAACAACGGCCTCGCTAAAAATCTTCCGGCGAGGATAACTCCGAGAATCGTTCCAATCGCTATGAGAATGGGCATAAGCCCGTTTTGGTTCCCGGCCTCTCCCGTAGGTTCTCCTAAAAAAGGAAGGATCGCCATCACTGGAATCACCGCTAAATCTTGGAAAAGAAGAATCGCGAATGCGCTTCTACCGTGAGCTGTATTTAGTTCATTCTTTTCACCTAATACTTGAAGCGCGAACGCGGTAGAAGATAAGGAAATGCTAATACTAATTACGATCGCTTGCGCGTTGGTCAATCCAAGCAGTGATAACACTCCAAAGAAGATCAACGAAGTAAGAATTACTTGGAGACCGCCTAACCCGAAAACCGGTCTTCTCAATACCCAGAGTCTCTGCGGCTTTAATTCCAAACCGATCAGAAATAAAAGTAGAATCACGCCGAATTCTGAAAGATGTAAAATGCTTTCCACATCTGTGATAAGTCCGATTCCCCAAGGTCCGATAATCGTTCCTCCGATGAGATAACCGACTACCGAACCCAATCCCATTTTTTTAAAAAGAGGAACCGAGATGACGGCCGCCGAAAGAAAAACGATGAGGGTTATCAGTAAGCTATGATCTTGCATTCTATTTCCTGAATTTTTTAGACTGTGGAATCGCTCAAATTGAGAATGTTAAAATAACTTCATGAAAGAATTTACAAAAGAATGAGCGTCGCCGGGCCATCGAGAAGAAACATAGTTTCCATCCGTAAGAGAATGACCTCTTTTGATTTTCTTATGATTGTCTCTGAAAATCGGCTTTGGTCCGAAGTGAAAATCCTTTGGATCTTTTAAGTTTGCTTTCACTTCGTCTTCCACGGATTGAGAATAGGTTCTATAATAATCGCCCAACCACAGTCGAGTGAGATTCCAAGCAGCCATTTCTTGAGACTTCAAAAGCGCCGTTGTTTTTTTACCGAAAAGAATCGACTGATCGGTTCCAGGAAGTTTGCTTCTCGCTGCCAACACAACGCCGTGACAAATTGCGCCGAGTGGTTTCCCCGTAGCAAAAAAAGCACCTACAAAGTTCTGGAGAATCTTTGATTCTAAATATTCCTTCATTCCAGGCGCGTGGCCTCCGGGAAGAATCACGCCGGAAAAATTTTCGGGTTTCAGATCTTTGTATGAAATAGGATTTAAAAAATTAGAATCTTTTGACATTTCCTGATACGCTGCTCTTGCGTTCTTATGAGCGATCAGAATGAGTTTCCAGATTCCGAGTCCTTTGCCTGTCAGCATTCTAAAGTCAGCTTTGGCCGGTTTTCCGTCCGGAGTCGCGAAAACCACTTCGAAATCATTCTCTTTAAGAACTTTCCAAGGAATGGCGGCTTCCGAAGGATCGAAGTCTTCCGAAGGGAGCGGAATCAGAATTTTGTGCTTAGAACTCATAGGATTCATTCTAAGTGGATCTGTAAAAAATCAACCCCTTAGAGTTCTTCGGCTTTGTTTCCTAAAAAATAATAAAATCTTCTTGACCGAATTTGTGAAATTATATTTTGTAAAATTAAATTGTGCACAATCTAAATGGAGATTGAAATGAGCCAGAAATTGTATGACCTGACAGCTACTTTGAATAGCGGCAAAGAACAGAAATTAGAAGATTACAAAGGAAAAGTCCTCTTAATCGTAAATACAGCCAGCGAATGCGCGTTTACTCCTCAGTATGCTGCGCTTCAAGACCTTTATAAGAAATATAACTCCGAAGGATTGGAAGTTTTAGGATTTCCATGCGACCAATTCAAACACCAAGAACCCGGTTCGGATGAGGCGATCAAAAGTTTCTGTCAAAGAAATTACGGAGTGGAATTTCCGATTTTCAAAAAGATCGACGTGAACGGCGACAACGCTCATCCTGTCTTTCGTTTTCTTAGAAACGAAGCTTCCGGTTTTTTTGGGAATTCGATCAAATGGAATTTTACGAAATTTTTGGTCGATAAAAATGGAAAGGTGATCAAACGTTATGCGCCGATTACTACGCCTGAAAAAATCGAAAAAGAAATCCAAGACCTTCTAAAAAAATAAGGATAACCCCGTCTTGTAAATTCAGGACGGAGTATTTATGATCGCTAAAGAACTCTTTTTAGAAAATCAAATTTGTTTTCCGTTGTATGCTTGTTCCAGGGCAGTTACTTCGTTGTATCGACCGATCCTAGAAGAACTGGGTCTTACGTATCCTCAGTATTTGGTACTTTTGATTCTTTGGAAAGAAGACGGATGCAACGTAAAGGAGATCGGAAAAAAATTATACTTAGATTCCGGAACCTTAACCCCACTTCTAAAACGTTTGGAAGAATCCGAATTGGTTCATAGAAAGAGATCA
Organism: Leptospira tipperaryensis; assembly: GCF_001729245.1. NCBI lineage: Bacteria > Pseudomonadati > Spirochaetota > Leptospiria > Leptospirales > Leptospiraceae > Leptospira > Leptospira tipperaryensis. The sequence continues at coordinate 4,058,065 of NZ_CP015217.1, read as the reverse complement.
TCGGAAGACGAACGTTCCGTTCAGATTTTTCTTTCTTCGAAAGGAAAAAAACTAAAAGAAAAAGCAGTCTGTGTTCCGGACAAGCTTCTTGAAAACTTAGACGTTGATAAAAGGAATTTAACGGATCTTAAGAATGATCTTGAGCATTTGTTAAAAATTCTTTCTGAAAAAGCGGATTCTTAATCTTTCAATTTTCTTTGGGAGATTTCGCGAACTCCCTCTTCGAACGAAATTTTAAATTCAAACCCAAGATCTTTTTGAATTCGGGAAGAATCCACGATAGACGACTCTTGTATATATTCTAAGTTTATCTTTCGCTTGGTAAATTTAGAATAAGCCGCGTTGAGAATGTGGAAGAGTAATAGAACGATTCCCTTAAATCGAAACCGGACATAGAATTTTCCCGGAAAGATTTTTCGAAATAAATTTTCAAGTTCCGAAAAGGAAAAAGGTTTTGGATGAGCCACGTTGTAAATTTTTCCAGATGCTTTTTTCCATTTTTCTAAAACGAGGAAGATTACATCGACTACATCGGAAGAATAGACCATCGATTTTTTAAAATTCGAATTTCCCGAGCAAAGCAAGATTCCGTATTGGAAAATTCGGAACAACTTATTTAGAAAACTTTTGTTTGTCGGACCGTAGACGGAAGCGATCCGCAGGATGACGTATTTGTTTTTTGATTTTTGTATGAGTGTTTCACACTCGATTTTGGAAATAGCGTAGAAGGTCTTTCCATGCAAGGCAGAAGTTTCTGCAACGGGTGAGTCGGAAAATCCGTAAACTGAAGTAGAACTGGAAAAAAGTATTCCGGTCTTTTTGCGTTTAGATGCGAAGTTAAGAATCTTTTGTGTCGCTAATTCGTTTCCTCTTTTGTAATCTTCGTAACTCGATCCTTCGCCGCTGACCTTTCCAGCGAGATGAACTATAAATTCCGGCTCTTCCTTGAGACTAAGTTCTTTCGATCCTTCGAGATCAAATTCGTAAAATACAAAGTTAGGATTAAAGCGGATCGAGTTTGGGAAAGAAGATAAATTTCGCCCTAAACAGACGACTCTGTATTTTTCCAATAACCTCGGCAAAAGGACAAGACCCAATGATCCGCTTCCACCGGTTAGAAGAATCGTTTGAATCGTATCTCCCCTTTCTTTCATGGAACCATCGTGATTCTTAAGCGGTGTTAAAGAAGAATTTTTTAAATTTTAATTCGTTTTTTAATCTCGACAGACCTAAAATAGAGATAAGTATAGCAGTTCAAAATTCAAACTTAGAGAAAATTACGATGAAACAAATATTTTCAGCGCTTATGATTTTAGCATGTCTCTCCGTTCTTTCGTTTTGTAAATCGGAGGATAAGAAACAACCTCCTAAACAGGAATATCAGCCAAATTCGGATATCAGAACTTTCGAAGTCGGAATGATCAAGGAAGGAGATAAACGTTTGAAAGCGGAGGCGGTCTTGGGAACTCCATCAGTGGAATTGAATACACAAGACGGGGCCGTTTTAGAGTGGTATCTTGTTTCTACGGAATATCAAAAAAATTCTTATAAAACATTGGCGGAGAAACCGGCGAGTATCACTGACGATACAAAATTCATCAAGCTGACGATCGATAAAAAGGGCGTCATCAAAAAGATGGAATACAAACTCTAATCGGCAGTATCGTCTTCTAACAAATCCAATCCCGCGAGTCCGAGTAAAAAATCTACCAGCTCCGCGGGGTTGACTCCGATTCTAACTCCATAATAAATTCCTAAATAAACTTCTATCTGAAAGAGAAAACTCTTCGGATAACCGTCTTTCTTTTTATTGAGAGCTTGCAGAGCATTTTGAATCGAAGGATCGTTTCGATCAAAATTTTGTTCTTCTATAAATCTTCTATAGAATTCTTCTTTTTTTCTTTTTCTTCTTTCTGCAACCGGAATGTGATAAAAGGAAAGATAACGGAGTTTTTGACTTTTGATATTATATCTTTCGTTTAAGAACTCAGGCACTTTGTCTCCGGGGACTTTTGTGTTTTCCAAATTCTTAAGTTCTTCCTGCAGTTCGGGCGATACTTCTTCTTCGCTTGATTCCGAAGTCTGAGTTTCTACGTTCAACGGAAAGAATGTATCACTTCCAAGAATTCCAAAGATAAGTTGTTGAGATCGATACGCTCCGAAGTGCCCGCCTCTTAAACCGTAACCCTTTCCCAAATCTCTTCTACCCGGTGAAGATTCTCCGCCTTGAAAAACAAAACCCGCTGCCAAGGGACCGATTCGTAAACCCGCTCCGTAACCCGGATCTTCCACCCCTGCCGTAAAGATGTCTTTAAAATCATTCTTTCTGTTTTGAAGATACGTGGAGCAATTGCTTACGATTGAAAAAATAAATATGACAAAGAAAAAAAATAAGAATTCTTTGCGCTGATTTTTGGATTTGTATAAAATCACAAGCCCACTCTCTTTTCTTTTACTACTTAGGCAACCCGGAAAAAGAAAACAAAATCGGACGTTTTCTGATTGTTCCAGAAATTCTTAAGCTCTCAATAGCAATTAGAATGGAAGAAATAAAACCATCCGAACAAATTTTAAAAAATATCGCCGTTTTGGGAGGAGGACCGATGGGAGTCTTTCTCTCCACTTATCTTTCTCCGAAAGCGGAACAAATGTTTCTCTGGTATGACGATCGTAAACGCGCTGAGAAAATCGAAAAGGAAAGAATTACCTCGCTGCTGGAAGATTCGATTACGCTTCCTGAAAACGTTCGAGTTACGAGCGAGTTTGAATTTTTAAAGAGCGGTTCTTGGATTATCATTATCGCGGTTCCATCCCGTCTTATGGAAGGAATTTTAGAAGAATTGATCAAGATGCTTGATGAGAATTTATCACACTCGATCTTCACTTTTACAAAAGGTCTTTTATCGGCGTCCACAAGACGTAAAAGTAATTGCATTACTTATTCTGAATATATTGAGAAACTTTCTTCCGCAGCCAGCTTTATAGATATCGAATATACGGCTGTCAACGGTCCAAACTTACTCGGAGAACTAAAACGAGGTCATCATAGTTTTTATTGCCTTTCCACATCCGGGCCCAAATCAATAGAAATATTCGATACACTTTTTAACGGTGCGAGAAATCACACAAAAACCTATGAAGATTTGGTCGGTCTGGAAATTTTCGGAGTGATGAAAAATCCGATCGCGATTGCTTGCGGCATTGCTTCCGGAATTCCTGAGTGCGGAAGTAACTTTGAAGGGGAGTTGATCAGTCTGGGTTATTCCGAAATTACAACACTCTTAAAAGCTCTGGAAATTCCTATCCAGCCTGTTCAAGAATATGGTCTGGCCGATTTGATCGCTTCATGCACATCTCGTTATAGTAGAAATAAAGCTTATGGACATCGATTTGTTCGAAAGCTGATATCGGGTGAAGATCAACCGAATCTCATTGAAAGGATAGAATTGTTTTTCAATCCGGCCGAGTTTATTCAGAAAGAGGTTAGTCAAAGCGAAAGTCATGTAGAAGGTGCGTTTGCTCTCGCGTCGATCCTTGCGCTCGCAGAAGAGAAGAAAGTCGAAATTCCACTCTATAACACTTTGTTTCAAATTCTTACGAGAAGAGTATCGCCGACGGAATTGATTCGATTTGTTTCCAAATCGACATCGGATGAAGATAAACATATCTCGAAGACCGCGACCAAACGTTCCGGTTTGGGAATGGCTTCCGGTAAAAAATTTCAACAAGCCCTTGGAAAGAATGTTCTTCGTCATATCAACGGGCAACCGGGAATGACGGATCGAGTGATCAAACAATCGACTTTGATCGTAAAATCATTAGAAAAACGTTATAGGGAAGCGCAAGAGTCAAACGATATAACCGATCTATTGCAGATTCCAAAGGAAATTCAACTTTGGAAGGAGATAGAAGGAAACTTTCAAGAAAAAGGAAGTAAGGATCTATCAAGAATATTAGATTTTTATGTTTCTGAGATCGCCGACGATTATAAACCGTTTTTGAGAGATACCCTGATTCATCTGATTGCACCGACTCGTTACATTCTCAGCGGATTTAAGCCGGGCGCCGGTTTACCAAAAATCGGAGGTTGTGTAAAGGAAGTGAAGGCTCTTGCTTCCAGATACGATATTCTTTATACTCCCACTCATCGATCTCATTTGGATTCTGTCGAGGTCGCTTTCGGTCTAAAATGGCTCGGTCTTCCCGTTCCGCGATACGCGGCCGATAAAAAAGTAATGGCGACTCCGGGTCTTGCGAGCGTTCTCAAGTCTCTGGGCGCTTATATGGTCGATAGGAAAAGAAATCGGAATATTCTATATTTGGAATGTTTAACTCAGTATTCCACGATGATGCTTGAAGCAGGAATTCCTACTCTTGTTTATCCTGAGGGAACTCGTTCTCGCACTGGAGGAATCATTCCGATCAAAACAGGTATTCTATCCACATCCGTAGAAGCGTATAAACACACGGGATCCGAAGTGATCGTGGTACCGATCGCACTTTCCTACGAAAACGTTCCTGAAGACGAAGAATTCTCCGGTAAAGATAAGAAGCCGGGATTCCGGGATTTTTTCTATAAAAGAACTGAAGTTTATATGGATCTCTGCGAACCAATACCCGTTTCGAGATACATACACGAAGAAGATCCAACAGGATCGATCGGATTTGAAATCACTCAGGGTTGGAAAAAGTATCGCAGAATTTTACCGAATCAATTGGTAGCTCGATTGTTAACCGAAGCGGAATCCGATATCGGAATAACCGAATTAAAAAATTTGATTAAAGATACGATTCAATCAAAGAAACAAAATTATCTTACGGAAGACCCAGAGGAAATTTTGCAAAAGGGAATCAAAGTTTTGAAACAAAGACAAATGATTTCCGTCGAGAATGGAATCGTAAAAGTATTGGACCCGCAGTTGGTCCAATACTATGGAAATATGTGTTCCGATGAGATTTCTTAATCGATTTTAATCTTAGAAGCTAAAAGTGCAGCTCGTTTCCGAAGCGAGCTGATTTCCTCTCCCTTATTTGAATAAGCGAGTGTTACACCCATTCTTCGATACGGTCTTGTAATCGGTTTTCCGAATATTCTAAAATCCGATTCCGACATTCCGGACGCGATGTCCAACCCGCTTACCGATGGAACTTTTCCGTCGGAGTTAGAGAGAATCACGGCGCTCGCCCCTTTTCTTTCCAGAGTGATTTCGGAAATCGGAATACCGAGAATCGCACGAAGATGAAGTTCGAATTCGTTGAAGTTTTGTGTTCCGGCTAACGTGACCATTCCGGTGTCGTGAGGCCTTGGAGAAAGTTCTGAAAAATAAACTTGATCCTTTGTGAGAAAAAATTCAACTCCCCAGATTCCAGCTCCGGTTAATTCTCTCGTTACCAGATCAGCCATTCTCTGAGCTTCTTTGAGTTGAGGTTCGGAGATTTCAGTGGGTTGCCAACTTTCTTGATAGTCGCCTCTTTCCTGTCTATGACCGATCGGCGGACAGAAGAGAGTCTTACCGCTTTTTTGTGTAACGGTCAATAAGGTGATCTCGGATTCAAAACGGATGAATTCTTCGACGATTACTTCGGCTGCGCCTGCGCGACCTTTTGTCTGAGAAGCTTCCCAAGCTTTGGCGATATCTTCATCGGATTTAATAACGGATTGTCCTTTTCCGGAAGAAGACATGAGGGGCTTGATTACACAAGGAAGTCCTAATTCTTTTACTGCTTTACGAAGTTCTTCTTCGGAAGAGGCGTAAAGATATTTTGCAGTGAGCACCTTCAAATCTTTTGCGGCTAAATCCCGAATCGACTTTCGATTCATCGTAAAGTTAGCTGCCTTTGCGGAAGGAACGACTTGATAGCCTTGTTTTTCATAATCATAAAAACGTTCCGTTCTGATCGCCTCGATTTCGGGAACGATTAGATCGGGTTTATGTTTTGCTACAACTTGATCTAAAAGATTTCCATCGAGCATATTGATAATTTCTTTTTCGTGTGCGACCTGCATCGCCGGAGCGTTGTCATAGGAATCGACCGCGATGACGTGTTGTCCCAATCTTTGAGCGGCGATTACAAATTCCTTACCGAGTTCCCCGGAACCGAGGAGAAGAATTTTCTTTTTCATAGTCTTGCTGGCAGAATGAAAAATTTCTCCGAAAGATCAAAAAGAAAATCGGAGCAAGAAGGATTTTCGTAAGAATGGAAAGGAGAGGTTCATCCAGGTCTGAATAAACCTCTTTTGAAAGTTATTTTTTCTTCGTCTTGATTTGAAACGATTGATAATCGACGTAATCGATATCGTTCTTATTCAACCGAATTACGCCGGATGGCGTATGAATAATCAGTTTGTCTCCAATCTGGGTAACGATGGCTCCAGAAAGTTTGTTTCCATCCGTCTTTACGACGACTTCAAGAATATTATAGTATTCTTTAATTTTGGCTTCATCTTTGAGATCGGTTGCTTGTGCGTCCGATTCGATTTGTTTTAAAGCCTGATCCAATTTGGATTCGTGGTTCTGTTCTATATCTGCGGTGATGGAAGCAATTACGGGTTGAGGAGAATTCGAATCCTCAGTCAAAGCTTTGTCCAAAAGATTCTGATCTACTGAAACCATCGTCTCGACCTCAGCTTTTTCTTGCGGAGTTGCGGTAAATTCCTCTTTTTGAAATTCCGGGTTTTCCGACTTTTTGATTTGATCAAATTCTTTTGCAATACTTTCGTCTTGTTCCATTCTTGTTAAAACGAGTTGAATCATTTCATCCAAACTAGGCTTCACATAAGATTCTTCCCCGTTTTCTAAAACGACTTCGTTCTTTTCCAGAAATTCTACAAATTCGCTATAGAGTTCTTTATCGAGGGCTTTGCTGTTTTCAATAATCTCTTTCGGAACTTTAAACGTGATCGCAACCGCGCCTTCGTAAACTTTTACTTTAGGCGGCTTTCCATTTGTAAGTTCAAAAGAAAAAGTAGTTCCGCGAACTCCGGCTACTGCAGTCGGAGTCGTCAGAAGGAAAGAATCCTTTGATTTGAGTTTGTTCGTTTTAATGAGCAACTCACCCGCTTGGACGTAGAGGTTCGTATTTGGTTTTCCGCTCTTTGAAATTTCTTTCAAGGTGATTTGACTGAAAGATTTAATTCTTATTAAGTCGCCCTTACCGGTTTGAATATCGATGGAACCCGAAGCGGTTTTGATCGTGTCATTCTCTCTAAGAATCAATCCAATGCTGGATTTTATTCTTTTTCCGTTTCGTTCGATTGCCACGTCTCCATTTTGAAAGATAACGATTATTCCGGAAGGAGTCGGATCGTCTTTTAAAAGAAGAGAAGAAATGAATCTGCAAGTTACAAATGAAAACAGGAAGAACGAAGTAAAAAGAATCAATTTAAAATTTTTATTTGGCATTGAGATTGTCCTGAGGAGCTTAAAGATTTAGCTTTCTATGATGAATATAACATATATGATTTTCATTTTTCCCTAATCGTCGCGAATATTCCGGAATTCTCGGAAAATTCGAGTCCCGTTTCGGGTCTTTGAATTCAGTAATTATTTTTAATGCCTTGGGCTTCGGAAAAAAGATGTTTAAAAAATTTGCGGTTCTTTTGAATTTCACGCAAATTGGATGTTTTAAAAAAATTCTACAGGGCGGTTTTTACTCCATAATTTTCCTGAAATAGAAGGTTTTGAGAGTCTATTGATTTCAGTTGACACCAAATTGGTTTTGCTCGAAGATTACCTTACGGATGAACGACTGGTTTAGACATTCTATATTTTTCTCTAGAAAAGTAGCGTTGTCTGTCGTTTTCTCCATTACTCTCCTTTCTTTAATTATTTTCTCAGTAAGTGTGGTTCAAAATCCCGGATACTTGGATAAAAACCCAGGTGTCGAATCTTCTGAATCCATTTCAGAATCCGAAATTCAATCCTTAGAGATCATCTTTGTTTTCTTTCTTGTTTTTTCGGCGCTTACACTTTCGAACTCTATAAATATACTGATCGTCAAGACCAGAGAATTATTTCTGTGCGATTCCGGTGCTTTCTCGGTATCGAATATTCTCAGAATTGAGAAATTGAACATTCCTCCTCCGTATTACTTCGCTACCTGAGAATCTTACCCTAGATTTTCAGGTAATACCTTGATTACTCTGAAATTTAGGATAAGTATATGGAATCATCAGCAAATAAAAATTCACCTCGTTCCGGGGAAACAAAACTCGCCACTCCAAAGGATTTTTTTCCAGGACTTCTGGAAAATTGGAAGTCGGACATTGTATCCGGTTTTATCATCTTCTTAATCGCACTTCCGCTTTGTATCGGAATTGCAATCGCTTCCGGAGCTCCTCCGATGGCCGGGATCTTATCCGGCATCGTGGGCGGATTGGTTGTATCGATCTTAGGCGGTTCTTACGTTACAATCAACGGACCTGCGGCCGGTTTGATCGTGATCGTTCTGGGATCGATTGAAACCTTGGGCCACGGCGATATCGCGGCGGGTTTTAAATATACGTTAGCCGCCACCGTAATCGCGGGAGCGTTGCAGATCTTCTTTAGTTTTTTAAAAGCCGGAATATTGGCTACGATCTTTCCATCTGCGGTGATCCACGGGATGTTGGCGGCGATCGGTGTAATCATTTTCCTGAAACAATTCTTTGTCGCTGTCGGCTATGTTCCGGCAACAAAGACGATCATCGGATTGATTAACGAACTTCCGATCGGTTTGATACATCTGAATCCGGAAATCGCGATCATCGGTTTGATCAGCATTGTTCTTTTGGTAAGTATTCCTTTTTTACCGAATCCAAAATTGAAAAAAGTGCCGGGTCCGTTGGTGGTAGCAACGCTTGGTATTGCGATGGGAGTTTTCTTTCAGTTCAACGTCGAACACGCGTATTCGTTCATGGGAAACGATTTTACTGTCGGACCAAAAAGTTTAGTTTCCATCCCGGCGAGTTTTCTGGATGGGTTTACATTTCCAGATTTTAGCAGGGTCAACACGGTAGAATTCTTTTCTCAGGTCATGGCGATCTTTCTCGTAGCGAGTTTAGAATCACAACTTACGGTAGCCGCGATCGATAAATTGGATCCTTATCGAAGGAATTCCGACTTAAACAAAGACCTTTTTTCAAAGGGTGTAGGTAACTTCATTCTGGGTTGGATCGGCGGATTACCGATCATCGCCGAAGTTGTGAGAAGTTCCGCAAACCTCAATAACGGCGCAAAAACTAGATGGTCCAATTTTTTTCACGGAGCCTTCCTTCTCATTTTCATTCTTGCGTTGCCTGATATCGTGAGAATGATTCCGCTCGCCGCGCTCGCGGCCATTCTTATGGTGACGGGATATCGACTTGCAATTCCCGAGCTGAAAAAAACTTGGAAAGTGGGAATGGACCAAGTATTCCTCTTTTTTATCACGATTTATTTTACGATCGCAGACGACCTTTTGGTCGGTATCTTTGCTGGAGTTCTCGCAAAATTTGCGATTCACATCTTGAATATCATTCTTCCGAAAGGGATTACTCTGAATGACTTTTTTAGAATCAGATCGGAATTGCATGAAACCAATCAAAAAATTAGAATCGAATTTTACGGTTTAGCGATATTCCTGAATTTTATATCCATTAGAAAAGTATTGTATTCTATTCCGAAAAGCAAAAGTGTACAAATTGATTTGTCGGGAGTTCTGTTGGTCGATCATTCCGTTATGGAGAATTTACTGACGTTCTCTGAAAAGTATGAAGAGGAAGGCGGAAAGTTTGAACTTGTGGGTTTGGAAAAATTGAAACCCCTTTCAAACCATCCTTCTTCCGGAAGAAAGAACGTAACCTGGTAAAAGTTTAAAATCTTTCGCCGACTACGAGCGTTGCGGAGAGAAGAATCGAAATTTTTGACGAAAAGAATTTGAAACTCTTTCGCTAAAGAATGCGTCTTGATCGTTTCAAACTAGTTCAGCGGTTCAAGTGTATCGATTCTTTTTTCCTAAGACGCTCTTTCTTAAGTTTAACTGAATCAATTAGGGTAAATGTATGAGAAAGATACTTTTCGACTTTACGGATTTGTTCCAAGAAAATCCGAATACGACGTCGGGTCGTTATTTTAATCCGAAAAAATTCGCGTTCAAAAGCTTAGATTGGAATTCATTCCTTTTTTGTATGGTTTTTTTAAGTCTGCAGTTTTCCGTTTTCGCACAAACGACTCTTCTGTCCGCCGATCCGATCGTAGAAAATAAAACCGTAGAATCGACCGATGAAGAGAATTCCGAAAAATACGTTTCTCCCTTGAGAAAAAACGGACTCACTGCGGAATACACACGTCATTCGTTCTTAGAACCTGAATTATCTAAAAAAGTGAATTTCTCCGATAAGATGTGGTTGAACGATTGGATTCGCATCGGAGTTTACATTCGTCCTCGATTCGAGTCCAGAAATAATCTGAACTTTGATCGATCGAATCATGCTTACACGGATCGAATCATGCAGACGTCTGCTCTGTATTTTTTAATGGATCCCAGTCAGTATGTAAGTTTTAAGATTACGGTGCAAGACGCCCGAGTTTGGGGAGGGGAATCACCCGCTAACGTGGGAGATATTCGCTCGGGTTTTTTTAGCAACACTCCAACTTTGAGCTCGGATCCGAATACACCCGGAAAAACAAATAACTCCATTTCTCAGAATAACACGAGTATTCGTGAGGCGTTTGTGATGTTAAAAAAACTTCCTTTCGATGCGAAGGTTCAGATCGGTCGACAGATTTGGGCTTACGGGGATCAAAGAATGATCGGAGGAGCAAACTGGACGATCAACGGACTTTCTTTCGACGGCGCACGACTGATGTTTGATTATGAGAAAGTGAACTTTCACTTTTTTGCGGCGAGGCCGTTCTGGACTCAAAGCGGAGTGAACGGGGTTTTATCCTCTAATGACCCGAAATTCAATTCCACCGTCGGAAATTCGAATCCTTCCGCTACTCAATCGGACACGACTTTATTCGGAACCTATAATAGTTTTAATATCTTAAACGAAGTAACGTTAGATGTTTATAATATAGATGTTGTGAAAAAATGGATTCCTAATTCGACACCGGCTTCGACCACGGACGATGTTTTGGCTACGAACAGGAAAAGACAAAACGACGAGCTTTACACGACCGGGTTTCGACTTACAAATAGAACCGCAAAGAATAATCTCCCAAAGGGAAAAGCCTGGGACTGGACCATCGAAAGTGCCTGGCAAAACGGTTATGACGGAAGGAGAATTCACAAACAATTTTTAGGAAGTGATCTTTCTGGCACGATCGGTTCCGCTCAAATAGCGGATATGAGAACCGAACGCGTGAAATACTCGGGTTCCTTTCATGTTTTTCAAACCGGATATACTCTCGATGAAAAAGTTCGTTTTGGTTTTCAATATACGTATGCATCGGGTGACAATAATCGCGCCGATAGAACCTCGTCTACGTTTCAAACTCTTGTTAATCCGAGATTCGGCGTGATTCCTTATTGGAATAACGTAGCCGGTTTATCGGAGAATATCGATACAAAAAATCTAAGTTCGTGGAATTTGAATATAACCTATAAATCTGAAAAATGGGGAACGTTTCAGGTGGCGTATATTATCAATGATAAGGTACAAAAGAACGACGCGTGGTATGCGATCAACGGTGGCGCCAATTCAATAGCGGGTTCCGCGCTCGCATCGCCTGTTGCGGTCTCAACAAATGCGGCGGGACAACCGGCGACTGCGGGATCATCCGAGAATTATACCGGAAACGCTTATACACAATCTTACTCATTAGGAAGGAATATTTACAACGAATTGGACTTAACTTGGATGTATCAGCTGAACGATAACGTTTCCATTTGGATGGGCGGCGGATTTTTAATCGCAGGAAATTCTGTGCGAAATTATAGAAATAGTCCTCTACTCTATAACGGAAGCACGAATCAATTTGAATTGAACGGGGCGGCGTTTACGAAACAGCATACGTCCGCAAACAACGCGAGCGTTTATTTTTTCCAAGTGAACGCGGCACTGTAAACAAAGGAGGTTTAATAATCGATGGTCATTGTATCTTATTTACTCGTTTTAATAAGTCTTATCGCACCTTTTCTGATTGGAAAAGCTTTCGGTAAGAGTCTTTTTGATCATGAAGGGGCTATTCTTGTTGGATTGAGTCTTCAAGCGGTAGTCGGTTTAATAATTTCAGTTTTTGTAGTCGGGTATGAAGGACTTAAAAAGAAGACAGTTCTTTTGGGATACGCGATTTTCTTTCTGAGCACGGGCCTTTGTTTTTTTGCAGGTAAGACGCTTTGGTTGATTCTGTTTTGGGAATTGTCCACTGTCAGCGGATTTCTTCTTTATCAAGGAGAAAAGTGGACTTCTTCTTCGGCAAAAAGTTTTATCGCGCTTCTGCTTGCGAGCGGGATCGGAATTTTCTGTTTTACCTATTGGATTTATTCTCCTGACGACGACTTGGGAAAATTTTTCTTAGTTTTAGGTTTGCTGGTTAAGGCTGAATTTTTCGGTTTTCACTTTTGGCTTCCGGAAGTGCATGCCGGTGCTCCGCCTCACGCTTCCGCGGCCTATTCGGGAATATTAGTCAATCTTCCGCTGATTCTTTTTCATCAACTCGCTGTTCCTTGGATCGGAAGTTCGGCAATCATAAAAGTATTGATTCCTTTGGCGGGTTTTGGGGTTTTGTGGGCTGGACTAAGTTCGGTATTCGCGAAGGATGTAAGAAAAGCTATCGCTTACAGTACGATTGAAAATACAAATTTTCTAATGCTTTGTTTGTTACTTTCCGCACTATGGAAAGAAAGCGACGTCGAAGGACTCAAGGTTTTAAGCAGATCCTTTTCCTTTCTCTTTTTTATTTCTCTCATCCACCATAGTATAAGCAAAACTTTTCAATTCTTATCAGTCGGTTATCTTCTTAAACTTTCAGGAAGTTCTAATATAGATCACAATACCGGAATCGGTAAGAATTCAGGACTGTCGACAGCTTTGTTGAGTTTGGGAACGATCAGCTTTCTCGCGTTACCCGGAACAACGGGATTTCTAACCGAGGCGACTTTTGTGAAACTCGTCGCCGGAGTTTTGGATATCCCGGGACAAAGTGCAATTCTAATTCTTCCTCTTTTGATCTTGGTTTCTTCCGGAATAGCGTTAGGCGCCGTTGGGCATCTGAGAATTTTTTTAGGAATGGTGGTTTCCAGGCCTCGAGTGAATTGGCCGGAAAACGTTCCCCCGAGACTTGTTCGATACTCCTTGACTGTAAGCGGTTTGTTGATTCTCGGAGTATCACTTGGTATTTCCGCTTATACGCTCTATTATTCTCCGACCAAAGTTTGGTTGGATGAGAATTGGTATCGAGGTTTGGCGAGTGTGAATTTGATCGGGTTCTTAATGTTTTTGGTGATCGGAATATTCGGTTTAAGGACAAAAATCGAACGTAGAAAACTTTGGGACTGCGGCGGAAATTATAAAGGACCCGATGTGGCTATTCCTTCAGAGGGAGTCTCCAATCCGTTGTTCGCTTCCTTAGGGAGATATTTTACGAACGAAGACGGAAGTTCAAGGCTGGATGAAGCGATTTTGAAAGGAATCGTAAAATTGTTAGACACCTTTAAAACGCAGGTTAACGAAGCGGACGAAGAAACGATATCAATCAATCTCGCATTTTCATCAGCAACGGTTGTCTTGCTCTTATTTTTGATCATTGGCTTGAAACTGGCCGAAGGAGATTTATGGAAATTATTCTTAGATACCTTGACTCAATAGTTCGAGTGATTTCATTTCTATTTCTTCCGTTTCTCTGCGGAGGAATCGTTCTCAAAATTCGTTCTTATGCACAGGGAAGAATCGGCGCTCCCGTTCTGCAGATTTTATACGATACGATTCGGATGATTCGTAAAAAACCGGTGGATGGTCCGTTTTCCGGGTTTTTTACGGAAGCTTCTCCGATCATCGCTTTTGTCGCGGGTCTGGTTCTTTGGAGTTTGGTCAGTTACGAATGGGCTCCTTTTCTTTTGATTCCATTCTTAATAGGAATCATCCGATTCGCTTTGTTGGCGTATGCTGTGGAGAACGGAACCTCCTTTGCGGGAATGGGATCGGCAAGAGAAGTGATCCTGTTTGTGTTCTGCGAACCGGTTCTGATTCTTGTTTTGGTCGTTTTCGAGTCCCATATCGTAGTAAACGCGAATTTCGCAAGTCTTGCATTCGGCGGTCTATTTTTGCTCGGCACTTCCCTCGTAATTCTCGCCGAGATCGCCAAACCGCCGTTTGACGATCCAAGAACCCACCTCGAGTTAACGATGGTTCACGAAGCAATGCTTTTGGAAGCTTCGGGAAGTAGGCGTGCATTTTTCGAATTAGCTCAACAACTCAAAACAAGCTCTCTATTCTTATTCGTCGCAAAGATCGGAATTTATCACGGGGAATTTTTTATAAATCATACCATCCCGAAATTTTGGTTGGACGTCGTTGCGATTTTTGGTGCGCTTTTTGTCTCCGTCTGTGTCGGCTATATAGAATCGAATAGCACAAGAAGACGTTGGCGTTGGATTCCCGAGTTATTGGGTTTAAATTTTATCTTTATGCTCTTTCTGGGCATTCTCCTCAAATTAGGATGAGATCCTAAGGAAAATATATGGGAACAGAATTTAGTTATTTAATTCTCCTTCTGATAGGAGTTGTGATTCTACTGGAAAATAGGATAAAACGTTTAGTTTTACTTCTCGGTTTTCAAAGTGCCTTTCTGTTAGTCCCACTTTTTGAAGACTCGGGTTTTAACACTCATAGTCTTTTTTTAGCGGGGATGATCGTTTTCTTTAAGGTTATCTTGACGCCCCTTATCCTTTTCTGGACGGCGAGAAAGACAAACTCAGTAGAATCCACATTTCCGAAAATCGGCTACATACCAACTTTTGCTCTTCTTTCTGTCGGCGCATTGATAGGATTCTTGATGTTCGGCTTCACCAAATATCGATTTGGTGAAGTAAACCAAATGTCCTTTCTTTATACATTCTTGCTTTTGTATGTTGGAATGGTCGGCTTTGTGGTTCGTCGTCATTGGGTTCCTGTGATCGCTTCTTTCGGCGTTTTTGAAAATGGAACGTTTCTGTTGACTCAAATTTTACGGACCGGTTTACCGTTAGGGATAGAATTCGGATCCTTCCTGGACGCTGTGTTTATTATCGGCGCGGCTTCTACGCTTCGAGTCAGTATGCAGAATGATCCTCAATCCGAAAAAGAGGAGGTTTCCGCGTGAGTTTACTTTATTTAAACAGTATCGGAGCGCTTGTTCTTCTTTTCATTCTGATCGCATATATTTTCGCACCGACCAAAGGTCAGAGTAATATTACGATGTGGTCGTTTTTGATGTTGCTTTGTGCAGGTTTGAGTTTTGCCGCTTGGAATTCGGAAGGTTCAGCTTTACAATGGGTGCTCATTGAAGCCACTACGTTTACGGGAACGTTACTCGTCTCTTCCAGCGGAACTTCGAAATCATTCCCGATCGCCTGGAAGTTTTTGTTAATCAATTCGTTCGGATTGGGTCTAGCGTTTTTAGGCATTATCATCGTAACGGCGACGTTACACGGTATCGATCATCCAGTGGAAATTCTCGCCGGTCGTATTTCCGAACATCCGGAAAACTTATGGATCGAAATCGGTCTATGGTTGGCGATCTTCGGTTATTCGGCGAAGTTAGGATTGTTTCCGAATCACGTTTGGGTCGTGGATACCTATGGCGATAGCCCGAGTCAAATTTCCGCTCTCATTGCGGCCTTCATTCCCGTCTCCGTATGTTTTGCGATTCGTCCTTTTGTTCAGATGGACCATAAGTTGTACCCGACCACTTTTAGCGCCGCCGACGGATTGTTGATTTTAGGAATTGCGACGATGCTTCAGAGTATCGTCGCTTTGTATCAAAGGAACGACTTACGAATGATGACCGCGAAAGTAGCATTATTTCACAGCGGTGCGCTTGCTATTTTTCTTTGGATGGATCTACCGGAGACAACTTTCAATTATATAATGGCGGGCAATATCGTCTTAAAATCGCTTCTCTTTTTAACTATGGGAATCGTGAGGATGGATTCGGGCGGTAGAGAGTTGAGTAAGATATTTCTTTCGGAAGCGATCAATAAACGAGCTCTTTCCCTTTATACTATCGCGTTGTTTCTTGCGTTTGTACTTCCGGGGTCGCCGATTTTTGTGAGCGATCTTTTGCTTCTAAAGGCCGGATGGGCACAAAAGCAATGGTTTGTAATTTTAGTTCCGTTTTTCGGTTTAGTTTTTTTTGGAGTTACCATCTATAAAACCGTTCCGTTGTTTAATCTAAAACACAGACCTTTCGCAACAAACTTCGCTTTCACGTTGAACGTTCGACTGATCGATTCTTTACTTCTCTGTTTCACGGTCATAGGGCTCGGAATTTGGGGATTCTATCGATTGTTGCAAGGAGAATTTTGAATGCGTACTGTCACAGGTTTACATCCGAGAAAAGGAAAAAAAGGATATCATCGCTTTTGGATTTCCAACGATGGAATCGAACGCGAAGTTATCGAACACACTCAAAAGGAAATCTTCGAGGATTCTGCAAATCCGATCTGGATTTTACGGCATTCATTAGGCGTCGATCAAGGAGAGGAAGATTATTCGGCTTTTGATTTTGAAAAATACATCAGCATTGGACGCAAAACGGATCTCGAGAAATTTGTAACAAAAAAAGGGATTAAGGATTTATCATATAAAGGATTGAAAGTTCCGATCCCCGCTGACCACTATTCCCATGCAGTCGGACCGATACATGCCGGCGTGATAGAACCGGGGCACTTTCGTTTTATCGTTCAAGGTGAATTGATTAAGAATCTGGACATTCGTTTGGGTTTTCAAAAACGAGGTTTGATCGAAATGATAAAAGGAAAAGGTCCGAAAAATTCTTTCCCTTACGCCGAGGCGATATCTGGGGACAGTACGATTTCTTATGGAATCGCTTTTTCAAGAATTTTTGAGGAAGCTCAGAAGATCGAAGTTCCTCAAGAAATAGATTTTGCAAGATTGGTACTTTTAGAATTAGAAAGAATCGCGACCCATATCGGCGATATGGGTGGAATTGCGGAAGACATCGGCTATTATCCGTTACACGGGGTTTGTTCCTTACAAAGGGGAGTTCCGCTCGGTGTTATGGAGGCGTTGACCGGGAATCGATTCGGACGAGGCGCGTTGTCGCCGGGAAAGATTTCTTTAAGGCCGGGTTTGACTCGCGAAAAATTAGCCGAGTTGGCAGAAAGGATTCGATCGGTGACGGCTGACGTATCCGGACATTTTCTAAGAGCCGCTTCCGTTTCAACCAATCGTGAAAGATTACAAACCTGCGGAGTCATTCTACAAAAGCAAGTTCGGCAGCTTGGTTTTATCGGGATGGTGGAAAAATGCACCGGCCTTAACCGAGATTTACGCAAGTTGGAAAAATCCTATGACTTCAGCTCGCCGATCAACTTGGAATTAAATCACGATCATATGAACGGTGACGCTTGGGCTCGATTTTACATACGATATGAAGAATTGCTGAGAAGCAGTAAATGGTTGGTGGAAGCCATTCCTAAAATAGAAGCTCTTTCGGATTTTAGAGATAGAAAAATAGGCGCGTCTAAAACCGTAAAAAAAGGATCTTATCATGCGGCGGTGGAAGGTTGGAGAGGGCCGGTATTGGTTTCTCTCGATCTGGAAGACGACGGAACGATCGAAGACGCGTATATTAGGGATCCTTCCGTTCCCAACTGGCACGCTCTGGAATTAGCGGTTCGAGACGAATATATCGGAGATTTCCCGCTAAATAATAAATCGTTCAACCTCAGTTACGTCGGAGTGGACCTATGAAAGCAATATACGAAATTTTGAATATCTTTCGTCGTGCAAAAACGATGAACTATGAAAAAGTCTCGCCGATCAATTCGAATGCGAGAGGAATTCCGGTTCCGGTCTTAAAGTCCAACGAGTCCTGTTTATCCTGTAAATCCTGCGAACAAGTGTGTCCGACCCATTCCCTCAAAATTCATTCCAAGGAAAAGATGAGTTTTGATTACGGCGCTTGTCTTCAATGTGGAAGATGTTCGGAAGTATGTTCCGATGGAAAGATCGTAGATTCAGGTTTTGTTCATGTTTATTCTTTCGATCGCGATTCTCTTAAGGTGATTTATACCGACGGAATTCCCGAAGAAAAAGACGAAAACGTTTCGGACGAAGTGAAAGAATTTCAAAGGATCACAAAAAGAACGGGTTTTCAATACAGAGAAATCGCGGCCGGTGGAAACAATACGACGGAAGCGGAAATCAACGCGAGTTTCAACGCGCTTTTTGACAGCGAAGCCAGTAAAGTTCGTGTGGTTGCTTCTCCTAAACACGCAGATGCACTCGTATATTCCGGTCCGGTCAGTCAGAATATGGAAGGCCCTTTGAACACAGCTTGGGAAACGATGCCTTCGCCAAAAGCATTGATCGCATGCGGAACGGAAGCCGTTTCGGGCGGATTGTTCAAACGGGGAAAACTTCCAAAGGAACCGGATCTTTTTATCGGCGGGGATCCGCCTAGACCGGACGTGATGATCTCGGCGTTTCGCTACTTGATGGGAATTAGAGAATTTTCCTTTCGTGCGGAATTGACGAAACACGTTCTAAATTTAAGAGAAAAAAAGTAACTCAAAAAGAAAGAATGTTCAAAACTCGGATCACAAGAGAATTATTAAATTCTAATGTATCCGAGTGGATTGAAAACAAATATCCAAATTGTTCTAATCTGATTTAGAATTTATAATCCGTTTCCGGATTATTTCACCGATCAACCGTTGATAGAAACCCCGATGAGTATGATCGCGATCAAAGGTGGTAGACCCTGAATGATTGCTGCGCGAGCCATAGCGGGTTTGGAAGCAAAAAGAACGAGACCGGCGCCAAAAACGGAAAAGCAGGAAAAGATCATGATCGCCGGAGCGTAGGCAGGATGAAGTTCGAAGAAGATCGCTCCATACAATGCGCCGATTGCCAGAAAGAGATTGTAAAAACCTTGGTTTAGAAAAACCCCTTTCATAGCTTCCGCTAACTTTTTATCCGTAACACCGAAGCGTCTGTGGATTGTCGGACGCATCCAAAGAACGCTTTCCATAAGAAAAATCCACACGTGAAGCGCGCCTACTATGCCAGCCAAAATTCTTGCGGCTAAAATCATTCCATTATCTCCTTAAGATTTGTTTCGGTAGTTTAGCAGGTGGGTTTCCATTTGTAAAGGTGCATCTACGCCAATTTTCGACGTGATTCAGCCTTTTGAATGAGCGCCGAAAGGATGTTTTCGTTGCGATTCCGCCAAAGCGTTGTCGGAATGCCAAATATGGACGTTGTCATTCTTCTGATTCCCGGCGCCCCGGCCTCCGTCATTACCGGCCTTTTCGAATTCTTTGAATTTGCGGGAATGGATCTCGAGAACCGTCGGAAACCTCCGATTTGCCGTGTGCGTACAGCTGCGATTCAATCCGAACCCGTACAACTTCATGGAAACGTCCAGATCAAACCCGATCTCGTTGGTCGTTGCGAAAAAGTGGATCTTGTAATCGTGCCGGCAATCGGACCCAATGTTGTCGCAATCAAACGGAGATGTGGACTCGAGATAGAATGGCTCAAAGAAGCCGCGGCTCAAGGAGTTCGAATCGCGAGCGTTTGCTCGGGTGCTTTTTTGCTCGCTTCCACGGGTTTACTGGAAGGTCGATCGGCTACAACTCATTGGCAGTTCGCCTCGCTCTTTCGAAGGATGTTTCCTTCCGTTCATTTAGAAGTAGATAAACTAGTCATCGACCAAGGCAATTTTTTGACATCCGGAGGAAGTAACGCTTTCTACGATCTAAGTCTTCACGTTCTGGAACAATCTCTTGGAAGAGAAGTTGCGCTCAAATGTGCCAAACATTTTCTACTCGATTCCGATAGAATTTCACAGACTCCTTTTATGACTTTCGCGGCTCAGAAACATCACGACGATTTATCGGTCGCGACGGCTCAGGAGATTCTTGAAAACGAATTCACCACAACGATCTCGATGGAAACCCTTGCGCAAAGAGTGGGCCTGAGTTCTCGAAGTTTAAAAAGAAGATTTAAACAAGCCACGGGCGATCCACCTTCCACTTATTTGCAACGACTTCGAATTGAATGGGCGAGGCGTCGTCTGGAAGAAACCGGAGATTCCATCGAAGAGATCAGTTACGCGGTGGGATATGAAAACGTCGGATTTTTTCGAGTCCTTTTTAAAAGATACGTCGGAATCACTCCTCTGGAACATCGGCGTCGGCATTCGATTAAAATCCCGGTTCGGTTTAAATAACGATTCATTTTCCGGATCGTGTAAAGCTGATCCCTGTTTTCAACTCTACAAGAAGAACTGATTTCATTAGAATTTCCTTTTATAAAATTCGAAACGTAGGGTCGATTCACTCTTCGGATTTTTATTCTGAAAGCAAAAATCCGGGGTCCGACCGACAAAT
Source organism: Leptospira tipperaryensis (assembly GCF_001729245.1). NCBI lineage: Bacteria > Pseudomonadati > Spirochaetota > Leptospiria > Leptospirales > Leptospiraceae > Leptospira > Leptospira tipperaryensis. Next base: position 4,037,539 of record NZ_CP015217.1, on the reverse strand, counting down.
TTTCATTCTTCCAAGGAAGGAATTTTCCAATTAAACTCAAAGACATTCGCTTTTGGGAAAAACAAATCTTACCAAAATTCTTTCGAATCCGAAAGTGGACTCACTCTTATATTTTTAAGAGTCAAAAATAAATTTCTAAATCCCGTCTTTTAAGTCTAAGAAAACGAATTCGAAAGGAAATAAAATGAAAATCATCATTCCATTCTTAATTTTGAATTTATCAGTTTCGATTTTTGGTGAAACAAAAAAGGTGCATTTTTTTGGAACGGCGACGGATCTAGAATCCGGGAAAATTCTCTATTACGATCATCACGAAGAGATTTGGGAAAACGGAAATCATTCCTATTCTAGGATTCAATATAAAGATCCGCAGGGAAAGGTTTTTGCTAAAAAGAAAATCCAATTCTCCAAAAATCCCTCCATCCCCGATTTCCAATTGGACGATTTACGGGACGGTTATCTGGAAGGTGGAACCTTTTTAAAATCCGGATCCGCAAAATTATTCGCACGACGGAATTCGGAAAAACCGTTAGAGGAAAAAACGATCTCCTTCTCGGAGCCGGCTTCGATGGACGGAGGTTTTGATTATTTTGTAAAAAATAATTGGGAATCTTTAATCGATGGAAAAACGATTCGTTTTCGATTTTTGGTTCCAGTTGAAAGAGATATCTTTGCCTTTTCCGTTTCCAAAACAAAAGTCGGAGATTACAAAGGAAAGCCGGCTTTATTCTTAAGAATGAAAATTGACAATGCGGTGTTGGCCGTTTTTGTATCGCCGATCGACATGGTCTATGATATCGAATCAAAAAGAATCATGGAGTATAAAGGAACCTCCAATATCAACGATGAGAAGGGAAAAAGTCTGAACGTAAAGATCGTCTATGATTTTCGTTAAAACCCGATTCTCCAGAAGCCGGTTCCTTTGAGTTGATATCTTTCGGTTAAACCTTGTAATTGATATAAAGATTTTCCGTCTGAGATATATCCAATTCCGGTTTCATCCTTCAGTTCCATAAAACCGTCTTCTCCGTATGTGATTTCAAAACGATTTCGATTTTTTGCCAATGTCCTTTGATCGATGATTTTTACTTTGCCGTCTTTTTTCCAAAAATATCCGTAAAGGGGAAGCCCCAACCAAAGTTTAGAAGAAGGAATTTTACCGGATAAAAATTCCAAATTCTTCTTGGTCCAAGAAAGCGAAGTTACCGGGCCGGGTTTTGTTTTGGAAGAATGAAAATCGTAGCTCATCAGCACAAATTCGTCGATAAAGTCCGCGTCCAAAAGCTCTGCATGAATCTTAGAATTGAGATTCGGAAATTCTATCTGAGGAAAAAGAGCTAAGGTCAAAACTTTATCTCGGGGAAGTCTCTTTCTTAGTTCTTTTAGAAATCTTTTATAATTCGGTATCTGTGAGTTTGAAATGTATTCGATATCAAAATGCAATCCTGATAGATTAGGATTTTGTTCTATAAAATGGATTAAGCTTTCGATTGAGTTTTGAATTCCAGATTCCGTTTTTAAGAAGTACCAACCATGGGGATGAGAGCTTGTAACAAGCGGAATCAATCGAACCTTGTGTTTCTGACCCAAGGTAAAGAAAGTTTCGGGAAGCCGAATGGACTTGAGGCTGCCATCCGCTCGCAGATAAGTTCCCGTAAAACAAAGAGTATGCGATTTTGAAAAAATTTCTGTCCAATAAGCAGGAGATTCCCTTTCGATCGATTGGTGAATCGTATAATTCCAAATTGGCGTCGGTTCCTTGGCCCAAAGATAGGAAGTATCAAAGAAACAAAGTAAGGTAAGAATTCGAAGAATGATCACGTCTTACGGAATATAATACGTTTTCTTAAATTTCAATCAATCCGGGAACCTTTCGAACCGATTTTTTAATCAGACGAAAGGACCGGACTTTATCCGGGAGGAAGCGAGTGTGGTCATCAAAGCAGGATTAGAAGAGGCGATCTATGACGGTCTGGAAAGGCTGGGGATTCTGAATTCCGGCTCAAGACCTAGAATCGCTCTACAATCATCCAGTCTCAATGAAATCTATCTCGTGACGGCGCCTGCCCATTCCTTTGCAGTAAAAGTCATTTCCAGTCGAGAAATGGCGGAAACCGAAAAAGAATCTCTCGAGCAACTCTATAGAGTTGGAGTTCGGGTTCCTGAATGTTATGGAACTGTTCAGGCCGGAAATTCTTGGTTTCTCGTAATGGATTATATCGAAGTCGGATCGAGTTCGAGCGCACGAGAAGATTTGATTCGAAGTCTGAAACTGCTCTACCAGAAGGATTCTAACTCTTGGGGTTGGAAGCGGAATAATTTCATTGGAACCTTATCTCAAAAGAATCAGTGGTTTTCTTCGTTTGAAGAATTTTTTTGGGAATGTCGTTTATCACCGCAGTTGGATTTGGCCTTTGGAAGAAAATTAATAGCTCCCAAGGACGTGGAAGGTGTTACCGACGTTTTTCGAAAATTTACGGAGGAATGGTCTCTCAATCGTTCCAAACCCAGGTTGATTCATGGGGATCTTTGGTCCGGAAATATTCTAACCGGAAAGAACGGACATTCTTATCTGATTGATCCCTCGATCTCCTTTTCTCATCCGGAACAAGATCTTGCTATGTTGAGTTTATTCGGAAGTCCTTTGAATCTGGAAGAGATGCAGCAGATTCTTTCTTCTATCGGCGTGGACGATCCCGGACATTTGAAAGATAGAATTCCTTTTTGGCAAATTTATCCGGTTCTGGTTCACATCAATCTTTTCGGTCCTTCTTATCTTTCCTCACTCAGACAGATTTTACGTTATTACGGTAAAAGTTAATTCCAACTTCAATTTGGGAATTGCTTGATCGATCCGTTTCAAAAAAGAAGATAAGCGGATCATGAAACTTTCAGGAAATACGATCTTAATCACCGGCGCTACGTCGGGAATCGGCCTTGAACTCGCGAAAAGATTCGCCTCCTTAAATAACACGGTACTTGCTTTGGGGAGAAATAAAGAATCGCTTTCCAAGTTATCTTCCATTTCAGGAATTCAAACGATTCGGTGCGATCTTACTAAACCCGCCGATTTTGATAGGCTCATTTCGCTTATCAAAAAGAAACATTCTTCTCTTAATGTTTTGATCAATAACGCGGGAATTCAATTCAATCCCGATTTTCTAAAAGACCCGGATCAAAGTGGGAACGTAGAAAAAGAAATTCAGACTAACCTAACAATCCCAATACGATTGATTTCCATTTTGATTCCGATTCTAAAAGTACATAAAGATTCAGCGATTGTGAATGTTACTTCCGGTTTGGCATTGGTGCCGAAAAAATCCGCGCCCTTGTATTGTGGAACAAAGGCCGGGCTTCATTTGTTTACTGAGGCCCTGCGTTATCAATTGGAAGGATCGAATATCCGAGTGATCGAAATGTTGCCTCCACAAGTAGATACGCCGATGACCGCGGGTAGAGGGAAGAATAAATTGACAACGGCAGAATTGACCGATCAATTTTTAGCCGCTCTGGAAAAAGACAAGGTTTATATAGGAATCGGAGTCGTTCGTTATCTTCGTTTTTTGCTTCGTCTTTTTCCTTCTTTGATTTACAGGGTCGTAAAAAATGCATGAGCATTTTGGTAAGATCGAAATTCGAAAAATGAAATCTTAATTCTAAAATCCATACCAAAAGGATGTTCTCTTGAATCCAACACATTCAAACGAATCTACAAACGTAGTCATCGACGTTCGTAACGTAATCAAACGTTTTAAAAATACGACCGCGGTAAACGATCTGAGCTTGGAAATCCACAGGGGCGAGTTTGTCGCGCTCTTAGGTCCGAACGGAGCCGGTAAAACAACTCTGATCGAAATGTTGGAAGGGATTCAAAAACCGGACGAAGGATCGATTTTCATTTTGGGAACGACTTGGAAAGAAAACGAAACTCTTCTTCGATCCAAAATCGGATTGGCCTTACAGGAAACTCGGTTTATGGATAGAATCACCGTTCAAGAAACTCTCGATCTTTTCGGAACATTTTATAAAAGTAAAAAAGAAAGACTCAACGAAATTTTAGAACTGATCAACTTAGAAGACAAACAAAAAGCTTATGTAAGTCATCTTTCCGGCGGTCAAAGACAAAGACTGGCACTCGGCGTTTCTATATTAAATTATCCTGAAATACTTTTTTTGGACGAACCTACGACCGGTCTGGATCCGGGAGCGAGAAGGGACGTATGGAAAATCCTGGATCGTCTTCGACAAAGTAAAACTACGATGATTCTTACCACTCACTATATGGAAGAAGCTGAAACTCTTTGCGAAAGAATCATCATTATGGACAAGGGAAAAATTTTGGATCAGGGAACTCTACCGGATCTTTTAGGAAGAACCGGCGGTGGAGAGATCATTCGTTTTTCCGTGGAGGACGGATCCAATCCTGAAAGTTTGATTCCTTCCGCCGGAATGTACAAGTATCATTGGGACGGAGCTAAATCGGAGGCGAGAATTTATGTTTCCGCGATCACCGATTATCTGCCCCAATTGATCCAGACGATTTCCGCATCGGGAAAAAAGTTAAAGAATTTGGAATGTCATAAAAAAACGTTAGACGATCTTTTCCTCAGCATGACGGGAAGGGGACTGGAAGAATGAAACAAATCCTTCAATTGGTGAGCATTCAGCTCAAAGAATTTTATCGAGAACCTGGAATTCTTTTTTGGGCCTTTGTATTTCCGATCGCAATGGCGGGAGTTCTCGGAATCGCATTCAAAAATCGCGGATCCGAAGAGGTAAAAATTGCAGTATTAGAAAATTCTTATCAAGTAGAAGAACTCAAAAGAACTCTAGGGGTTGGTAATTCCTTAAATGAAGAATCAAAGTTACAGGAACAAAATTCTTCGTCTCAATCCTTGCCTTCTCTCAAATTTTTGGTTCTTTCGAAAGAGGAAGCGGTTCGAGATCTCAAAAGAGGAAAGTTAAATCTTATACTTGAAAAGACTGCGGACGGCAAGATTCATTTTTCCTTTGATCCGGAAAATCCGAACGGACAAAGAGATTATCTTTTGATTCTTGCAAAAATTCGTTCAAGCCAATCCGAACTCGAATTTAAAGTAGAAAAATTGGATTCGAAAGGAACGAGATATATCGATTATCTTGTTCCCGGAATGCTCGCGATGGGTGTGATGAATTCTTGTCTTTGGGGAGTCGGATGGAATCTGATCGAAATGAGAATGAAAAAACTCTTACGAAGAATGTCCGCTACTCCGATGAATAAGCTCTACTTTTTACTTTCTTTCTTTTTTACAAGATTGGTAGTTACCGCAGTTGAATCTCTGATTCTCCTGAGTTTTACTTCGCTGACGTTCGAAAATTCTTTTGAAGGTTCCGTCGGCGCGGCCATACTCATTTATCTCGCCGGCAATTTTGCGTTTGCTTGTATCGGAATGTTTATCGGATCTCGAGCCGCAAGTTCTCAGGTTGGAAACGGTTTGGTAAACGCGGTCACGTTTCCTATGATGGTTTTGTCCGGAATCTTCTTCTCTTATCAAAATTTTCCGGAAGTCGTTTTGCCTTTCATTCGAAATCTTCCTCTTACATTGATGGCGGATTCTTTGCGTGCGGTCTTTATTGAAGGTGGTGGTTTTGCTACGGCGCTTCCCGCGGTCGCCGGTTTACTCGCGTACGGAATCTTATTTCTTTTTGCGGGGAGTAGAATTTTTCGCTGGTCTTGATCTAAGCGGAGAAAATAGTTTCAGAGATGATTTCTTCTTCACTGAGACAAGGCGCTTATACCGCTTTTCTAAAACCTTTTCTTCTTTCCTTAGATCCGGAGACGGCGCATGAACTCGCGAAAACTCTTCTTGGTGTGAGTCGAAAAATTCCCGGCGCACTTTCCGTGATGGAATCGATGACTTCGTATCGAAGCGATCGATTGAAAACGAAAGTCGCAGGTTTAGAGTTTGATAATCCTTTAGGAATGGGCGCTGGCTTTGACAAAACGGGTGAGTTGTATCCATTCTTGAGTAGAATGGGTTTTGGTCACGTGGAAGTCGGAACGATCACTGGACAGGCGCAACCCGGAAATCCAAAACCAAGAGTGTTCCGTTATCCGGAAGACCAAGCGCTTATCAATCGTATGGGTTTTAATAATCCTGGCGCGGATCTCGCGTTCAAAATTCTTTCGAAACAAACCAAAGGGAAGATTCGCGGTATCAACGCCGGGAAGACAAAGATCGTTCCGGAAGACAAGGCAGTGGAAGACTACGTTTACACTTTAAAACGTTTATCACCTTACGCGGATTATACGGTCATCAATATCAGTTCTCCCAATACCCCGGGCCTCAGAAACTTTCAGAAGCAAGAGAATTTTGTTTCTTTGATTGAAGGAATTCGTTCAGGACTTGGAAAAGATTTTAAAATTCCTATCTTTATAAAATTTGCACCCGATATGGAGCAGAAGGATCTAGAAGCCTTATTGGAAACTTCTCTGAGTCTGAAACTAGACGGAGTCATTCTTACAAATACAACAATTGATAAATCGCTTCTATCAAAATATCCGAATGTGGAGAAAGAAGGAGGACTTTCCGGTAAACCTCTTAGAAAAAAAGCGACCGAATTCATTCGAGTTGCGTATAATCAATTGAAGGGAAGAATTCCGATTATCGGAGTCGGTGGCATCGATTCAGGACAGGCGGCGTTGGAAAAAATTCTCGCGGGAGCTGACTTAGTTCAGATCTATACCGGTTATATTTATCAGGGCCCTTTTCTACCTTTGCGGATTCTTGAATTCTTAGATCAATTTTTGAAAAAGAATCGCTGCGATTCTATTTCTCAGTTGGTGGGAAAGGAAAAGGAATTCGATTGGATCCTAAAAAATTGACGATGGTTCCCGAAAAAAGAAAAATCTCTTCTTGGATTTGAAATTAAGAAAAGAAATATATCTTATAAAATTGTAATAGAGTCGCTCTCTAAAAGAAGCGTTGGGAAATTAGCGATATGTTGAGAAAATCTTTCGTTCTAGTCTTGATTCTCTGTATGTTCTCTTGGGGTTGCCCTATTCATAAAGACAATGATAAAACATCGGAAAACATAAATCTTTTACTTGGTTTATACGCATTCAACGAAGCTCTTTATCGTTGTGAGCCGACGGAGAATGAAAGAACTTCCGGAGCCGCTCCGAACTTTAGTATCTCATCTTCGACGCTGAGTCAAGTTCTGCTGACGCAGAGCAATGCCTATGCTGATGGTGGAACCGCTTATCTTTCGGGAACCGTCAACTTTGCCGGTCTTGGAAAAAACAATCCTGTTGGAATCGTTTATACCGAGCAGAATCATGCCTTTGCATCCAACTCAAATCGTTTTATCTATCCGCTCTGGGAAAATGCCGCGCGCAATTTAATTCAAGACAATGGTAAGAGTGAGGCCGCGGGGTCTCGGTCCGTAACAACCGCGTTTCCAATCGGCGCGACTCCGGGTTACTATGCTCCGAGCGCCGGTTATAATAATTTCGGAAGTAATATCTTAGGTGTGGATTTTATTTTACCCGCCATTCCAAGTCCTGCGATTCCAACTCGAAGAGTAACGAACAACACTCCTCATACATGTGAAGAATATAAATTTCGCGCCGAGCCAAACGGAATTTTTGGAAGTTCAGCATCCGGCTTAGCAAAGGTTTGGCAGTCTAGAAAGAAGTTGAATATCAATTTGATCTTCGTTCCAACTGCGGTAACGACGCCGACCACTGTTGGAATGGCGACGATGATCCAAACCTTGAAAGATATCTACGCGCAGAGCACTGTAAAGATAGACGTTACCGTAACGGCCGTCGTCGCAACCGGAGCGAATACAAATTTTCTTACAATTGCAAATATATCCGATGATTACGGAGACGTAGCGGGTTCACTCGCGACTTTGTATAAAACAAATCCGGCCAGCGTTCAAGATTCAAATTCTTTGAATATTTATGTAACGCGAGATTATACCGTTTCGAGTAGCGCTCCGGCGGGAATCTTGGGAATCTCATCGGGAATTCCGGGAATCCCGGTCACAAGCACTCCTAAGTCGGGTATGATTGTGTTTATCGAAAATCATAGAACGGCGACCGGATGTGGTGCGGTTGGATCCGATCTAACTTGTGCGTCAGATCAAATCTTTTTAGCGAAGACAATCGCTCACGAAGGCGCTCATTACTTAGGACTTTATCATCCCGTTGAAAAGGATGTAATCAAGGGACGTTATTCTTTGGATCCGTTACCCGAAACTCCGGAATGTCAGGATCAAAATGGAAACAATCTTGTCGGCTTGGGAGAATGTTTAGGAACCGGTTTTTACAATAGTGGCGGGCTGAATCTTATGTTCTGGGCTGGAAATCCGACGATCAATCAAACTCAACTGACTGGAGAACAAGGCTGGGTGCTTCGATCGCATCCATTGGTGTACTAATATGAAAACAAATAAGAATCAAATCGGATTAAGAATGGGAAAAACTCTTTTAACATGTATGCTCGGCTTGTTGACGCTTGCTTCCGCAATTCAAGCCGACCCTCTCAACGGAGATCAATACGAAAAAATAAAATCCGTTGTGCTTCAAACGGGACATATCGATAAAGAAACCCTTGTAAAAGAAGTTTATGCGATCAATCCAAATCCCCAGGAGTATCTGATCGCTATCTCTAAAGAACCCGGTTTGAGAGTATATGCGCTCTCGCAGATCAACGACTTGATCGCGGACTTTGGCGGAAACTCCGCAAAGAATTATTTAGAATCTACAATTTCAAATGAGAATTCTCATCCGTCGGTTCGAAACGCCGCGGCCTTTGCTTACGGAAAATCGTATTATTCTTTGGATAAAACTCGGACTGAAAATTTTTTAAAACAATATGAGCATCATACTGGAATTGGAAGTTCTATTCAGAATACGCTGAAAGATCTGAGAGCAGGAAAAATTAGTTCGGTTCGATTTTCAGATCGTTTAAAAAAATCAAATTTAGAAAGTCTCAAAGATAAGAATCTTCGTAAACCGGATTCTAATAACAAGAACGATTGATCAGAATACAAAATTCTCTTTGAGTGTTAGACGAGAAGTTTACATTCAAGGAGAAGAATCGTTAGAAGTTGTAGTCGTCTGTCTACAAAGTCCCTTTTCTTTCCAATCTAACTTCCATTCCGTCGCGGAATCATCTTTGAGAAGACGAACGATAAAATTCGTGCACGAATAACGAAGGTTGTTGTCTGTCGAAACTTCGTATTCTCCCGAGTAACGAAACCAATGAACTTCTAAATCGCTTCCCGAGATCGCTTCTCCGATTTTCAAATTTTCTATTGTCTTTCCTTTCCAGCGATCTTGCAGAAGGCCTTCTTCGATTAACTTAAGAACGGTTTCTTTATCGGGTGATTCTTTACCCGGATCGGATAATACAATATTCTTACCGAGTCCGAGTTCCGAAAACAACCAGCCCTTCGTTCGTACAAAAATATAATTCGCACCGACTTCGGTTCTTGTGACGCTGCCGTCCTTACGTTTTGTGGTAACTAAGAATGGAAATTTGTAAAGTATATCGGCGTTGGCTTTGGATTCTTCTTTTTCTATAAGAACGGGTTCGCCGTTGCTTTCGATCGATTGAATTTTATCTCCGAGATTCTTTTTCAACCAATGAATTTGAACGTCTTTTTTGGCTCTATCTTCGTCCGGCGGGCCCGCTAATTGTGCACTTAACAAAGTGGGCATTAGAATGAGCAAAGCAATTCCTGCTAACGCGGAGACCTTTTTCATAGCACCATAATTAAAGAGATCTTTTAACTCTTGTCAATGAATTTAAAGTTGACCGGAGAAACGGAAAACGAGAGACAAAGTTCGTTGAAACAAATTCATTTAGTCAGACACGCAAAATCAGATTGGGAATCCGAATTTAAATCGGATCGAGAAAGGCCGCTTTCAGAAAGAGGGAAGAAAAACGCTCGCACTCTTCGGAAGTATTTGGAAAGAATTGAATTCAAAACAGATTTGTTTTTAATTTCTGATTCTAAAAGGACAATGGACACTTATAAAATTCTTACTAAAAATAAGGATGTCTCTTCCGAGATCAAAGTAACCGAAGAATTATACGAATCCGATAGCGAAGATATTTTAGTTAAGCTCAGAGAATTGAATTCTAATTTTGAGAGTGTGGCATTGTTGGGGCATAATCCTGGAATCGAAGAAATTGCAAATCGTCTGATCCGCGGGAACGAAGACTTATCTCTTTCAGAATCGATTCTTTTTAAATTTCCCACTTCCGGCTTTTTAAGTATACATGCGGAGATCGATTCTTGGAAAGAACTGGGAAAGGTTCCGGGCAAAATAATTCGATTTTGGATACCGGGATGATCCAAAAAAATTCTGATGTTCTCCATCCTCGTTTTTCTAGGGAAGAAATTTCAAAAAGAGTTAAGTCCTTAGCCTCCGAAATTGCAAAGGATTATAAAAAACTAAATCCTGTTTTTATCTGCGTATTAAAAGGTGGAGTTTATTTTTTCTCGGATCTTACAAGAGAGATTCCCTTTTCTGTCGAGATCGACTTTGTGCAGGCGAAGTCGTATGCAGGAACTGTTTCCACGGGAAAGATTGATTTGTTAAAAGATATCAACACCGATCTTTCGGATCGGCACGTCATTCTTGTCGAAGATATTTTAGATACTGGTTTTACCTTGCAATATCTCGTGAGACATATCTTCACGCGCAATCCAGCGAGCCTTGAGATCGTAACGCTTCTCTTAAAGGAAAGAAAAAATATTCTCGAATTTCCAGTGAAATACGTGGGCTGGAGAATTCCGGATGAATTTGTTGTAGGCTACGGTCTCGATTTTGATGGGAAATATCGAAATCTTCCGGATATCCACGTTTTGGAACCGGGTGATTTTTCCGTTTAGACAACCCCGGAGTTGCTATCAATTTCAAAGAACTGATTTATTTTCTTGCGAAATTGCTTCTTTAACAGCAAAGAATTTTTGGAATTACATGAGATGATATGGTTCCATTTGCAATTTCAAGTTTTTACCAGATTGATAAAAAAAATGTTTTTTACTAAAGGATTCTTCTTTAGTTTAGTAAGTAGAAGCTTTTTATAAGATTCTGCCGTTCGCTTATAAGAAACCAGAGAAAGAATATTCGTCTGCTCCTGCTTTGGTTGGAGTCTGCGCTTCCGGGTTTCCTTAAAAAAAGAAATTAGATTTTAGGACGAACCGTTAATATGGAGCATCATTCTCTTTCTCTCTTAAATGACATCGCGTTAAGTATCATCTTCGCCACGTTTTTTTCTCATATTGCTAGAGTTACGAAACAACCTCTGATTCTCGGTTACGTTGCGGGCGGTCTTTTGCTCGGACCGAATTTGGGTCTCGGTCTTGTCGTAAACGAAGAAAGTATCGAATTGATCTCAGAGATTGGGCTGATTCTTTTATTATTCATCATCGGTCTTGAAATCGATCTGAAAGAATTGGCGCGGATGGGAAAGTCCATGTTTATTCTAGGGATCAGCCAATTTGTTTTTTGTGTTCTCTTCGGTTTGATTTTCTTTAAAGGGATTCTTTCTGGATCCACCGGAAAGTTCGACCTTCTTTACTTTGCGATCGCGTTGGCGATCAGTTCTACGATGATCGTCGTCAAACTTCTTCACGATAAATTCGAAGTGAGTACGATCGCCGGTCGACTTACGATCGGAGTTTTGGTTCTCCAAGATATCTGGGCGATCATCTTTATGGGAGTTCAACCGAATCTTCAAGATCCTCAGATTTTAAAGATTGCAAGTTCTCTTGGGATCGGTTTGGTTCTGATCGGTGTCGCTTTTTTAATCAGTAGATTCTTTCTTTCCAGATTGTTCGAAGCGGCCGCTTCGAAGCCGGAACTCATTTTGATTACATCCATTGCCTGGTGTTTTTTACTCTGCGGTTTTGCGGAAAGAGCCGGGCTTTCGAAAGAGATGGGAGCTTTGATTGCGGGAGTAAGCATCGCAGCGTTTCCGTACGGCGCCGACGTAATCGCGAAACTTTCCGGAATCAGAGATTTCTTTATTACCCTTTTCTTCGTTGCACTCGGAATGAAAATTCCGATTCCATCGATTCAGATTATCAGCGTTTCTTTGATCGCGGTGGCATTTGTTATCGTCAGTCGTGTTATCACGGTCGCGACTCCAGTTTATTTTTCCGGAAAGGGATTGAGAGCCGGAGTTGTAACCGGTTTAAATTTGGCACAGATCAGCGAATTCTCACTCGTAATTCTTTCTCTGGGAATGGGCTACGGACATATCAGCAAAGAATTGGAATCGACCGTGTTGACTTCGATGATTCTTGCCTCCGTCGTTTCCACATACATCATTCTTTTTAACGATCCGATTTCCAGATTCATCTTAGGGCTGTTAGCTGGGGTTGGTCTGAAAGAAAAAGAAGAGAATCGATCGGAGTCCGATCTCACCGGTCAACCGAAACGCGACATCGTCATCTTGGGATATTTTAGAATCGCGCAAGGACTTCTCGAAGGAATTGAAAGAGAAAAGCCCGAGTGGTTGAATCGGATTCTTATCGTGGATTTTAATCCAGTTTTTAGACAGGCCTTGGAAGCCAAAGGAATTCGTTGGGCTTACGGGGATCTCGCAAATCCGGAAACTCTTCATCATTTAGGAATCGAAGACGCAAGATACGTGATCTGTACGATTTCCGATATGATTCTGAAAGGTACTACCAATCGAAGACTTTTGGAATCTCTCAAAACGATCTGCCATCATACACAACCTTCCATCATCCTCACGACGGATGACACAAAAGAAGCCGACGTTCTTGTAGAGAGCGGGGCGGCGCACGTTATCGTTCCCGGAAGAATCAGTGGGATGTCTCTTTTTAAAGAAATGAAAACGATCGTAGACCATTCTAAGAATGGCCATGAAAAAGGAAGCGCCTCAACAAAGAAAAAACCTGCGGAAAAGAAAGCCGCGGCGAAGTCTAAAGTTCGAGGCAAATGAAGTGGTCCGATCGCCTTGTAATAAAATCTGTACGATGGATTTCGAAACTGGATATTGCGAGGGCTGTTTTCGTACGATCGAAGAAATTGGAAATTGGTCCCGTTATTCCGACATAGAAAGAGAAAACCTTTTTTTAACTATCCAAACCAGGAAGGAAGAGATTCTTTCCAAGAAAAAATATGTTAAAAGAGAATTCTGAGTTTAGAATTTCGTTTTTCATTGATTTCTAAGCTAATTGCTTTTCCGCCAAATGAGATCGATCGTAAAAACTTCTTGAAACCGGACTTGAAGTCCGTTTCAAAGTAAAATACGGCAGAATCGTCTTAATAAACTACTTTATAATTTTCTAATGTTTTTTCGGCTGCGATTTTCCAGGAAAATTTCTTTGAATTTTTCTTCCCCTTTGGAATCAGAGTTTTTATTTCTTTCGGACTTTTTATAAAACGATTTAGAAGAATTTCGAGTTCTTTCGGTTGATCCGGAGAAAAGTAAAATACGCTTTCACCAAGAATTTCGGGCATTACGGTCGAGTTGGAAGAAAACACGGGACAACCGCAGGATTGGGCTTCAAGCGGGGGAAATCCAAAACCTTCATACTTTGAAGGAAAAATAAGAACTCCCGCGCAGGAATAAAGACAACGCAGTTCTTCCAATGAAAGTCGTTGCATGGGAAGAATTCGATTTTTATAATCTTGAACGTCCGGCTCAAGATAATCAGGAATTTTTCCCGAGGCTCCGCCGAGAACCCATTTCGTTTTTAAGATCTTAGAATCCCAAAAGGATTTTAAAACGTTTAAGACAAAGTTTAAATTCTTATGGCCTTTTCCGATTCCGACGCTGAGTAAATATCCTTCTTTGAGTTCGTATCTTTTTAAAAATTTCTTTTTCTCTTCGGAAGACGCCGGATAAAAAACGGATTCATCGATTCCGTTCGGAATCACTTGGATTGTATCTTTCGAAAAATGAAAAACGGATTCTATATCCTTCGCCGTGTATTCAGAAACGGAAACGACTTTTTTTGAAAACGCTCGAATCAATCGAAAGACAACTTGTAAATAAATTCTTTTTGCGAAGCTCGAATGAAATTCTTTCATACGAAAAGGAATGATGTCGTGAATCGTTACGACGGATTTCGAAAGATAACGGATGGGCGCGTTGAAATGCGGGACGTCGAGGAGATCCATTTCTTTCATCAATGGATGCCCGCAAAATTCTCGAAAAGAATAGATCGGAATCTCGTAAGAAATCACGGGATAAGAATACGATTCGATTTTTTTTCCACGGGAGCCGGAAGGTTTTAGAAGCTGTTGCTCCTTTTCAAAACCGGAAAATTCGTGGCAGGAGATTCCTTCTTTTAAAATCGTTTCTCGGTTTCCAAAAAGATAGATTTGAAAATTTTCTTTCGACGCCAATGGCCCGATGTTTTTTAAGATTCCTCGGATTCTCATTCCGATGCCGGAATGCGCGATCATTCGGGCGTCTAACCCGACTTTTACGGGTCGATCTCGCTTTGTCTTGAAATTCTCGGCGCTCATGAAAGGACAAAATCGCTCGCGGTGGGAAATCCGCAAGAAAATGAAAATCCGATGGAAGATTCTATAGCCTCTTTTGAGAATGGGAAAGTTCTCTCTTTGGATTCTAAAAAAATTAACCGAAATCGTCAGTATGGAATCTAACAAGAGGCCCCTTATCCAATCTTGGGAAATATAACTGAAGAGAGTTTTAAATTGGAAGAAGAAGTTGTAAAAATCTTAAAATCGATCGGCGAAGATCCGAATAGAGAAGGACTTCGTGACACTCCGAAAAGAGTAGCAAAGTCTTATGAATTTCTGACCTCGGGTTACCGAGCCGACATTACTACGATCGTAAACGGGGCCATCTTCGAAGAGCCGACCGAAGGAATGGTTCTTGTGAGAGACATCGAAATGTATTCTCTCTGTGAACATCATCTTTTACCTTTTTACGGAAGAGCCCACGTTGCTTATCTTCCGAATAAAAAGATCATCGGAATCAGCAAAATTCCTAGGATCGTTGATGTTTTCGCGAGAAGACTTCAAGTGCAAGAACGTCTCACCGAACAAATTGCATACGCCATTCAAGAGGTTCTTGATCCGCAAGGCGTCGCAGTCGTGATCAAAGCAAAACATCTTTGTATGATGATGCGAGGAGTCGAAAAACAAAACTCCGAACTTTTCACATCGTGTATGTTAGGAGCATTTAAGGACAATATGGTCACTCGCTCCGAATTCTTAGATTTGATTCGAACCGGCTCCACCTAAGTAACGAAGACCTCCTCCGTAAGATTTTTTTTGCGAGGAGGTTTCTCGTTCGATTTTCTGCAATTTGGTAGACAGAGAAAAAAAAAGAAACATTCTTTACCGAATCTGGAGGAAGTCATGGCAAAAGAACGGATCGTTCCCCCGTCAGCAGATTTCAAAAAAAAAGCTAACCTCAGTCTCAAAGATTATAAATCGCTTTATAAAGAATCTATAGAGAACCCGAACAAGTTTTGGGGAAGAGAAGCCAACCGTCTTACTTGGTTTAAAAAATGGACTAAGGTTCTCAGTCACGACTTTAAAAATGCAAAAGTAGAATGGTTCAAGGGTGGGAAGCTCAACGTTTCCTATAATTGTTTGGATCGTTTTATAGAAACTCCTCTTAAAAACAAAGCCGCCTTAATCTGGGAAGGAGACAACCCTTCCGAATCTCGAGTTCTCACTTACTATGATCTTTATAGAGAAGTGAATCATTTTGCGAATGTTCTAAAAAAATACGGAGTGAAAAAGGGAGATCGAGTTCTTGTTTATCTTCCGATGATTCCGGAATTAGCCATTACGATTCTTGCATGTTCCCGCATTGGTGCGATTCATTCCGTTGTATTCGGAGGTTTTTCTCCGGAAGCGCTTCAAAGCAGAATCGACGACTGCAAACCGAAATTGATCGTTACCGCCGACGGAGGTTATCGCGGCGGAAAACCTGTTGAACTCAAAAAAAATGTGGACGTTGCAATCAACACGGCCACGGAAAAAGTAAAAACCGTAATTGTAGTTCGAAGGACGGGAAACGAATCGGGGCTCGTTTGGAAAGACGGTCAAGATCACTGGTATCATTTTTTGATGAACGATCCGGATTTACCTGAATATTGTAAACCGGAACCGATGGACGCGGAAGATCCTCTTTTTATTCTTTATACGTCGGGATCCACGGGAAAACCAAAAGGTGTCTTACACACGACCGGAGGTTATCTTCTCGGGGCTAATTTAACATTTCATTATGTATTCGATATCAAACCGGAAGACACGTATTGGTGTACGGCGGATATCGGATGGGTGACCGGTCATTCCTATCTTGTTTACGGTCCTCTTTCTAACGGAGCCTCTTCGGTGATGTTTGAAGGAGTTCCTTCTTATCCGGACGCGGGAAGATTTTGGGATGTGATCGACAAATACGGAGTTAACGTTTTTTACACGGCTCCGACTGCGATCCGAGCTTTGATGAGAGAAGGTCTGGACCATATCAAAAAAAGAAATCTGAGTTCTCTTCGTCTTTTAGGTTCCGTGGGAGAACCGATCAATCCGGAAGCTTGGGAATGGTATTTTAAGAATATTGGAAAGAGTAAGTGTCCGATCGTGGATACTTGGTGGCAGACCGAAACGGGATCGATTCTAATTTCTGCGTTGCCGGGAGCGATTCCACAAAAACCGGGATCAGCTACATTACCATTCTTCGGAGTGCAGCCGATTCTCGTGGATAACGACGGAAAGGAACTCAACGAGAAAGGGGACGTTTCCGGAAATCTTTGTATCAAAGGTCCTTGGCCTTCGATAATGCGAGGAGTTTACGGAGATCCCAAAAGATTCTTCGATACTTATTTTTCTCAGTTCAAAGGTTATTATTTTACCGGAGACGGAGCGAGAAGAGACAAGGACGGTTACTATTGGATCACGGGACGCGTTGACGATGTGATTAACGTTTCCGGTCATAGAATCGGAAGCGCCGAAGTAGAAAGCGCTCTTGTTGAAAACAAAGCCGTCGCCGAAGCCGCGGTTGTAGGATTTCCTCACGATATCAAAGGCCAGGGAATCTACGCTTACGTGACTGTCAAAGAAGGCGTTGTTACTAACGACGAACTCAAAAAAGAACTCATAGCAACCGTTGAAAAAGTGATCGGAAAGATCGCCAGACCGGACGTGATTCATTGGGCGCCGGGGCTTCCTAAAACTCGATCCGGAAAGATCATGAGAAGAATTTTGAGAAAGATTGCTTCTGCGGAATTCGAAGGGCTCGGTGATACTTCGACGCTTGCAGATCCTTCGGTTGTACAAAAGTTAATCGATGATAAGAAAGAATTCCATAGTTAAGGAAAAAGAATCTGGCCGGTCCGAAAAGAATCATATGTCTTACTGAGGAAACCACGGAGTTACTCTATCTTTTGGGAGAACAGGATCGTATCGTTGGAATTTCAGCGTATACGGTTCGTCCTCTAAAAGCGAAGACTGAAAAACCAAAAGTCTCGGCGTTTATCAACGGGAACATAAAGAAGATCAAAGATTTAAAACCGGATCTTGTAATCGGATTCTCCGATATCCAAGCGAACCTCGCGAAGGATTTGATTGCGGAAGGATTGAATGTCCTCGTAACCAATCAAAGAACGATCTCTGAAATTTTAGAAACGATGCTTTTGTTCGGATCGATCGTCGGTAAGGGAAAAGAAACGGAACTTCTGATCGACGGATGGAAAACAAAATTAGAAAAAATTCAAATGGAGAACAGAACGGAAAAACCTCCGCGCGTATTTTTTCAAGAATGGGATGAGCCGATCATTACCGGAATTTCTTGGGTGGGAGAATTGATTGAGATTGCGGGCGGAAAGGATTGTTTCGATAATCTCAGAAATAAATCTATGGCGAAGGAAAGAATCATTTCTTCTCAAGACGTCGCCGAAAAAAATCCGGATATTTATCTCGGTTCTTGGTGCGGAAAACCCGTAAACTTTGATTGGGTTCGAACTCATCCCGATTGGCAAAAAACAAACGCCATTCGAAATCAAAAGATCTTTGAATTGGATCCTTCTATCATTCTTCAACCCGGACCTGCTCTCTTTGAAGAAGGGATTGACCAACTCGTAAAATTCATCCATTCTTAAATTCCTAAGCGGAGAATTTTGTTTTTCTTCAATTTGAACGTTCGCAAATAACTTCATTTATAGAAGATTGAGTTTTTCAATCTTCTATTTTTGGGAAGAGGCCGAATCGGAGGAGGAAAAATTTAAAAAGCTTTGCGCCGCCATCTTACTTCAAAACGGGCTTAAAGTCCGTTTCAAGGAATTTTTACGGGAATATTTAGTTTGTCGGAACAAATGGACCTTTCTTTTTTTGGTTGCGAAAGAATTAAAATTATCTTCAAAAGTGAATGTAAAAAATTGAAAACAGCAAGGATCGGGTTTTAAAAAATCTCTTTTGATATATTCTTTTTGATATGGATCACTACCAAAAAATAGCAACAGCCATTCAATTCATCCAAGAAAATTCCATGTCACAACCGGAATTAGAAGAGATTGCAAAATCCGTAAATCTAAGTCCGTTCCATTTTCAGAGACTCTTTACGGAATGGGCGGGAGTTAGTCCGAAACAATTCTTACAATACCTCACGCTTCAAAATGCAAAATCAATTCTTTCCAAACCTCAATCGACCTTATTTGATGCGGCCTTTGAAACCGGACTTTCCGGAACAAGTAGACTTCATGATCTATTTGTAAAGATAGAAGGAATGACTCCCGGCGAATACAAAAACGGAGGAGAAAAACTCACGATCCGTTATAGTTTTCAAAAAGGAATCTTCGGAGAATACTTGGTGGCTTCGACTGAAAAAGGAATTTGTAATTTATTCTTTTATGATATTCCGAAAGAAGAAATTCTTTCGGAGCTCCGGGAGCAATGGGATCAAGCCAATTTGATACAAAAAGTGGACGAGAATCAGGAACGGGTCGTTCGTTTTTTCGATAATACCTTGAATACCAAAGACAAAATCAAACTCCACTTAAAAGGAACCGATTTTCAAATCAAGGTCTGGGAAGCCTTACTTAAAATCCCGGAAGGAAACTTGTCTTCTTATTCTAAAATTGCGACTTCAATCGATCAAGAAAACGCGTCCAGAGCAGTCGGTTCTGCCATCGGTAAAAATCCTATCGGATATTTGATTCCTTGTCATCGTGTGATCAAGAGTACCGGAGGAATTGGAGAATACAGATGGGGTTCTGAAAGAAAGATGGCGATGATCGGATGGGAAGTCAGTAAAACAAATTCACTTTCCGCTTGAATTCCGATTTTGATTTTTAGAATGGAGTTTGGATTGGATTCTAAAATTCGTTTTTCAATCTGAGAAGAGTTTTAGAATTTGATTTTATCGAATAGAAAGAAGGATCTTCGGAGAGTATATGAAACGTTTGATAGGAATTTTTGTTATACTCGGGCTTTTCTTTTGTAAGCAAAATTCAAAAAGTTTTCAAGAGGAAACTCTGGAACCTCTCGTTGAAACGCTCTTGATTCTAAGTTATCCTTATTTGATCAACACCTGCGCCATCACCCCTGTCGGGTATTACGGTCCGATTCCGTCGATCTCGCAAGGATACGGTTCGCGCGGTACAATTAGTGTTTCGGTCACGGCTCTCCCCAATCCAAGCGCTCCGCGAAACGTTTGCGTCTACTATCCAACCGGCCAAACGACGAAAGCGCCCGTCCTATTTTTAATGCACGGTTTTAGTTCCCCTTCTGCGGAAGCCTATTTCCCACTGATTGATTTTTATGTTTCGAAAGGTTACGTGGTAGTGTTTCCTATTTATATTTCCGATCGAAGAGATCCGACCGAAAATTACAAATTTATGTTGGATGGAATCAATTTTGCGGTGGAGCAGTTTGCGAATATTATCGACACGACTCGCGTCGGTTATATGGGACATTCCTATGGAGGAGGGGCGACTCCGTATTTGGCGCATCAAGGAATCATTCAAAAAGGATGGGGTAGTAACGGTTCGTTCGTTTTTCTTTTGGCGCCTTGGTATTCTTTTTTGATCAGCAACACTCAGCTCGCGCAGTTTACCAATTCAACAAAGATGATCGCACAAATTTACGATAACGACGACGAAGTCGATAATCGAATGGCGATTGATATCTTTACAAAGATCGGTATCGCAAATTCCGAGAAGGACTTTGAAGTTGTATATTCCGATGCAAATAACGGTTACACTTTGAATGCTGACCATTATACTCCGATTAAGAATACGGTCATAGGACTTGGATCTTTAGATACCTTGGACTACTACGGAATTTGGAGGCAATTGGACGCGTTAGCCGATTATAGTTTTCATAATACCGCAGCAGCTAAAGATATTGCCTTGGGGAACGGATCAAATAATCAAACTACGATGGGTGTGTATCCAAATGGACAATCTGTGAAAGTTATGACCGTTTCCGATTCACCGACACCTTTGCATCCGGAAAGCTTTTTCATCCATCCATTTTCCAATTCTTTAAATCCAAGATTTTGACCAAGCTGTCAAAGATGGGAATGAGAAACTGATTCTTCGGAACGAAAACATGTCTTCTTATAATAAAGTTATCTAATCCGGCCTCCCCGGAGTACTTTTCATTTACTTAAATGAATTTCTGCAGACGATTGGTCTATGTCCAAACAGTCCATCGAATCGATCCGCAAGCAGGGAGAAACCCTTACCTATTATTCGAGAATAGGGATTATGATCATGATGCTTTTCTCTCTTGTCTCAAGTTATAAAACTTTGCATCCTCAGATTCTGATCAATCATACAGCCGCAGCGGGATTTATGTGCGTTTACACCCTGATCGGATTTACTTTGTATAAAAAATACAACGTTAGCCATTGGGCGCATAAGATATTTGTTATATTTGATACTCTTCTTTTGAGCGGAACGATCTTTGTGGATGGAATGGTTTCGGCTGAAATTATAGCTCCCGTTTTGAAAAATGCGATTCTTTATTCCGTTTATTATTTTATCATCGCCTATTCCGGGTTACTCGGAAGACCGGGGTTTGTTTTGATAACGGGTTTGTTTTGCGCCTGCGGCTATGCGCTTGGTTTGGTTAACGCGACCGTTCACGGACTTCAATTTTCTGAAAACAATACGATCAACACGGCTCCGGGTTTCGTAAAACTAAGTTCCGAAATAACAAAGATCATTTTTATGTTTGCCGTCAGTTTTATTCTCTATCGTTTGATGAATCTGTTTGATAATCTTTACCGAGAGGCCGCGTCTTACTTTAAAGAAAACAAAGACTTTCTTTCACGTTTGGAAAACAATCGAAAGGTAATCCATTCTTCCGCCGAAACTTTGGAAATTTCAGTTTCTAATTTCTCGGAATTTACGAGCTTAACGAGTTCTAAGATGGAATCTCAAGCGGCTTCTTTGGAAGAAGTAAACGCGGTCATTACTTCACTTTCTACTTCTTCCGAAAACAATGTCGATTCGATCCGAACTCAGAATGAAAATCTAATCGAACTCAATGCGAAGTCGCAGGCGCTTCTGGAAATCATAACCAAAATTTCGCAACTTTCTAAGAATTTAGAAACAAACGCAAACGAAAGTAAAATCGAAATGCAGATCGTTAAGAATTCGGTTGAAAAAACGGATACGTTTCTTAAAAACATTTCGAACTCTTTTCAGAGAGTCGATGAGATCAATCGTATCTTGGGAGAAATTGCGGATAAAACAAATCTTCTTTCTTTGAACGCATCGATCGAGGCCGCAAGAGCAGGAATTGCGGGAAGAGGATTTTCAGTCGTCGCGCAAGAAGTAAGTAAGCTCGCCGACTTTACCGCTTCGAATGCAAAGATGATTTCCAAAGTAGTTCACGATTCTCTTCAGTTTATCGAAGAGGCCAACCGTTCCTCAAGGGATACCGGTTATCTTACTGAAGGACAAAGCATGAAAGTGAACAGTACAGTTTCCAGTATTGAAGAGATGACTCGCTTGTATGAACAGGGTACGAAGATCGTTCAGGATTTTGCGAGGAGTTTGAGCAAAGTAAAACATCTTTCAGACGAGCTCTTCCATTCTACTCACGAGCAAATGGTCGGACAAAAAGAGATGATGAAGGCGATGTTTGCGCTCGAAAAAGAAATCAATGAGATTACTCGAGAATCAGGTAAAATCCAAGACGGGGTTTTGAGTATCAAATCCCAGTCAAAAGACCTCAAGGCTCTCAGCATCGTCTGAGTTTCTGTTATTTAAAGAATGCGCAAATTCAATATTCGTTTCACATCTTTATAAAACGGAATTGATGCTGTAAAAACTCATTTCTCGCTGGGAATCTGTTTGAAATACAAAATTTCATTCTTCCCATAGGAATATGAGTCAAACTTCTCTGGATCTCATTCAAAAGAATGGTGCGATCTTGATCAATCGAATCCGTCTCGGCCTTGTCATATTATTTACGCTTTCGATCCTCGGCGCTCTTAAAGTTTTCAATCCCACGCAGCTTATAATTCATTCCAGTGGAACGTTCGCGATGTGGATTTATTGTATCGGGATTTTTATTTGGAATCGTTTTGGAGAAGTTCCAAAATGGGTACATAAAACTTCTGTAATACTGGATTCGATCATTCTCAGCAGCACTTTGATTTTTGACGCAATGATTTCTCCGCAGGTCGCATCCGGAGTAATGAAAAACGTAATTCTATTTTTCATTTATTTTTATATCAACATCTACGCAGGACTCTTAGGCGAAAAAAGATTCGTAATCTTAATCGGTTTTTTGGGAGCCTTAGGATCTACGATTGCGCTAAGCGTCGCCGTTTTATTCGGAGTGGAATTGTCCGAAGATCCGAACCTTGCAAACAAACCTGGAATGTTGACCACCAGTGTCGAAATTATTAAGATCGTATTCGTTTTTGTCGCGGGGATTATTCTTTCCCAATTAATGAATCTTTTTACGAAGCTCGCAGATCAAGCGGTCAAACTCTCCGAAGAAAGTAAGGGTTTTTTGGCAAGATTAGAATCCAATCAAAAGGCCATCCACATTTCTGCGGAAAGTCTGGAGACGTCGATTCAAAACTTTGCGGAGTTCATCAATACGACAGGGGAAAAAATGGAATCGCAGGCTGCTTCTTTGGAGGAAGTAAACGCGGTGATTGAAGAATTATCGGCGGCTTCACAGAGCACTTCCGGTTCGATCGAAACGCAAAATCATAGTTTGGTGGACCTCGATCAAAAATCCAAGAACCTCGGAGAGATCATCGAAAGTATTGCTCAGTTTTCAAAGGATCTCGGTTCCTATGCAAACGAAAACAAAGTCGATATGGATAACGTATCCGAAGCCGCGGGAAAGACGACGCACTTCCTAAAAAACATATCAAATTCTTTTAATAGAGTTGATGAGATCAATCAGATCATGGGTGAGATCGCAGATAAAACCAATTTGCTCGCACTCAACGCTTCCATCGAGGCCGCTCGGGCGGGCGCCGCGGGTAGGGGATTTGCGGTCGTTGCAAACGAAGTCAGCAAGCTCGCAGAATTTACTTCGGAAAACGCGAAGAACATCTCCGTTATCGTAAAACAATCCAGAGAATTTATCGGAGAAGCAAACAAGGCTTCGAATGATACCGGGGATTTGACCAATCGCCAAAAACTGAAGATTTCAGAGACGGTCAATCGGATCGAAGAGATGGGCAAACTTTATCAAGAGCAAAGACGGATTATCCAAGACTTTGTATCGGAAGTCGAACGTATCAAACAACTCTCCGGCGAAATTTTCGAATCTACAAAAGAACAGATGGTCGGCCAGGAAGAAATGGTAAAGACTATGGTTCATCTCGAAAAGGAAATCAACGAGATCAATCAAGAATCCGGTAAACTTCAAATCGAAGTCGAAAAAATTAGAACTCAATCTTTGGAATTAAAAAATCTCAGCACGACGTAAATCTCTTAAGCTTAGAAAGCACTTCCGATTTACAATTTAGGTCCATCTTCCAAAACTGACCCTAAAGAATGTGAGAACTTTCGTTTAGGAGTATGGATTCATGCCTCATCATGTAAAAGCGGCTATCATTGGAGGAACGGGGCTTTATAGTCTCGACGGAATGGAATTGATCGAAGAGATCTATCCGGACACTCCTTGGGGAAAACCTTCCGATAAAATCAAGATCGGTAATTACAAAGGAAAGCTCATCGCATTCTTACCAAGACACGGAGTCGGACATTTTTTATTGCCGCCTGAAGTTCCGAATCACGCGAACATCTGCGCCTTAAAACAACTAGGCGTGGAAGAAATCATCGCGTTCAGTTCCGTTGGAAGTTTGAGAGAAGAAATCAAACCTCTCGATTTCGTTTTGCCTTCTCAGGTGATCGATCGAACTCGACTTAGAAACGCTACTTACTTTGGAAATGGAGTCGTTGCACACGCTCCTTTCGCAGAACCTTTTTCATCCAATCTGAGTAAACGTATTGAAGCGACTGCAAAGAAGATAGGTTTGGGAATTCATACGAACAAAACCCTCGTTTGTATGGAAGGCCCGTTGTTTTCCACAAAAGCGGAATCTCATCTCTATCGTTCTTGGGGAGCAGACATCATCAACATGACCGTACTTCCGGAAGCAAAACTCGCAAGAGAAGCTGAAATCGCCTATCAGATGATCTGTATGTCCACCGACTACGATTGTTGGAGAGAAGGGGAAGAATCCGTTACGCTGGAGATGGTAATCGCCAACCTCACTAAGAACGCCGAAACCGCAAAGAAACTACTCGCAGAACTCATCGACGTTATCGGAAACGGAGATGACCTGAGTCTGAAAAACAGCACGAAGTATTCCATCATAACGGCTCCGGAAAAAAGAAATCCGGAAACCGTTAAAAAACTCAAAGTTCTTTTCCCCGAATATTTCTAACAAAGAATCAACGAATTTCATTCAGGCTTTTTTTCAAAGCCTGGTGATATTCCGGAAAGACCGTCAAGTCGTTGTGCGTTCCGTCTTGGATCGTATAAAGAATCACGTCCTTATTTTTCGATTTCAACTTTTCGAATATAATCTCCGAATTCCGATATGGGATGATTTCATCTTCGGTTCCGTGAAAAATTCTAATCTTTGAATTGATCAGCTCTAATTTTTTTAAATTCTCAAACTGAAAGCGTAACATCCAAGATCGTAAGAATGGATAATAATTCTTAGCCAAAGACGGTAGATCCGTAAACGGAGTTTCTAAAAATAAATTGAGATCCGGGTTTTTGGAAACCAAGTCGACCGCAACTCCGGTTCCGATCGATCTTCCATAGACAACGATTTGTTTTCTCGGAATATTCAATTTATTGATTGTATGATTGAGCCAGAGTTCTCCGTCTTCATACATTGTGTTCTCGGAAAGATTTCCTGTATTTTTTCCATAACCTCGGTAATCGCTTATCAGAACGTTCCAGCCTAAGGAAACAAAATCTTCCGAAATTCCTCCCCAACTTCTAAGGCTTCCAGCATTTCCATGAAAGAAAAGAATCGTTTTGTTTTGAATGTTGTTCCTTGCTTTGAAATAAAGAGCGTAACTTTTTTCTCCGTCGCGTGTTGAAAGTTCTATTTCCTGAAATTGAGATGGGAATCGAAACGAGTAATCTTGTGGTAGTTTTTCAGGGAAGAATATCAATTTATCCTGATTCCACCAAGCGAGCAGAAGGATCAGGGATAGGAACGAAAAAAGAATACTCAAGAAGATCGTCATAGTTTGTTTCATAAGAATTTCAAGGACTTGGAATGATTTCTTTTTTCCAGAGTTCTTTTCCGTTTACATCGAATATCTGGAGCAACAATTTTCTTTCTCCTCGGTTTCCGCTAACGGAAACAAGTCCGAAATTTCTTTGTTCGACAAGGGTTCCCTCGATTCTCAAAGGATTCTTCTCCGTAACGGGATAAGCTCCCGAAGTCAATGGAGAAACCGTAAAATCATAGATCGGTTCGACACCGTCTTCTTTGAGAAGATTCAATTCCGTATGATGACGGTCTCCGGTTAAGAAAATTACGTTCTTTGTTTTCAATTCGCGAATGGCCGAAAGAATTTTATTTCTTTCCTCCGGATACGTCGCATAGTTTTCATAGACCGCGTTTGGATTCAGAAATTGTCCACCGATGGCGACAAATTTAAAGGTCGCTTTGGAAAACGCCAAAGAATTGACGAGCCACTGAAATTGTTTTTCACCTAAGATTTGTCTCGGACCGATCACCTTGTTATTGTTAGCCGTCCTAAATGTTCGATCGTCGAGAAGAAAAAATTGCGCGTCTCCCCAAGTAAAGGATCCGTAAATTCCTTCTTTGGCGTAGTTTGGATTTCCCCAATGAAGTTTGAACATTTCTTCCGCGGTATCTTTCATCCAAAAAGAAGAATCTCCGTCGTTCGGCCCAAAGTCGTGATCGTCCCAAATTGCATAGTGATGAAGAGAAGCAAACAAAGGACCTAACTCAGGAATTCCTCTCTGATGTTTGTATCGGTGTAAAAATCCAGTCTTTGAATCCCAATCCGTTTCTCGAAGATAGATATTGTCTCCGAGCCAGAGCGTAAAATCCGGTTTCTTGGAAAGAATCGAGTTGTAGACAAAGTAATCTCCGCCATAGGGTTTTCCGGGAACGTCATATTCCGTTTCGTTTACATAGGCGCAACTTCCGAGTGCAAACGTAAAGGATGGAGGATTTTGTCCGGCCGCAAAAAAAGGCTGCGCTTGAAAGGTTTGAGAATGTTTTGCTTCGATCTTTTTTCCATCTAAGATTAGATTGTAAGCGTAACGTCTTCCGGGTTGAACTTGATTCGCGATCAGCTTTGCGACAAATCCGGTTTTGGATTGTGTTTGAATTTCCTCTGAGAGAAATTTACGCTTTGGATTTCCAATTTCAGAATATTCTAATATTACCGAAGCCTTCTTTTCCGTTTGAACCCAGACCAAAACTTCTTTTAGTGTGGAATAACCTACGATGGGACCGGAAGAGATTCCGGAAGAATCGGCGTTGAGTGTGGATTGAGAAAAAATAAAAAAGAATAGTAGAAGTTTTTGGATCGATTTGATTTTGGATTTCATAAAGAAATTTCCCCTGCAATCCAAACCATTTCATGAACGTTTAAAAAATTCAAGAGAAACTTTTGACCTTTGTTTCTCCTCTAAAAAACGATTTTATCCGATTGAGACGAACATTTATTTTATCTGAAATCCTTCTTTTATAAAAATCGTGAGTTCGTCTAAAGCCTTCTTCGCTTCCGGAATCACTCCTGCAAAATTAAAATACCCGTGAACTAAACTCT
Source organism: Leptospira tipperaryensis (assembly GCF_001729245.1). NCBI lineage: Bacteria > Pseudomonadati > Spirochaetota > Leptospiria > Leptospirales > Leptospiraceae > Leptospira > Leptospira tipperaryensis. Next base: position 4,010,260 of record NZ_CP015217.1, on the reverse strand, counting down.
CATACATACTATGAGTGACCGGAACCTTCGCTTTTTTTAGAGATTTGATCAACTCCAACGCTTCGTCCTGTAGCGGGTCAAATCCAGCCAATTGAATATAAGTTTTTGGGAAGTCCGTTTTTTTCTTATGAAGAATCGGTGACGCGGAGATCTCTTTTGCATCGAGCGGATTTTTCAAATAGTGAAAATTAAAATACTCCAATAACTTGTTCGTTAGAGCATAACCGCGACCAAATTCATTTCGACTCGCGCTCATTCGAAGAAGATCTAAATAAGGATAAATCAATAGTTGAAAAAGAGGAGATTGAATTCTTTTCTTTTTAGATAGAATGGAAAGATTTGCCGCAAGGTTGCCTCCGGCGCTGTCTCCGCCGACCGCGAATTTTTTGGAAAGAATTCCTAACTCCTTTGCGTTTTTAAGAATCCATTGATAAGCGACAAGACTGTCTTCCACCGCGGTAGGATATTTATGCTCGGGCCCAAGTCTGTAATCAACGGAAAGAATCATTGAGCCGGTTTTTTTTGCAAGATAACGCAGAGGACGATCGTGTGAATCCAAGTCGCCTATAACAAATCCGCCTCCATGAAAATAAACAAGAGCGGGTTGTAGTTCCAGCGTTTTTATCGGTCTATAAAGCCTGATTCCGATTCTTCCTTGCGGAACTGGAATTGTAAAATTCTCAACTTGAAATAATTCTTCCGGTTCGAGATCGAACAGAAGCATGGATGTTTTAAAAAATTCTCTGGCCTCTTTTGGCGCGAGGGTTTCAACACGTGGTTTCGTTCTTGCGAGATACAAGGACATCTGGAGTTTTGCATCCAAAATTCTTCCTCGTTTCTGAAGAATGCCGCCGGAAATTCTTCTGAGAAGTCCCTCCGGCAGCTTTAGGATCCATCGAAGAAGGATGCGTTCAAACTTTTGCAAGAACACCCGTTTTCTTTTTGACTCCGTGTTTGTTTGGGCCGACTCCGTTTTTGGAAACTTGTTTGTGTTCCGCGATCGCTTCCACGTTTACTTTGTTTCCATTCTTCTTTGCTCTCTGAGTCCCTTTTTTGAGTTCGCTTTTCATATCGTAGAGAAAATCCTCAAAGTCGACTTGCATCGTATGTCTGGTCGATGCCACATAACGTTTCTTCCTTTGCGATTCGTATTTTTCGATCGTTCGATTCATTTCTTCCGCGGTCGGGAGCTGATAATTTCCCGTTAGATACTCGGAGATCCATTTACCTTGAAATTCCGCCAGAGGCATGATAGCTCCTAAGGGTTGGTATAGACCGACGAAGAATAGATTCTTAAACTCAGGTTTAACCATACGATGAAACAGAGGTAAGTGATTATCTTTAGCGGCGATTAAATTCTCGTCAAAGAACGGGAATTTAACGTTGTAACCCGTGCAATAAATAACCGCGTCCACTTCTTCTTCGCTTCCGTCCACAAAGCGAACTTTGTTTCCGTTGAATGATTCGATATTCGGTTTTGGAGTTACATCTCCTCTTCCTAAGCGGACAAGAATGTCCTGAGAAATCGTCGGATGTGCTGCTCCCGGTTTGTGATCCGGTTTTTGTAAACCGAAGTCTTCAACCTTTCCCACTCCAAAACGAAGAACTAAACCCATGATAAAACTCTTAATCCAGAATGGAGTATGAACCGGAATCATTTCCGTGGACTTATCCAATGGTTTTCCAAAAAGATAATTTGGAATGATGTAAGCCCCTCTTCTCGCGGCCAGAAAAACTTTAGAAGCAACCCCCGGTCTGCAAAGTTCGACGGTGATGTCCATCGCGCTATTACCCATTCCTAAAACCACGACTCTTTTTCCTGTGAGTTTAATCGGGTTATCGGGATCTACGTAAGAATGGGAGTGGATGATCTTTCCCGTAAACTTACCGGGGAACGGAGGGTCGGGCCATCTTTGCGACCAGTGATGTCCATTGGAAACTACCAATGCATCGTAGAATTTTTGTTTTCCGTCTCCAGTAGTGATCAACCAAGTTCCATCGTCTTGGAAGTCCGCGTGAACCACCGGGTTTTTGAAGTGGATGTTCTTTCGAAATCCGAAATGATTTACATAATCGATAAAGTATTTTAAGATTTTTTGATGTCCCGGATAATCGGCATAACTCCGAGGCATCGGGTAGTCTCTGTATTCCATTCTATCTCTGTGAGTGTTGATATGAAGAGACTTATAAATATTACTCATCTTGTTGTCGTTGTTGAATCTCCAGTTCCCACCTACTTCGCTTCCCGCCTCATAACAATCAAAAGGAACTCCTTTATCTTTGAGAGCTTTGCAAACCGCGATTCCACTGGAACCTGCTCCTATCACACAAACACGAGGCAATGAAGACATATCCTTCTCCTATTTATTTAGACAATACGTTAGGAATTATGATACGGCTTTAAAATATGAGACAGTCAATTAAAAAAAGTTTTGAATTTATAAATCATCCGATTATTAATGAATGCTTATGGAACAAAATAAGAGAACAAATGTTCACTATGATTACGACTACGTCATAGTAGGTAGCGGCTTTGGTGGAAGTGTGTCCGCCATGAGGCTGAGCCAAAAAGGATACTCCGTTGCAGTATTAGAATCCGGTAAAAGATGGAGATCCGAAGACTTTCCAAAATCAAATTGGTCGCTTAACAAATATCTCTGGATGCCAAGAATCGGATTTTACGGAATACAGAGATTAAACCTCTTAAAAGACTTTTTTCTCGTAAGCGGAGCGGGAGTCGGAGGAGGAAGTCTCGTTTACGCAAATACACTTTATGTTCCGGGAGATAAGGTTCTCAATTCTGCCACCTTTAGAAAGTTAGGCGGTAAAGAGAAAGTTCTGCCTTTTTATTCTATAGCATCGAAAATGCTCGGTGTAACTCAAAATCCTCAGTTGTACGAATCGGATTATATTCTAAAAGAAATTGCGGAAGAGATGGGAAGAGGAGAAACTTTTCGCCCCACGCCGGTCGGAGTTTATTTCGGAGAAAAACCCGGTAAACTTTCAAAGGACCCTTACTTTTTAGGGGAAGGTCCGGATCGCGTTTCCTGCAATCACTGCGGCGGTTGTATGGTAGGTTGCAGATTCAATTCTAAGAATACGTTGGATAAAAATTATCTTTACTTTGCGGAGAAAATGGGAACGAAAATTTTTCCCGAATCAAAAGTGATTTCTCTGATTCCGGTCAACGAACAGGGAGAACCTGATTCTTCTGCGACTGGAGAATTCGGTTATCAAATTCAAACCCGTTCCACAACCGGATTTTTCGGATTCCCTAAAAAAACATTATATGCAAAAAATGTAATTCTTTCCGCGGCGGCGATGGGTACGGTTGGACTTCTTTTGAAGATGAAACAAAAGGGAAAGATGACAAGACTTTCGCCGGCGCTCGGAGACAGCGTCCGTACGAATAGTGAAACGGTCTTGGCGATTACAAACTTTACAAAGGACGTCGATTATTCCCGCGGAGTGGCGATTACTTCTTCGATTCATCCGGATGAACACACTCACATGGAACCGGTGCGTTATCCGAAAGGCTCCGACTTTTTCGGAACGATCGCTTCGGTTCTTACCGACGGCGGTGGAAAATTTCCAAGACCTCTCAAATATTTCTTCACGTTGTTCACCAATCCTGTTTATTTTTTCAAAGCGTCCTGGCCGTTTGGATTCGCTCAAAAATCTTTGATTCTTTTGGTTATGCAGACCTTGGACAATAAGATTCGATTGGTTCGCACCAGAAGATTTGCTTGGCCGTTTGAGAAAAGTATGAGTTCTACTCTTACGGAAGGAGAAAAAACTCCCGCGTATATTCCCATCGCAAATGAAACCGCAAGAAGGATCGCGCAGAAAACGGGCGGAATTCCGAGAAGCTCAATCAACGACGTTTTGTTAAATGCACCGATCACGGGTCATATCATGGGCGGCTGTATTATGGGAGATTCCCCGAAAGAAGGTGTGATCGATTTTGAAAATCGCGTCTTCGGTTATCAAAATCTGAGAGTCTGTGATAGTTCTATGATTACGGTGAACCTCGGAGTCAACCCGAGTCTTTCTATCACCGCTTTAACGGAAAGAGCGATGTCCTTAATTCCTCCTAAGAGCGGCTTTAAACCCGTGCAATTTCATTTTGAGAAAAAATTCGGTATTACTCCCTTGTTGAACGTTAGTCCGATAACTAAGAATTCTAAACTGAATAAGAAACCAAAGGTTAAAAAAGTTTTAACAAAAAAAGCAAAGATTCGTAAGTAAAATTGGAATTTGGAAAGAGATTCTTCTTTCCATTCTTTCTTTTGAGATTATAAAAGGACTCGAGGTTTTCCATTGAGTTTAGAACTTCTTCAAAGAAAAGAATTATTCAGACAGGACGCATTTTGGAGTGGGGCTTGGAGAAAAGGTAATCCGGATCTCAAAATCGAAGTCACCAATCCTTCGAATTTAGAAATACTTGGTAGAGTTCCTTCTTTAGGACGGAAAGAAACCTTAGAAGCGATTCAAACTTCTCTTCACGCTTTTCAAGACTGGTCAAAAAGACCCGCAAAGGAACGTTCGATTTTAATTCGAACTTGGTCCGATCTGATGAAAAAAAATCGGGAAGACTTAGCGGTTCTTATGACCTTGGAACAAGGAAAACCGTTGGCGGAGTCGCGAGGAGAAATCGACTACGCGGCTTCTTTTTTGGAATGGTTTGCGGAAGAAGGGAAGAGAGTTTATGGAGATATCATTCCGAGTCATAGAAGAGACACAAAGATAGAAGTCATCAAAGAACCGGTCGGCGTTTGTGGAATTTTAACTCCGTGGAATTTTCCTTCTTCCATGATCACTCGAAAAGTGGGAGCCGCGTTAGCCGCCGGTTGCACCGTTATCAGCAAACCTTCCGAGCTCACGCCATTCTCCGCACTCGCGTTAGCCGTTCTTGCACAAGAGGCTGGAATTCCAGAGGGAGTTTTTCAAGTTCTAACGGGTTATCCGGAAGAAATCGCAAATACACTGATCGATTCTTCCGAAGTAAGGAAGATCAGTTTTACCGGTTCGACTCGCGTTGGCAAGTTGATCATGGAGAGAAGCTCTAAGACTTTGAAAAGACTTTCTCTCGAACTCGGAGGAAACGCACCTTTTTTGGTTTTTGACGACGCCGATTTGGAATCCGCGGTAAAAGGTGCGATTCTTTCTAAGTTTCGAAATGCGGGACAAACCTGCGTTTGTGCGAACCGATTTTTGATTCAGAAAGGAATTTATAATGATTTTGTAAGTTTATTTTCAGAATCGGTGCTAAAATTAAAAACCGGAAACGGTCTCGAAAAGGACATAACGATCGGCCCGTTGATAAGCGAATTGGCGGTTCAGAAGGTTGAAAACCACGTTAAGGATGCTTTGGATAAGGGAGCAAAACTCCAATTAGGCGGAAAAAGAATCGAGCCAGGTAAATTATTTTTTTCCCCAACGGTGATTTCAGAAGTTCCGGAAAATTCGCTTTCTATGCAGGAAGAAGTTTTTGGTCCCGTAGCTCCCGTTTATCGATTTGAATCGATGGAAGAAGCCTTGCAAGTGGCAAATTCTACACCTTCGGGTTTAGCATCCTACGTGTTTACCGAAGATTATCGTAAGATGCGATTTCTTGCCGAGAATATAAAAGCCGGAATGTTGGGAATCAACGAAGGACTGATATCCACCGAGCAAGTTCCCTTTGGCGGTTTGAAAGAATCCGGTTTTGGAAGAGAAGGATCTAAGTACGGGATTCAGGAATATCTTAACGTCAAATATGTCTGCATTGGTGGTTTTTAGGTAGCAAACAATCGTAGTTAGTTTAGGGCGCGCATACTTTATGCAGAGCAACGTTCGATTATGAGATAACTTTTTGATTTTTCTCTTAAATCGTTGATGCTTTGCGTAAATTATAGCAAGCGATACAATCTACTGAAATTCCTTTTTGCTTGACGATATAAATTTTAAGAAGTTATTAGAGTGCCTGCCATATGGATCTTATCTATTTAAATTATTTCTCACTGGCTTCGTTGATCGGAGTCCTCTTTATCGGTTTTACCGTATTCTTTTTCTTTTCGATTCAGGAAAAAGCCTCCGGCACGATATATCTTTGCATCGGATTGTTCAGTCTCGGGATCTTTCACCTTGGCTATATGGTCGGATTTCCGTTCTACGGACCTTGGTCCGTCTTTCACAGATGGATTGTCATTCCGTCTCCGTTCCTAGGATTTCTTTTTCTCATCATGTTTTTTCTTCACTACCCGGAACCGGTCTCGAAAAAAATAGTACGTTCGATTTTTTTCAGCGCGCTCGTCGGCGTTATCGTTATTTGTGCTTGGTATTTCTATGAGTCCTTAAGCGCCAAAAGAGTTTTCTATTTTTCAGGACACTACTGGGACTTTCAGATCAATCTCTTTTATAAAATTTATTCGGTAATGGTCATTTTCTATACGGTCATTTTTATGGGGATCGGAACGTGGAGAATGTTCAAGCTCAAAGGTAAGGAAAGAATCATCACGTCGATCATTTTGATTCCTTTAACGTTAATTACGCTTATCCCGGGAATTTTAAATGCGATGAGTCGGGACGGAGCGGTTTCAAGAGAATTGTATCAGACGGTTTTGGACATAGCCCTTGTCATCGGATTGTTTGTAATTCTTGTAGGTTATATCAATTATACGAGCGAGAAAACCTCTATCCTATCTAGGATTACTGGAATCACTCTCGCGACTTTCTTTCTCGTTTTACAGATCGTAAGTTTGTTTATCTTCAATGAATACGAAGATTCTTACGATCTGATTAAAAGAAAAGAAGTCAGACTTTCCGTCGCTGGCTTGGATGTGTCGCGTGACGCGGAATATGTTTTCGAGTATGACGCGGAATTGGATTCTGCCCGGCCTTATTCTTCCCATAGTTCGCTTCAGCCGAACGAATCAGTCTTACGAGAATTTAGATTTTTCAAAATTTCACATAGTTTATTCGAACTCCCGCAGCTTTCTAATAAAGATTTCGGTGAAAGAGTAGAATCGATTTTAAAAAAATCTCCGGAAGGTTTTGAAGCGTATCGCGCCGGGGTGAGAGAATATTTTTCTTCTAAAAAAGAGGCGCAACTTTCCGGAAAGGACGTTGAATTCTTCTTTGATACTTTGGAAAAGAAGTTAGTCGTTTTTAGGAACAAATACTTTCACTTGCCTCCGAAAGAAAAAAACGATCCCGTTGCGCTTGAAAAACTCTTTCATTCCGATCAACCGGGGATTTCCGCTTATCTCAAAGAATTAAAAAAGAACGCTTTAGCCGTGAATAGTTCCGATCCAGCAAAAAGGGAAAAAATCTTTCTCAACCTTCTCACTCAGGTTCGCAAACAGGATGAAAGAACGTATAAGGGCGAAAGAATCTATGAACTCGGTGGACCGATTCCAAAACACTATATCGCTTATTTTTATGTTTCTCCTTCGAACGGAAAGATCTACGACGTCGGCTTTCGATACGAATCCTTAAGAGAATATCTGCATCCAACGGGAAAAATTCTTTATATATCCGCACTTTGTATCATTCTTCTCGTACTTTTAGGATTTCGATTTTTCTTTCAAGGCGCTCTTCTCAATCCTCTGGAGGAAGTCGTTATCGGTCTGAGAGAAGCCAACTCCGGAAACTTGGATTATCGACTTCAAGTAAAGGTCGAAGACGAAATCGGATTTATCGCACGTTCGTTTAACAGAATGGCGCGTTCGATCCAAGCCGCGAGAAAACGTTTGCAACAGTACGCGGAGGAGTTGGAAGAAAAAGTTCAAGAACGAACGAAAGAACTCCAGCAAACTCTGGAAGAAGTGCAGGAATTAAAACAACAACAAGACGGAGATTATTTCTTAACTTCCCTTCTGATCAAACCTCTCGGTTCCAATAAGGCGCGTCAGGAGAACGTCAAGGTCGACTTTTTAATCGAACAGAAAAAGAAATTTTCCTTCCGAAGATTTAACGATGAGATCGGAGGCGATATCAATATCTCCAATTTTATCGATCTGCAAGATCGTTTTTATACCGTATTCTTAAACGCGGATGCGATGGGAAAATCGATGCAGGGAGCCGGGGGAGCCTTGGTTCTTGGAGCCGTCTTCGAATCGATCATTGAAAGAACGAGAATGGCGACGATCATGAAGGAACAATCTCCGGAACGTTGGTTAAAAAACGCATTCTTAGAATTGCATAAGGTTTTCGAAAGTTTCGATGGTTCGATGCTCGTCTCTCTCGTGTTAGGTGTTGTGGACGACGAGGCTGGGCTTATGTATTTTATCAACGCCGAACATCCTTGGACCGTTTTGTATAGGGACGGAATCGCAAGTTTTATCGAAGACGATTTGATGTTTCGTAAATTGGGAACGACCGGAATGGAAGGGACCGTCTTTATCAAAACCTTTCAAATGGAACCGGGAGATATCATCATCGCGGGTTCGGACGGAAGAGACGATATTCTTCTCGGAACGGATCGCGAAGGTGGAAGAATCATCAACGACGATGAAAAACAGTTTTTAAGAAAAGTGGAAGAAGCGCGCGGAGAATTGCAGGGAATCTACGAAGGAATTCACAATCACGGGGCTCTCACCGATGACCTTTCCTTGGTTCGAGTTTCTTTTAAAGAGAACCTGAGCGAATCCAAAATTGCACTGGCCCACGAAAGAGATCAGATTCGTGAACTTCTAAAAAAAGCGAAGGAAGGGGCAAACAATAAGGAAATCGAAGAAGCGATTTCCTTTCTGGAACAAGCGGAGACTTTGAATAACCAAATTCCGGAAGTAAAAAAATTGTTCGTAAGTCTATTTCTTAAAAAGAAGGACTATCGAAACGCCGCCATCTACGCGGAAGGTTATTTGAATCTAAAACCCGTGGATAAGGAAATTCTTTACATCGCCTCGACAGCCGCAAGAAAGTCGGGAAGTTTTCAAAAGGCTCTGGACTTTGGCGAAAGACTTAAACTTCGCGAACCGACGCATATCAAAAATTTGGTGAACCTTGCGCAAATCTATATCGCTTTGAAAAACTATAAACGAGCGATGGAGATGGTCGAAATCGCTTTGACGGTGGATCCGAATCACGAAGTCATATTAAAGATCCAAGAGATCCTAAGAAAGTATTCTCATAATCTTGCGGAAAGCGAGTCTTGAGCTCGTTTTGCTGTTAAGGATGAACCGTTACTTCGCTTTTTACTGAATTGGAAATGAAACAATTTCTGTGCGCTTTTTCATGAAGTTCGGTTAAGGCTTCCTTATCGGGGATTCTTTCTCCTTCGAATGTTACCTTAGGGTAGAGATCGATTTTTGTGACGACCATCTTGCCTTCGGCGTTTTTTTCGAGGAGAGCGATCGCCTTATCTTCGTAAGCAGATACAATATAACGACTCTTCGCCGCCACCGCGAGAAAGGTGAGAAAATGACAACTGCAGACGGAGGAGGCTAACAGCTCTTCCGGATTGGCATATTCGGATTTTCCGAAAGTTTCCGTTGTAGAAGAACCGCTTAATTTTTGTCCACCCGCATATTCAATCGTATGAGTTCGATCGTAAGAATCATATTTGAATTCTTCGGGACCTTTTTTCCAATGTAAGCCAATTGTGTGTTCAGACATGCTCAAACCTTCTTATTTATAAAAAAACAACAAAAACTAACTTCAATTCAAGGATAATTTTTTTCCCAAAAATCCCATTTCATTCTTTGATTTTCAATTCAGGATGGAGAATCAGGAACTCATTTTTTCGATTCGAGTCCTTCAAGTAATCTGAGAAATGAAAATATTAGCAAAGTTAAGAATACCTAAAAGTGTCGGCTTCGAAATGCAATTTCTTTAATTCAAGAAAGAACAAGGTCATTGTTATAAATTATAAATTGCAGTTTTTAGAAAAACCATTGATTTTTCAAAGTAAATGCTCGTCATTAGTAACATGTCCTCGAAGCAAGAATCGAAAAGAAAAACAGACGAAGAAATCATTGCATCCGGTCCGGCGTACATCAATTGGATTCGCCTCGGTCTCATTTTACTCTATTATTCCTCAATCGCGATCGGTTGGAAGAGAACCAATGCAGTTCAGAATACGTTGTATCTGGTCGGAACTACGGCCATGTTGTTCTACTTTCTCTACAGTTTTTTTAAAATTAGAACGACCGGAAGTATTTCTCATCTCTTGAGTAGAATCTTCGTAGTTGCTGACGTTTTAGTTTTGTTTCTTGTGATGGTTGGCGCCGCGATGGATGTTCCTGAATTTACTACGGGGATGGTAAAGAGCCCGGTTCTTTATGGAATCAGTTATCTTTATATAATTTCTTCCGGTCTTCTTTTGGCGCCGAATTTTATTTTATTAATCGGGGCCTTATCCGTACTTTCGAATATAATTGTCGTTTCGACGGCAATCCAATACGGATTAATTTTAACAGAAGATATCAAACTCGCAAATTCATTGGGATATGCGTCGGTTTCGGAACAAGTCACGAAAATTCTTTTTATAATGGCGTGCGCTTTAATTATAAGAACTCTCGTAAAACTTTTTATTAGCTTAAGAGGAAACTCGGAATACAGACAAAGAGAATTAGAAGAATCTCATAAGATGATCGCGGAGAGAAGCAATAAGATGCGAGAATCCGCGATGTATCTCAAGGATTCATCTAAGAATCTAAAAGAATTCATGTCCGATTTTTCTCTTCTCGTTTCGACACACGCTTCCTCTTTTGAAGAGATCAGTTCGACGATGGAAGAATTTCAGTCACAAACGGAAAGCTCCGCGGATAACGTAAAAAATCAGTTTAGCAATATTGAAAGTTTAATCGATCACAGTTCCAATTTAAAATCCATCATCGAAAGAATTTCACAGTTCAATCAAACGTTGGATCAGAGTTTGGAAAAGGTTCGAAAATCCGGATCGATGGTGACCGGATTTGTCGAGGAACTTTCTAAGTCCCTTTCTTCTTTAGGAGATTCTTTTAGAAGTGTCGGCGAAGTAAACCGGATCATGTCCGAGGTCGCGGATCGAACTAATTTACTTTCTCTCAACGCTTCGATCGAGGCCGCAAGAGCAGGCGAGGCCGGGAAAGGATTTGCGGTTGTAGCGCAAGAAGTTTCGAAACTCGCAGAGAGCAGCGCGGGAAATGCGGATTTGATTTCCAAGATCATCCGAGATTCTTCCAATCACGTTGTCACCGGTCAGAAGTCGGCGGAAACAACCGCGGGCCACGTCAAAGAACAGGATACTTTATTTCAGGACTTATTCGCACGGTTCGATGAGTTTTCGAAAATGTTCGAGGAGCAGAAAAGAATAAATTCTCTCTTCTTTTCGACGTTGGATCGTCTCCGGTCCTTGTCCTCCGAAATAGAACTTTCTTCTTCGGAACAAAAGTTAGGACTTCATGGAATTGTAGAGGCGATCTCGTCGCTCCAGTCTTCGATGGAATCCCTGATGGAAAAGAGCGAGAACCTTTCCGAGATCGTAAAAGAACTCGAAGTCCAAGCGGACACGCTTACAAAATCAGAAGGGCTTTGATCCTTCCCGACCCAAAGGTATTTTGGGAAGAATCACTTTGTTTGCAAAGAAGTGAATTCTTCTCAAATGTCTTTGATTTTTGTTTTTTAGAGAAACTCATTCGTGATCGGGAAAAGCAGCTTCCTTACTTTCTTAAATTCCTATGATACATAATTTTTAAAATCGATTCTAAGATTTTAAAATGAAAACCGCTTTCTTTCAAGAACCTGGAAGCGAGTACATTCCGTTTTGATTTTGTTTTTGGAAGGAGAAATATCTTTCTAAAAAAGAGAATTCGATTCTTACAAACGGGCTCTTTTGAAGAGAATACGTCTGTTTATTTCAGTTGTCATTCTACCCTTTTTCAAATGTTTAGTAAAAAGGAACACTCGAGGAAAGGGAAAATGGCAAATATTTATTACGACGCCGATTGTGATTTAAGTTCACTCAAAGGTAAAACCATTGCAGTGATCGGCTACGGAAGCCAGGGACACGCCCAGGCTCAAAACATGAAGGATTCCGGACTCAAAGTTATTATCGGTCTGAAAGAAGGATCCAAATCAGTACAGGACGCGAAAAACGCCGGTTTCGAAGTATATAGCGTCGCGGAAGCTTCTCAAAAAGCAGACATCATTCAAATTTTAGCGCCGGATACGATTCAGGCGGATCTTTACAAAAAAGACATCGAACCGAATCTGAAAAAAGGCGATGCGCTCGTTTTCTCTCACGGGTTTAACATTCATTACGATTTTATCCAACCTCCAAAAGATGTGGATGTTTACATGGTGGCTCCGAAAGGACCAGGTCACCTTGTAAGAAGAGTTTACACCGAAGGTGGCGGAGTTCCTTGTTTGATCGCAATCTATCAAGATTCTACGGGAGAAGCTAAGAAAAGAGCTCTCGCACACGCTGCCGGAGTAGGCGGGGGACGCGCTGGGATTTTAGAAACTTCTTTCCGCGAAGAAACCGAAACGGATCTTTTCGGAGAACAAGTCGTTCTCTGCGGAGGTCTTTCGAACTTGATCATGGCGGGATTTGAAACTTTGACGGAAGCGGGTTACGATCCTGAGATCGCATACTTTGAATGTCTTCACGAAGTAAAATTGATCACCGATTTGATCTACGAAGGCGGTCTCGCAAGAATGAGATTCTCCATTTCCGACACTGCGGAATACGGAGATTACGTCAGCGGTCCTCGAGTGATCGACGCAGGCGTAAAACAAAGAATGAAAGAAGTTCTTAACGATATTCAAAAAGATAAGGGCGCAAAATTTGCAAACAACTGGATGGCCGAAACAAAAGCAGGTTATCCAAACTTTAAGAATATGAGAGAAAAAAATGCGGCTCACCCGATCGAATCGGTCGGTAAAAAATTGAGAAGTATGATGAAATGGTTATCTAAATAATCATTTTTAGCTCAGCTCTTTAGTAATGGAACCCGGTAAGAGAAATCTTTCCGGGTTTTTTATTTTAGAAGAATCAAAATAGAATTCTCTGGAACAAACGGACTTGTCTTTTCAATCTGGTTCAATCCGGATCATTACTTAGAATTTCCATGCCTTACGGATCCAATTTAGGATTCTATCAATCTCAGAATTCTTTCTGAACCCATAAGTCATGCAGTACAAACTGAGATATTCCACTTTTTGTAACGAATGCTCTTTCTATTTATGAAGTTTTCAGAAATCGAATTCTTTTTGAGTCATCCGTTTTATCAAATTGTCGACTCTTCTAAATTTATAAGCATTCCGTTTCAAATACTGCATTGGTTTTATTCCTCTTTGTTGTCTGTATGTTCGATAGCATACAAATAAAGATTCCATTCCTGCTCGTATTCGTTTGTTTTATAGGACGATCAATTGATCTTTCTCTTCGATTCGAAAAATAAAAATCATTTCTGAATTTATGGCTTTGTTTCGTTATTTAGATGAAAACTGTTATCAGTTAAGGCAAAGTTAAAATCACAATCGTTTTAAATTATTAGTATATAATGTTTCTTTAATTCATGACGTAAGCTTTTTGAAATGATATTAAAAATAAACGTCTTTAAAACGTGTTTGACTTCGCTTATTAAATTTCCAAGCTTTACCCGTAGTAAAAGGGATCTGTGCAATATGGTTTTCTTTTTGATAAAACAATCGAGTTGAATAAAAATAGGAGTATCTGAATGTTTCAAAATTTTATTAAAGCGGGGATCGTATTCGCTGTGATCTTCTCAACACAGGGCGTGAGCGCAAAGTCATACGCCTTTGGTAGTCTTGGGATGCAGTTTGATTTGGGCCAGTTAGGTGGAACGATCGAGAAAGATGGTTTGGACGCGGCGAACTATTATCCCGTTACGGCAACCGACGGTTCACCCGGCGTTGCGACTCGAAGAGCAGTGATCCCTGAAAATCGTCTCCAAACACTGGAAAATACTACGGCAGGGATGATCAACGTAAAACATAGTGGGGCGATGTCCGGTCTTGTTTTTTCGGCAGGTTATGAACGCGATCTCGGAAAAAATTTCTTTATTAGAATCGCGGCTAACTATACAAGAAAGGTAATGGGCGGAGATACGGAAGCAAAAGCTCTTGGATTCAAATTCTATGATATAGTTTGGGATTACAATGCGGTTCAGATTCCCGTAAACTTTGGAATCAAAGCCTCCGTTTCCGAAGATACTTCCGTTTATATAGGCGGCGGCTTTCACTATTTCAAAGGTGGATGGAGTTTATCGGGTTCAAACAATTCTGGAACACTACATGACGGATTGGTGATGCTCGGCGCGCCTTCTACGATTGCAAATTTGGTGGCCGATGGAACCTCTCCTTCCGCAGTATGGGAAGACGTACGTTTCAGCGTTGGCGGATTTGCTCCCAACTGGTTGGTCGGTGCACAGACAAGAGTTACAGAAAAAGGTTATGTTTTTATGGAAGCAGAAACTCTTTATTCTGAAAAATTAGGAACCGGTCACACACAATCCGCAGGTGGACTTGTGAGTTTGGCTCCGTCTCCTTCCTATCCGATTGTATTGGGTGGAACTCAATATCGTGTCGGATACAAACACGAACTCTAATCTTCTTTTCAATTTTGGGAACAGGTCCTTTTTCAAAAGGACCGTTTCCTCATCTCTTAGGCATTTTCCATTTCCAATGCGTAACCGATTCTAACAGTTGATTTTGTCTATTGTTAGGAAATAAATTCAACTGAACTCATTCGTAAAAAAGAGAATAAAACGAGTATCAAATAATATTCCCTTTTTTATAAACGCGGACATAAAAAGTTACATCCATAAAAAATCTTTCCCGGTTTCTTAGAATTTCAAAAAATTTAGTCTCTTTTTGAAATGGAAAATTCTTTCCTAAATTCTTAAGAAAGAATTCTTTCCGTAAAAAAATAATGACAAAAGGATTTCTTTTGTTACCCTGATTCCATTCTCAATCATCCCAGGAGGCCAGGTTTGAAATCCAAGCTATCGGCAATCAGCGTCTGTTTGATTTTATTTTTTGCAACGGATGCATTTGCACAAAAAAGATACGGGCTCATTTTCGGTTCGAACTATACCGGAAATAAAGCAGGAATTCCGGAACTCAATCTTTGCGAAGCAGATGCAAAGTATTTGAACGATGAAATTCGAAGAGTCGGAAATTTCGACGAGGTAAAAATTATCCTCGGTAAAGACGTAACAAAGGATAATATTGAAAAAGAGATCAAAGCCTTAGGAAAAAAAGCGGGCGATGATGACACCGTTCTTCTTTATTTCTCAGGTCATGGTGCCTTTCAAAGAGACGCGTCCGCAAAAAACGGAATGAGAAACTTGATCATCTGTTATGATCGGCCTCACCTCCAGGACGATGAGTTAAACAAATACTTAGAAAAAGTAAAATCTCCTAAAACGGTATTTATCTTTGACTGTTGTTTTTCAGGCGGTATCGCTAAGAAAGGGAAGGCAACCAGAGGTTCGGCCGATGTTCCGATTCCTGACGGAAGCAACGGAACTGTAAAACAAGATTCCGAAGACTTTTTCTTTCAAGACAAAGCGATCATTTCTTCGGCGGACGATAACCAAACTGCGATCGAAGTCGGTGGAAGTATCAACCACGGTATTTTTACTTATAACTTCGGTAGAGCTCTGAGTACCGCCGACTTAAACAAAGATAACGTTGTTACCGCTTTAGAAGCCTTCTTCAAATCCAAAGATGAAACGGTTCAGATGGCGAAGAAGTTTCAGCACGAGCAGGTTCCGCAAATTTCAGGAAACGCGTCGGGAATTTTTCTTTCCGGTAAAAAGAATCCGGAACCTCCGAAGCCGGTCGATCCTCCAAAACCTCCGCCTCCATCTGTGGAACCGGATACCGATCCTGTGAAACCTGATCCAGTTCAACCAGTAGTAACTCCGCAAGAACCTCCCGTGGTTCCTACAAATGAAAGAGGGGATCTGGTTTTGAAAACGACGATCATTCAAGATCGTGCTTACGGACTTTCCGATCTTCCTCCGGATGTTTTGATCTTTGCGAAGAAGAAAAGAAAAGGAAATCGTAACGTAAAAGTCTTTATCGACGATCAAGAATTTACTTCTTCAGTTTCCGCTTCTCCATCTAATTTTTGGGGTGCGGTAAAAAGACAGGGGCAGCTGATTCCGGGAAATATTTATACGATCAATTTGAGCAAGGTGCCTGCCGGTGTTCATAAGATTACGATCAAGGCGGATGATTATCCCGAGATCCAAGAGACTTTTGCCGTTCTTCCAAATAAGAAGAACGAACTTGCGATCAACGCTTCGATGAGCGGTTTTGGAGCGATTCAGGGAAAGGTTTTTTACAAGACCTTGGACAACCCTGTGATCAATCAGCCGATTTTTATGCCGACGATCTCCAGCGTTACCGGGATTCAAAAATTGAATACGGACAGCGAAGGAAATTTTTGGTTCACAAATCTCAAGCCTGGCGATTACGAAATCAAGGCTTCTTTTGCAGAGGATCTGAATCTCAACAATTCGATGATCAGTGTAAGAGAAGGCGATGTTACAAAGGTGGATGTAATTCTCAATGTGAAGATGCCTTCTACCAAAACGAAATACTAAACAAGTATTTCGTACCAAAGAAAAAGCCTGCTAATTTAGCAGGCTTTTTTGTTTTAAAGGATCTTCGAAAGAATTTCAGATCCGATTTCTAAAACTCCGACTTTCGTTGGTCGTAAAATCCGTCTTTGTATTTCTACCGACAAAGTTTTCGCAGCAAAAATCACTTGAAATCGGACTTCAAGTCCGTTCGAGATAAAATTGAGCGGGATTATTTTTCCTGTTCAGTCTTTTAGAAAATTCTTCCACTCGCTGGATTGAAATCTACGCTTACGGATTTCTTTTAACTTTTCCATTTGGGCGGAATTGAGTAAGGCGCCGGCTTTTAACCCGGATTGAGGGAGAATTGTGTTGTTTACGAGATTTGCGGTGGTTTTGCCGATTGAGAGAAAGGAACTTTTCAGTTCGGGATCCATTTCTGGGTAAAACATTTTGCGCCTCCATGCGACTTTCTGGTTTGGTTCGAGTTTTATGTATTAGGAGCTTGCCTCGTTCTCATCCTTGAGAAAGCAATTGACTCCCTAAACTACATATCGCTGAAATTGGAAAATACTTGAGTATTTTTTTTCTTGTACGATTTTTCCCAAAACGGTAAAATTGCAAAAAAATGCAGATTCGGTTGATCAACAACACTGGTAAAAGAACAGGAAGATTCGTCGCCTACGAATACGGCACGGATCTGTTCGGATACGTATATGTGGATAAGATCAAAGGAAAGGAACGGGGAAAACTCGTCTCTCGTTGGGTAATGCCAGACCTCGGATCTTTGGTTCGTTTGTTGGATTTTGAGATTTATAAACGAGAAAACGAACACTATGAAAATATCAACTCTCTTACAGGATGACTTCTTCCTCTAAGATCGTATTGCTCGAGCGTAGGAGCGGAAAATTAAAACGACTTCACGACCGGGTTTCCAGCCTTCTCTCAAAACTTTCCTTATTTCGACTTCTCTTTTTCTCGGCCTTCGTTCTTTGGGTTTCCGTTCTTTATTATCTTAGAACAGAATCGATATTCTATCTTCCTTCCTTGCTGATTCTTTTTATATTTTTCTTTTTTGTAAGAAGATATAAGAAAACTCTTTCTTCCAGAGAACGGATTCGTCTCTGGCAATTCGTTTTAGAAAGAGAAGTCGCGAGAATCAAGATCAAGGGTTTTGGAAAAAAATACGGAACTCGTGTTTCCTTAGAAAGTATTTCTCCTCTTGCCAGGGATTTGGATCTTTTTCGTGAAACCGGTTTGTTTTCTTGGTTGGATACGACGTTTACTACGAATTCGGAACAAAAGCTAATCTCCTTGCTGGACCCGAATGAATCACCTTCCGATTTTCAAAGGGAGAATGTTTTACAGAGACAATCGATCGTAAAATCGATATCCGAAAAAACATTAGCAATTCCTAAAATACTTAGATTGGCGTCTTATCTCGGGGAGAATCAGGATTCTTCCGAAACGTTTGTAAAAACCAGCCCGAAACTCATTCAATCCGATTTATCGTCAAATCTTTGGAAGAAATATCCTTGGCTCTCGAAAATTTATAAACCGGTTACAATTCTGGTTCTCACTTTAATTCCTGCGAATATTCTTTTAGGAGTTCCTTTTCCCGCTTCGGTTTTATTCTTAAATTTGATTTTATTCGGACTCTATCGATCGCTTTCTTTAGAAGTCTTTCAACAATACTACTCGCTTTCCGGAAGTATCATCGGTCTTCAGAAAATTCTAATCTATCTAAAAGGATTGAGAATTCAGGATCGAAATGGTAGATTTCTTTTGCAAGAAATCTCTAAAGAAGAATTAAAATCCGCATACGAGGATCTGGACCGGATTCTAAAACGTGTGGCGTTGACCGAGGCGCCCCTTCTTCATCTGATTCTTAATAATTTATTTTTATACGATCTTTGGATTTTGCAGAGAATCTCGAAGTGGCGGAACAAACATTCCATTCTTTTAGAAAGGTCTATGGAGGATTTGATCGTATTCGATTCCCTCGTTCCTTTTGCAAATCTCAAATGGATGTTTCCGGATTATTGTTTTCCAAACATTCTTCCGGAAGATTCTCCAGCTTCGATTACCGGCAAAAATATTCATCATCCGCTGATTCCTTTCGAATCCAAGGTGTCTAACGTTCTTGATTCGGTAAAAGAAAAGGATGTAGTCTTGATCACCGGGTCCAACATGTCCGGTAAGACAACTTATCTTCGTACGATCGGTGTCGCTTCCATTCTTTCTCTAGCGGGAGGTCCCGCGCCCGCTTCGGAGTTTACTCTTCCCGTTTTGAATATTCATACGAGTATGAGGAACGAAGATAATTTAGAGGAGGGGATTTCTTTCTTTTATGCGGAAGTGAGACGACTTTCGGAAATCGTTCGCAAGATTAAGAATCCAACTCGGCCTCATCTTGTTCTTCTTGATGAAATTTTAAAAGGAACAAATACGCGTGAACGTTCTCTTGCTTGTAAAGGAATTTTAAAAGAATTAAAAAAGAATCGAGTGATGGGCCTCGTAACCAGTCACGATTTGGAATTAGCCAAAGTGGAAGGTGTGATTTTAAAACACTTTCAGGAAGAAATTGTGGATGGAACGATGCATTTCGATTACAAAATTCGAGACGGACTTGTGGAAACGAGCAATGCTCTCAGAATTTTGATTCAAGAAGGAATGGATCTCGATTTCACTTAAAAACTGCAACAGTCAAATTCGACACAATTTTTTTTTGGAATTTTTCTACTTCGCCCGTTTTCGAAATTCTTTCTCTACAACCGATTTTTTTTTTTCGACTTCAATCTCTGGTCGGAACTCCGAAATGTTTTTTCTATATTTCTAAGCTACACTCAAGAATCGTTGGACTCTTTGTCCTTGTAGCGAAGTTCGATGCAAAAGAACAAAGATAAGAGGACGTTATGATTCCTTTCTCAAAAGAAAAATACTCGCTAAGATGGACAAAGCTCCTAAGCAGGAAATGAGAGTGGGGACCGGAAAAAAATAAAGAAAGCCGGTGATCGAAAAACAAAATACACAAAAGAAGATCGGAATCAGAAGTTTTAATACCGTTTTCGGATTGGACTCTACAAGATTTGATAGTAACCAAAGCAAAGTCGCCAAAAAGAGTAGGGTGACGCTTAGGTTTAAACTCATCCCGGAATAGAATTGATCGTATGTTTTATCAACCCCTTCCATAGGAATCTTAGTCATTTGCATAGCGGTAATCGTGTTGATTGCACGAATGTCGGCGGTATTGTAACGTGTAAAATGTCCGATGGAATGACCTAAGACAAAGATCAACATAAGAATAGATGCAATTCGGATTAATATTTTTGGCTTCATAACGTTTCCTGAATGTAATTATTTTTTCTTTTCTTCTTTGGATGAGAAGAGGCCTTTAAATCCTTCCCAGGCGTCGCGGACATATTCCGATACGACCGATCCGGCGATTCCTCCCCCGTAAGGTACTCCTAAAGGGGTGAAAAATGGGGCGAGAATCGTACTTCCCGCAAAGACAGAACCCAACCAGATCGGATCTACATAAGGAATGGATTGTTTAAAAATACCTTTATAGATAATCGGAATTTTTAGCGCCCTTCCGACAATGTTTCCGCCCAAACGTAAATTGATTAAAACGTCTACGTTCTTTTCAAAACTAATACTTCCTCTTCCATCGGCTTCGAGTCCGTTGCCTTGCAGTTTTAGATTCTGAAAATAGAATCGATTGTTATCGATTTTAAAATCGGATTTTAAAGAAGAAAATTCGACCTTACGACCGTCAATTCCGCTAAAGGATATGATTTTTCCGAGTGTATTCAAAACCGGAACCATGAAGTTTGCGTAACCCAAAAGTTCTCCATTTAAAACTTGTAGACTTCCGGATCCTTCCATATTTCTAAAAAAATCCCCCGAGAAATCCGTAGATCGACTTCCGACTTCAGTCACAAAGCTAAATTTGCTAAATAGATTTCCATTGATGATTCTATCGCTCACATAAGGCATCAGAATTCGATCCAAAAGAACACGATAGACTTCGCCTTGTACTTCAAATTGGGATTTAAACGGATTAATTTTAGATTTTCCTAATATTTCTCCGTTGTAAATGTATGCGTGGAAACTCGTAACAGTAACCCAAGGGTAGTTGTATTTTACGTCCGCCTTTAAGACTGGAAATCTATGTTTTAAGGCATAAACGTTTCTAAGATCTGCGGTGAAATAAAAAACTCCGTCCGGTCTTTTAGGATCGTCGAAGGCCGTAGTAAATTCGAAAAGTTTTGCTAAACGGAAAACGCTATGATAGTCCAGATAGTTGGCCGTGATCTGAAAAGAGGCGTTTGTTTTTTGATTCCATAGAACTGAACCTTTGGCGGTTCCTTCCGCAACCCCGGGCCAGGTCATGGATATATAAGGAAATTCTAATTTTTTAATGGGGAGGTCCAATTTTACGCCGAGGTTTAATTTTATATCTCCGAACGGAGTCCCACCTTTATAGGCGAAGTTTTTCGCTTGAGCGGTAACGTTAAAATTGATCGTTTCATAAACGGATTTTTTGATCTGGACGGTTCCGTTAAAAACGGTTTTTGAAAAGTCGGCTTTTGGGAAAATAAAAAATAAATCTCGAAAGATGGATAAGGAACAGTTATCAAAAATGATCGTAGTTTGGAATTGGAGTTTTTCCAGAGTGGTCGGAAATTCGTCCAAACCTGCGCTGCCGTAAATTTGAAAACTCTGTCCGTCCAATTTTCCGATCAAGGATAGATCTAAAGTATCTCCGTAAAAGGATATTTCGAAAGAAGATTTCCAAAGATAAATTCCATAGGTTCGAGTGTGAGTATCGTCTTGGTAATTGACGTAAAAATTTTCAATGTGAATGTTTTTGAGCCCTATCTTCAGTATTTCTTTCGGATTGATAGGAGCAGTATTTTTTACAGACGTCGGATCAAAGATCCGGATCGTATTGGTTTTGTGAGAATGTTCTGAATCTTCTTTTCCATTTTGTAAAAACTCAATCAAATCGATCGAGCCGTCTTTGGATTTATGAAGATTTATGTTTCCGCCGGAAATATAAACGTCTCGAATTTCAACTTTTTGTCCTAACAAACCGAACCAAGAGATATCAACTTTGATCTGATCGCTAATGCCGACGATCAAGTCTCCCTTTCTTATGACGACGGAATTTAGTTCGATGCCAGGAAAAGGAAAGATTACAAGATCCGATTGATCGACTTGAATTTCTAGGCCCGTTGATTTTTCAATTTCAGTAAGAATAAAATCCTTATAAAAATCCTGGCGAGAAAGAATGGGAAGAATTGTAAAAAGAGCGAGAAATAGAATTTGAAAAAGAAGAATCGCGAGAAATTTGATTCGATTGCTATAAAAGAAATCTTTAACGCGATGAATGAATTTCATTTTTCCCGTTCCAAAGGAAAGTGACACAATACTTTTTGATCGGCTTCTTTATTTTTCCAACTCGGGAATTCGGATTTGCAGATTTCCTGTACGATCGGGCAACGAGTGTGAAAATGACAACCGGATGGTTTGTTGACCGTGCTCGGTATTTCTCCTTTGAGAGGAGTTCTTACTTTTTTCCTATCGTAAACGTCGAATGTGGATTGAAAAAGCGCCTTTGTATAAGGATGCGCCGGAGATGAAATGATGTCCTTCGTCTTGCCGATTTCCACTATTTTTCCCAGATACATAACAGCAATTCGGTCCGAGATAGATTTTACCACACCCAGATCGTGAGAGATAAACAAATATGAGAGCCCGAACTCGTTTTTTAATTCGACAAGGAGTTTTAAAACTTGAGTTCCCGTGGAAACGTCCAGAGCGGAAACGGATTCGTCGCAGATAAGAAATTTCGGTTTTAAAATCAGGGCTCTTGCAATCGCGATTCTTTGTCTTTGCCCTCCAGAGAATTCGTGAGGAAAACGAGTTAAGATATCCGAAGACAAATTGACTCGTTCTAAAATTTCTTTGATCTTATTTACAGCTTCTTCTTCCGTAAGTTTTTCGTGGATCTCCAATCCTTCCTTTAAGATTTCCGAAATCGTCATACGAGGGTTTAGGGAAGAATACGGATCTTGAAAGATGATCTGAATATTCTTTCTATAAGGAAAAAATTCCGAGGAAGAGAGAGAAGTGATCTCTTGATCTTCGAAATAGATCTTGCCGGATTCGGGTTGTAAAAGTTTTACAAGTCCTCTACCTAAAGTGGATTTTCCACAGCCGGATTCGCCGACGAGACCGAGGATTTCATTTTTTTCGATTTCTAAATTGATTCCGTCTACGGCTGCGATTCGATTCTTCTTAAACCCGAATCCAGACTTGGAATAAAAGCTGATTGTTAGATCTTGAATACGAATCATGGAATGCTCTTAATTTGAGTCCTGTTTTTTTGAAAGGAAGCAAGCCGATTGATGCAATTCTCCGCTTGAATGTATTGAAAACAATTCAGGTTTATTTTCTTTGCACATATCGAACACGGATCCGCATCGCGTGGAATAATGACATCCAAGAGGATATTGATCCGGCGAAGGTACGATTCCTTGGATTGGAAGAAGATCATGAACCGATTTGGCGAGGGATGGTATGGATCTGAGCAAGTCGATCGTATAAGGATGGTTTGGCGAATCGATCACGGAATCCGTATCTCCGAGTTCGGCGATTCTTCCCGCATACATCACTGCAATTCTGTGCGCGATGGTTCCTACGAGTCCGAAGTCGTGCGAAATAAAGAGGATCGACATTTGATTTTGTTTTTGAAGATTTAAAAGAAGTTCCACCAGTTGCGCTTGGATCGTCACGTCAATCGCGCTTGTCGGTTCGTCCGCGATTAGAAGGGATGGGTCGCACATCAGGGCCATCGCAATGCTGATCCTTTGTAAAATTCCCCCGCTCATTTGATTGGGATAAGAATAGAGTCTTTGTTTGATATCGGTGATTCCGACCGAAGAAAGAAGATATTCCGCTTTTTCGATCGCTTCTTTTCGATTGGGAGAAATATGCATCAGATACGCTTCTATCATCTGATCTTCGATTTTCATCAAAGGATTTAACGCCGCAAAAGGTTCTTGAAAAACGTAAGAAATTTCTTTTCCACGAATCTTTCTCAATTCTTTCGGTGAAAGTTTTAAGAGATCTTTTCCTTGATACAAAATTTCTCCGGATTTGACTCTGGATATATTGGAAGGAATGAGTCTTGTTAGCGCAAGAGCGGTCAGAGACTTTCCACAACCCGATTCCCCGATCAAAGAAAGAATCTCTCCTTGTTTTATATCGAAGGTCAAGTTTTGAAGAACCGGGAGCCATCGATTTTCAGAAAAAAGATCGAGCGAAAAATTCTTAACTTGTAAGAGAACGGAAGAACTCATTCGTACACCGCCTTCTCTCTTGAATCAAAAGAATCGCGTAAACCTTCTCCGATAAAAGAAGTCAGAAGGATCGTCAGAAAAAGCGCCGCGGATGGAAACGTAATCAACCACCAAGCGCTCAATCTTTCTCTTCCCTGTCCGATCATTTCTCCCCAAGAAGGATTGGGGGCGGGGATTCCGTAACCTAAAAAGTCCAAGGCGCTCAAGATGGAAATGGATCCGATCAGAGTGAATGGTAAGAAGGTGACTAACGGAGTGATTGCATTCGGAAGAATATGTCTTACCATGATTCGAAACGAACTCACACCGAGGGCCTTTGCGGAATCGACGTAAGTCAACTGTTTGAGTTTATAAAATTCTCCACGCATGTAATAGGAAATTCCGATCCAACTCAATGCCCCGTATGTGATGAGAAGAACCGTAAAACCTCTTCCGAAAAAAGCTCCTACGATCAGGATCAAATATAGAAAAGGAATAGCGGAGAGAATTTCGATGATTCTCTGCATTAAGATATCCAACTTTCCGCCGAAGTAGCCTTGCATACCGCCGATCAAGGTTCCCATTGCCAATTCTAAAAATACGAGAATCAATCCAAAACTAAGCGCGTTTCGATACGCGTAAAAAACTCTCGTGAACACGTCTCTTCCTCGATCGTCCGTTCCTAACCAGTGTTTGGCATTGGGAGCCGAGGGAGGAGTATCGCCTTCGTCCAGACTTTCTAAATTGTCTTCGTTGTATCCGTAAGGAACCGGAGCAAAGAGAATCCAGTTTGGTCCGGATTTGAAGTCTTCTCTCAGTGCTAACTTTTTGTAATTGGGAGGAGTTAGATTCTCTCCTCCGAACTGAGATTCCGGATAAAAAGAAAAAACGGGATAATTCCATTTCCCTTGATAACTTACGATCAAAGGCTGGTTTGTTGCGATCAGTGGAGCGAATAGAGAAATCGCATAAGAAATAATTAATGTGATTAAAGCATACCAGGCCCTGCGATTGGCTCTGAACTTTAAAAATCTTTTTTTAAGAATCGGACTTAGGATCATTCGAACTGAATCCTTGGATCGATCAAGACGTAGCAAAAATCCGAAAGAATATTTCCGATCAGAGAAAGAAAACTCTGCACCAATAAAAGTCCCATCATCAGTTCCGTATCTCTTTCGGTAACTGCTTGAAAACTCATAAGTCCCATTCCGTCGATATTGAATACGAGTTCGATGATAATAGAACCCGCGAGAACAATACTGAGATTGTTTCCAAAACCGGTCGCGATGGGGATCAGAGAATTTCGAAACGCGTGTTTGAAAATCGCATCTTTAAAACTGAATCCTTTAGAAAGAGCGGTTCGAACATATTCTTTCGAAATTTGATCGAGGAGAGAATTTTTCATCAACAAAGTAAGGACTGCGAAAGAACCGGAGACGTAACAAATTACCGGAAGAAACATGTGTTGGATTCTATCGTTTATCTTTTCCCACGCGGAAAAGGATTCATACTCGTCGGAAACTTCGTGCCCGAGCGGAAAGATCGAAAGAAGTTCCCCGGAAGCAAACGTATAAAGAAGAAGAACCGAAAACGCGAACGCAGGAATGGAATAGATGATTAAGATAATTCCGCTCGTCGTAATATCGAATTTTTCTCCGTTTCGAAGGGCTTTTGAAATTCCAAGAGGGATACAAATCAGATATGAAAGTAGGAATCCGGAAAGGCCAAACGTGAGAGAGACTGGAAGTTTTTCTAAAATCAAATCCGTCACCTGACGGCTGTGAAGTCTTGATTCTCCCAAATTGAAAGTAAGAATTTCTTTGAGCCAATAAAGATAAGCGATTCCGACGGGCTTATCCAAATGAAGCCTTTTTTTTATGATGTCGATTTCTTCTTCTGAAATCGTTTTTGCGCTTCCCCCTTGTGCGTTTGCGTAACCTCGGATCTTAGCGATCTCGGTTTCGAGCGGTCCTCCCGGCGCAAAATGAGAGATTAAAAAAACGATAAAGGTCATTCCCAATAACGTTGGAATGATGAGAAGAAATCGTTTTAGGAAATATTTTTTCATTTCATTTCCGTCTCCCGGATAAACAGTTTCGAAGAATCAGATCACAAGACAAAGTCTTTTTCAAAAAAAGAATTTCAATAATTGATAAGAGAAATCTTCGAATCTTCCTTTTTTGTTCTAATTCTGGTTTCCTTTGAGTTCGAGATATCCGGTTCCTTTTACTTTTTTTCCGTTTCGAGTCCCTCTGATTTGAACGGCTCCTTCCCAATAACTAAATCCCGTCGTCGATCTTGAATCGAATTCCTGATCTTCAAAAACGGGTTCGATTTTCAGATCGAGCGCGGCCTCTTTTTCGGAAGAGTCAATAAATAAATTCCAAAGAAGAGGATATTCTTTCTGAGTTTTTGCGCTTTTCCATTTCGAAGAATTATGGGAAAAGGAAACTTCTCCTTCCTGGTCCAAGCCGACTTTTTTTCCGGAGTTTAACTTTACGGTGGCGAAAGATTCCGATTTTGAGTTTGGAGATTCTCTAAAATTGAATGCCATGATTTTAGTTCCGTCTTCGAGTTGAATGCAGATCCAATCCCAGGAATTGGCGCGATCGGAAAGTTCCGCGTTTTGGGAAGAATCAAACGGGCTGCTCCATTCGTGATCCATCCAAGAATCCCCGCTTACGATTTGGATTTTTTTTTCACCGATCGTAAGTTCTCCCTTTGTAAAAAGTCCGGGGATACTATAATAATAAGAATAGAAATTAGGATTCTTTCGGCTCTTGATTGATTTTCCGTTGTCCCCGTGCAAAAGAATATCGGAAGTTTTCGCGTTCAATTTTAAATCTAAGGAAAGGGAAGAATCTCCTTTGCCTTTTGCGATTAAACGGAAATCGGTTTTTCCAAGAATTTTCATCGAGTATTCGCCGCTATAAATTTGTCCCGAGTCATAGTCGGCCATTCCGCCTAACTTACGTTCGATGGTCTGCGAGATGAAATGTTTTTTATTTTCGAAATCCGAAATCGCGAAATGAACCGGGAAAACTTCCTTATTCTTTCCAAACGTCCCTTTGAAAAAACTCAGCTCGTATCCGTATTCTTTTCCTTCCGAGGATTTTAAAACTCCGACGAAGTAACACCATTCTACTTTGTATTTGGAGTGAAACGAATGATCTTTGGGAAAGACAAAAGGACGATCGTCCGCGAGAAGCGGGGAAAAAAAGAAGAATAAAAGATAGATTCCGATTCGACTTCTGGCTGCGAGTAAGAAGAAGTTGTATTGATTCCTTTTATTCATCATGCGATTCTCCGAGATTCTTCGATTTTCAAAACTACTTTCCATCGGACTTTTCCTTCCGCAGTTCGTCATTTTAGGAATCTATTTCCGGAAACTCTATTTTAAATTTCTTACCTTTTGTCCCAATCAAAACTTTTTGACCTGGGATCCCGATGCAAGATTGGTTACTTCGATTCGATTTGCGGAAGCATTTCGTTCCTTCGATCTTTGGACCGTTGTGAAATTGTCCTTTGATTCTCCGACTTGGCCCGTGCTACGAAATTTTCCCGAAGCCCTGATCGTTTTCTTTTTCGGTCCCGGAGGAACTCCGGTGTCTTTGTTTACGTTTGCGGAATTGATCGTTTTGTTCTGTCTCGTTCCCTGGATTCTCTTTCGATTTACTGAAAAAAAATCTTGGATCGCGACCGCATTTTTGTTTCCGCTCGTTTGGGGTGGTCTGTTGCAGAATCCCGGATGGATGCATTACACTTTTTCCGGAATGCTCGAGATCCAAGGCGGGTTATTTTATCTTCCCGCAATTCTTGCTTTTTGGGAATTGCAAAAACATCCATTTAAAATAGAAGAATCGTATTCCCCGTGGTTTTTATTTTTTAGCGTGAACGTTTTGTTTCATACAAAGTATCCTTACGGTTATATTTTTATTTTTTTCGGATCCTTGTATTTATCCTTTTTTCGTTTTCAAGAAACGAAAGATCTTACTTTCAAAATTTTGAATTCGTATCGGAAGAATGGAAATAAATCGATTTCGATTTTGATCGGAGTTTTTCTGATTTTTGTTTCCGTGGTTTTTTCAAAGGAAATTTTACCCGGAAAAACAAAAGGGCTTTTGCGTTATGTGGGATCACTGATTTTTTGGATCAGCATCAGCTATTCTCTTTGGAAAGAATTTTATCCTTCTCGAGCAAAGAAAGAAGATGTTTTGTTTTCTTTTGAAGGTCTTTCGCCTGTTTGGAAATATTTTTGGACCTACTCAATTCTTCCGATCGGATCCTGGGTTTTATTACATCCGGATCGTTTTTCCAGTTCCAGCAGTACGATCGGGCACGCGCAGGGTGCGGGTTTATTGCCGGGACAAGGCGACGGTTCCGTTTTTACCCTGACGTATTTTCAAGAGATTTTTGAGAATTCGTTTTACGCTCCTTACGGAGGCGCTTTTCTTTTATTCGGTTTGTTTTTGGGATTCGGTTTCGGAATTTTTCAATATAGAAAGGAAAAACAAATCAGTGCGTCTTTTTTTCTTATACTCTCCATTTTGGTTTCGATTCTCGGATTGACGCTGATGACTCCGAATCATCAAAGCCGACACGTCTATCATTTGTATCCCTCGATGCTCGTCGCGATTGGAATTTTCTGTTATGAAACCTTTGTTTCCAAGAAGTTTCGGATTCTTTCCTTCGGAGTATATTTTGTTTTTATAATATTTACGGCCGTCTATTTGGTTTACAATCAGTTCAGTGTCTGGGAAAAAACGAATCTTTGTTTTTCCGGAGTGGACCGGAGTTTGTTTTACACGGCGGAGGATGCAGAAGACGTTTTTATGAAAAACGTAAAACGGAATTCTGTTTTTTGGAATCGATTGCCTTTGGAACATCACAATCGGCCGGACCTAACTCTTTCCTTTTATCGCGCGGGTTTTATCAATCGCCAGGAAGTGAGGGAAAAATTAAAGAAAGAAGAATTCAATTTGGAGAAGACTTCTTTGACAAAGCCGGATTGGTTTATCGCGGCAAAATCCTGTGAAGAGATCGAAGGAAATCTCTGGTCTTCTTTTCAGGAGATCAAGTTTTCGAAAGAAGTCGAACAGTTTCCGATTCGCGGGGCTTGTATCGTTCAAGTGAAAGGCTCTCAATAACTTTCAAGAATGTGAACAGCGCGTATCAATCGTATTTTAATTAGATCTTCTTTTCATCCACAGTGATTTGGAGGTCTTTACATTCGATTTTAACATTCTAAAATGGATTCGGTTTTGTGAAAGAATTTTGAATCGGGTTGATTTTGTTTTTTAAAAGAATTCCGCGACAGGGATCGAAATGGAAATCCTGCGATGCGCCATCCCCTTTTTAAAGTTTTGTTTTTACGGATAAGTCGAATGGCGCTTTGCAGATTGCAATGAAGAGCCCGGTCCTGCGAAATCTCGATACAACTCCTCTTTACAATTCGGCTTCGCAGGAGTCGCCCTGAGATTGAGATCTAAAATAATTTTTCCCAAACATAAATTCCGGTAAAAAATTCCATTCCCGCCGCGAGTGCGATGTGCGCGTAAAGGCCGCCTCGAATCGAATGAGTTCGAATGCTCAACGCTCCCATGAGCAATCCTCCAAAAAAAGAACTTAGAATTTCTCCGTTTGGTTTTTGAAAGTGGACCAATCCATAAACTAGAGCGCTCATTCCCACTGCATGATATCTTCCCGCCGCGGAAAGATATCTTATGAGAAACTTTCTAAAAAAGAATTCCGTAAAGTAGAACGTCGCGAGATAAACGATTTCAAAGATCAGAGTTTTGATCCAAGTTGCGTGATATAAAAATTGTTCCGTACTCAAAGGCGCTCTCGGATAAAATTCTTTAAATCCGGGAATGAAAGATCCGATCGCAGAAAGAACAATTCCTATTATCAAGATCGGATAATAAGACGGTGTTTTCTTTTTTTCGAATGGAATCGGATTCGTTTTGCTTTTATAAAAATCGTAGATCAAAGGAATCAAGAGAAGCGGAAACAATTGAACCATCTGTTTGAGAACCTTCCAAGACCAGAACATGGAGTCGTTCGGAAGATATATTAGAATTTTTTCATACGGTAGATCGAAAAGTTCGAGGGCGATCAGACAAATCCAAAATACAAAAAGAAAACCGATCGCTCCCGTTTTCCGCAAAAGACGTTTTCTTTTTTTGGAAAGATTCCAATAAAATAAAAATATTAGAATTCCGTACAATAGTACAACGCCGGTTGCCCTTGTCCAAAAATCTTTCGACGTAAGAAGAGGGAATCCGAATTCTTCATTTAGAAAGAGGATGAGAAAAGCGGAACCGTAGAGTCCAAAAAGAAGAATGTAGATTTTTGAATTCTTCCGGAAGAAACCTCTTAAAATCGAAATGATTTCCATTTAGAACTGATTGGAGTTTGTCGAATAAAAATTTCCAATACTTTCCGTAGGAGATCCTACAAATGGGCCCTCGTCTTTTTCGTTGCAAAGGGCGTGATTTTGTGATAGGGAGAAATTTCGGAATTTTTCCCGCGAGCCCTCCTCCTCCGCCCAATCAGGGTGGGGGCGCGCGTTTTACGGGTGATGTAGGAGTTCCTACAAAATTCTTATCTTAATCTCTGAAATTTCCAGTAATACCGAGAAATTGTTCTAAAGAAGAGTCGTATATCAAATATAGTTTACAAAAATTCCAATATATAGGACTTTGGTAAAAAAATAGCTCTCTTTTTTCTGAAATTTGAGCTATTTCTTGGTTCAATTTTAAAATCAAGCTGGATGCGGGAGCATCCAATTCGAGACTGAGATATCACGAACATGTTACCGCAAGAATTAGAACAAAAACTTGCATCTCTGAGCCTAGAAGACTCCTTAGAATGGATTAGTAAGGAGTTCGGAGAGTCTGCGGCCTTCTCTACGAGCTTAGGCCTTGAGGACCAGGTTATTACCCACGTTATCTTTTCTAGAAATTTAAAAATCCGAGTCTTTACTTTAGATACCGGTCGTCTCTTTAACGAAACCTACGATCTTCACAAACTTACAAATGCAAGTTACGGTAAAAAAATAGAAACTTTTTTCCCGGATACAGTTTCGGTTCAAAATCTGATCAATACAAAGGGACCGGATAGTTTTTACGATTCCGTCGATAACAGAAAAGAATGTTGTTACATTCGTAAAGTGGAGCCTCTCAATCGCGCTCTAAAAGATACCAAACTTTGGATCACCGGAATTCGTTCCGAACAATCGGATTCCAGAGGATCTCTCACAAAAGTGGAACTGGATTCTTCTCGTAATATTTTGAAATACCATCCGATCCTTGATTGGAGTTTGGAAAGAACCCAGGACTTTATCGCGACGTATCGAATCCCCGTGAACGTCTTACACAGCAAAGGATTTCCTTCGATCGGTTGTGCGCCTTGTACTCGTGCGGTTGCGCCCGGAGAGGACATTCGTTCCGGAAGATGGTGGTGGGAAGAAGACAATCAAGAATGCGGACTTCACGTAGTCGACGGAAAATTAGTCCGTCAGAAGTCCGGTCCTAAAAGAGCAATATGAATTCAACTATGAATAAATCCAGACTTACACATCTCGAACAACTTGAAGCGGAATCGATTTACATTCTTCGTGAAACCGCTTCCCAATTTGAAAGACCCGCTCTTTTGTTTTCCGGCGGAAAAGATTCCATCACGTTAGTTCACCTTGCCCTCAAGGCGTTTCGTCCCGGGAAATTTCCCTTTCCTCTGGTGCATATCGATACAGGTCATAACTTTCAAGAAGCCCTTGACTTCAGAGACGAACTGGCTAACAAAATCGGTGAGAAGCTGATCGTTCGTTACGTTCAAGATTCTATCGATCAAGGAAAGGCTGTCGAAGAAAAAGGCAAGTTCCCGAGTAGAAACGGTATTCAAACCGTAACGCTTCTCGATACAATCGCTGAATTCAAATTTGACGCTTGTATCGGCGGCGCTCGAAGAGATGAAGAAAAAGCCAGAGCGAAGGAAAGAGTTTTTTCAGTTCGCGACGAGTTTGGTCAGTGGGATCCGAAACTGCAAAGACCCGAACTCTGGAATATCTATAACGGCAAGATCAGTCCCGGTGAAAACGTTCGCGTTTTTCCGATTTCCAATTGGACGGAGTTGGACGTTTGGGAATACATTCGTAAGGAAAACATAGATCTTCCTTCTTTATATTTTTCTCATACTCGTCAGATCATCTATCGCGAGAATCTTCTCTTCCCTGTTTCTAAGTTTATCACGATCGACGCAAACGATCGCGTGGAAGACAAGGTCGTTCGTTTTCGCACCGTAGGCGATATGACCTGCACTGCAGCAGTCGATTCTCAAGCGGATAACATCGACGATATCATCCTTGAAATTCAGGCGACTCGAACTACGGAACGCGGTTCCAGATTGGACGACAAACGTTCCGAGGCCGCTATGGAAGATAGAAAGAGAGGAGGATACTTCTGATGGATTTATTACGTTTTATTACCGCGGGAAGTGTGGACGACGGGAAGTCCACTTTGATCGGAAGACTTCTCTACGATAGCAAATCGATCTTCGAGGACCAACTCGAGGCGATTGAAAAAACCGGCAGAGGAAACAACGGCCAGATCAATTTGGCTCTTCTTACGGACGGCCTCAAAGCCGAAAGAGAACAAGGAATTACGATCGACGTCGCTTATAAATATTTTTCTACCCCGAAAAGAAAGTTTATCATCGCGGACGCACCGGGTCACGTTCAATACACGAGAAACATGGTGACGGGAGCTTCCAATTCCAATCTTGCGATCATCTTGATCGACGCGAGAAAAGGTGTGATCGAACAGACCTATCGTCATTCTTATATTACTTCGATGCTTCGAATTCCTCATCTCGTGGTTTGTATCAACAAAATGGACCTCGTGGAGTTTTCCCAAGTTAGATATGAAGAGATCAAAGCCGAGTATCTCAATTTCGCTGCTCGCTTGGATATTAAGGATATTGAATTTATTCCGATCAGCGCCCTCAACGGCGACAACGTCGTAGATCGATCCGAAAATCTTTCCTGGTATGAAGGAAGAACTCTTCTTTCTCATCTCGAAGAAGTTTATATCGAGAGTGATGAGAATTTTGAAGACGCTCGTTTTCCTGTACAATACGTCATCCGTCCACTTTCCGACGAACATCATGACTACAGAGGTTATGCCGGTCAGGTTCGCAGTGGAATTTTTAAGAAGGGCGATGCAATCACCGTTTTACCAAGCGGTTTTACGAGCACGATTGAAGCGATCGATACTTACGCTGGCGAAGTGGAAGAAGCGTTTCCTCCGATGTCAGTGACGATTCGTCTGAAGGATGAGATCGATATTTCGCGTGGAGATATGATCGTAAAATCGGACAATCTTCCGATCGTTTCACAGGATATCGAAGCCAATATCTGTTGGATGGATTCCAAATCTCTTTTGGCGGGAAATAAATACCTTCTTCGTCAAACAACAAACGCAGTAAAGGCGATCGTGAAAGAGATCGAATTCAAAGTCGCTCCCGATACTCACGAAAAACAAGACGCGGGAAAAGGTCTCACGTTAAACGAAATCGGAAAGATCAAAATCAGAACTGCGAAGCCTATGAGCTTTGATGAATATAGAATCAATCGTACCACTGGAAGTTTTATCCTCGTAGACGAGGGAACCAATTCTACCGTCGGCGCCGGTATGATTACCGGAGTTGGAGCATAAACTTCATGTTGGCCTCCGATTCTAAATCCGATCAGATAAAACCGGGAAAGGTTTTTCTCGTTGGGGGTGGTCCCGGAAATCCGGAAGACTTGACTCTGCGCGCGTATCGGATTCTTACAAAGGCGGAAGTCATTTTGTATGACGCGCTTTTGGATCCTTCTTTTCTGGAGATTTTTCCGAAGGACGCTGTGGTTCACTACGTCGGAAAACGTTCAGGCGCTCACTCCGCCACACAAGAGGAAATCAACCAACTTCTTCTTTCTTACGCCCTCTCCGGAAAAAACGTAGTCCGTCTGAAAGGAGGAGATCCCTTTGTTTTCGGTCGCGGCGGCGAAGAATTAATCACATTAATCAATCATAATATAGAATACGAAATCGTTCCCGGTGTGAGTTCTCTCAATGCGGGGTCTTCTTTCGCGGGATTCCCTTTGACTCACAGAGGTTTGTCTCGTCAGGTTTTGATTATGGACGGACATACCGTTCTCAATGAAGAGACGGATTGGGAATGGTTTGCAAAGTTCAAAGGAACGATCGCTCTTTTTATGGGAACGACTTCCTTACCTAAAATCGCAAAGTTACTTTTAGAACACGGAAGTTCGGAAGATCTTCCCGTCGCCCTCGTTGAAAACGCTTCTCTTGAAACGTGTAAGGTTCAAATCTGCACTCTCAAAGAAGCGGCAGATTCTTATCTGGAAAAAAGAACCAAGGGTCCCGGCATCGTTTATATCGGAAAGGTAGTTCAGTTTTTAGAAAAAGACAAATCTACGGCATTCTTTTCGCAAATTTCGGAGGAAAAGAATGAGTCGTAAGTATCCAGCGTTTCTTAATTTAGAAAATAAGAATATTCTTTTGATCGGCGGCGGCAAGGTCGCTCTTGAGAAACTTCCTCATCTCATTGATTGTGGAGCGAAGATTACGATAATCACTCTGGAAGCTTGTAAAGAAGTGACTTCCATTTTAGAGAAACATTCCGAAATTAAAATTGAATATAGATCCGTGGATTTTTCCGATCTCCAAGGAAGAGCTCTTGTTTTTTCCGCGACTAACGATTCCGAACTGAATCGTAGACTTTGTGAATACGCTCATTCCTGGAAGATTTGGATCAACTGCGCAGACGATCCTTCCAACTGCGATTTTTATTCGGCGGCGGTTTTGGATCGTGGTCCTTTGAGAATCGCGATTTCTACCGAAGGCAATTTTGCGGGTTTGTCAGGCGTGGTTAAATCCGCGTTGGATGAACTGATTCCAAACGATCACGAAGAAGATTTTCAAGAGTTGATAGAATTTAGAAAAGAACTCAAATCGATACTGCCCGATGCCGATCGCAGAAAAAGAGTTTTAAAAAATCTTTTACAAACTCTCAAGGAAGAATATTTCAGCGCTTCCACAAATCAAAAATAGAAGAACGAAATCATAAACCCGAAAAAGGAAAAAATCTAAATCATGTCAGAAACAAAAGAACTATCTCCGGTTGAAGAAACTAAACTGAACTCAAATAATCTGAGAGGTAAAATCGCCGAAGGTATCGATCAGAACATCGATTCTTATGAAGAAGATGAAAAACAATTACTAAAATTTCACGGACTCTATCAGCAAAAAGACAGAGATCGTAAGAAAGACGAAAATGGTAATGATATCGAAGCTCCTACCACCTTTATGATTCGCGGTAGAATTCCAGGCGGAAGACTTACTGCGGAACAGTATTTGGTTTGGGACGCGCTTGGAGACAAATTCGGCGGCGGTGCAATTCGTTTAACAACGAGACAATCGGTTCAGCTTCATACTCTGAGAATTTTTCATCTCCGCGACGTGATGCAGGAAATCAATAAGATCAATCTTTCCAGTATGGGCGCTTGCGGCGACGTGGTTAGAAACGTAACCCAGGCCGTAAATCCACACGGTAAAAAAAGTCTTCAACTTTTGGACGGAGTCGCTCAACTCTTATCCGACCATTTTAAATTTAAGACGAACGCTTACGCAGAAGTCTGGTTAGGCGATAAACAAATCAATAAGGACGAAGACGATCCGATCTACGGCAAAACCTATCTTCCTCGAAAATTTAAAATCGCTGTTACACTGGCCGGAAACAACACGGTCGATATCTACGCAAACGATATGGGATTTGCGGCTACCTTGAATTCGGACGGAAGCAAGATCGACGGTTATTTCGTTTTTGCGGGCGGCGGGTTTGGGATGACTCACAACAAACCGGAAACTTTTGCCCGCGCAGCGAGTCCTCTCGGATGGATTCCGGAAAACGCGTTAGTCGCTGTTGCAGAGGCGATCGTGACCGCGCATAGAGATTTCGGAGATCGGACCAATCGTAAACACGCACGTTTAAAATACGTTCTCGCTGATAAAGGCGTGGAATGGTTTAGAAACGAAGTTGAATCCCGCTCTAATACAAAGTTCGATCAAAACAAGACACTTCCTGTATGGGAAACTCCTTCCTATTTAGGTTGGACTGAAAGAGAAGACGGAACTTTGTCTCTCGGATTTCATACACTCGCTGGACGTATCAAAGACTTTCCGGGTAAACCTCTTAAATCGGCTCTGAAAGAAATTATCGGAAATTATAAACTCGGCGTTCAGATTACCGCGGATCAAGATTTGATTTTGATCGGAGTTCAAAAAGCGGATCAAACAAAGATCGAAAAAAGATTAGAAGAATTGAATGTGAGTCCGAAAAGTCCGCATCCTCTTTTTGATCGCGCACTTGCTTGTCCCGCGCTTCCAACTTGCAGTTTGGCTCTTACTGAATCCGAAAGAACGTTTCCGGAGTTATTAAACGGAATTCAGAAGGTATTAGAAAAACACGGGCTCAGCGATCGTGCTCCGGTTGTAAGAATGACCGGATGTCCGAACGGTTGTGCGCGACCTTATTCCGCGGAAGTTGGAATCGTAGGTCAGCAGGCTGGTGGAAAGTATTCCTTGTTTTTCGGAGCAGATTCCGAAGGAACCAAAGTAGGGGAATACGTAGCTAAGAAAGTTGCTTTCACGGATATCCCGGCCCAACTCGAAAAGGCCTTTATTCTTTGGAAAGAAGAAGGAACTCCGGGTGAAAAATTCGGCGATTTCGTAAACCGTTTTCCTCTCGAAAGATTTAGAGAAGCTTTAGGATCGATGTAAGAATATTAGAAAAAACGAATTTCTTCGACAACGGGTTTCATCTTTGCGATTTTTCCCTGAGTCGAAGAAACTAAGTAAATATTTCCGGCATGATTTAAAACCGCCGTAATTCCACTAATCGAAGTTCCGATAACGTCTTGATAGTTTGCGGTAATGTCTCCAAACTCATTCATTGCGATCACGAATCCTCTCGGCGAATTTCTCGCATATAGAAAACTCGGCAGTCCAACCAAAAGATTTTTGATCTCCGGATATTCTTGTGTTTTATCCAAGATTTCGTTTCTATAAAACGGAACTCCGATCCAAAACGATCCTCCATTGCTCGAAACCAGCCCGGGAATGCCCGGCATATTCGTTAGAAAGAATTTTTCGATTCCTCGTTTAGAACCGAAAAGTGGAACGGAAGAAACTCGGTGACGAAAAGGTTCAACGACTAATAGAAAATTTTCATTGGAAGACAAGGCGATCCCGGTCGGGTAATACAATTCTTCATTCAAGATTTCTAATGAGTTTAAATTCTTATCCGCCGTAAGAATCATCCCATTCGGAAGCGCTGACAATTCTTCCAAAAAAGAATCTTTGTAAGAATGAGTTTTGCTGGAAACGGTGAAGTAGATTCTCCCGTCTCGAGCGATGTCGATCGCGTGGGGAAAACGCAGGGGACTTCCGTCGGGGAGTTTGGAAATGAGAATCTTTTGGGACCCGTCTTTATGAATGGAAACGATTCCTACCTCTTCCACACAGACCAAAAGATTTCCCTGTCGATCAAAACTCATTCCTAAGGGTCTTCCTTCGACGGTTGCAAAAACTTCCACCTTTTCGTTTGTACGAATTCGGATTATTTTTTTGTCTTTGGTTCCGGTATAAATAAAACCCGAAGTATCAACGGCGATTCCGTAAGGTTGTTCTAAAACTTCTGTATGGATCCATTCCGCTTCGAGAAGATGATTGTTTTTTTCAGTATCAAAGGGAGAATCCGGGAGATAACTTTCCGTTACAACTTTGCCGGAACGAAAAAATAAAATTCCTAAGAATGCCAGCGAGGTTAGTATAAAGACGAATAGAAAGAGGGTAATTTTTTTAAGCATGATCTCTGAAAACGGGTCTTTGTCTTTGGTTGAATCTTCTTACTTCAAAGTGTAAATGATTTCCAGTGGCTCTTCCCGTTTGACCGACCTCTCCTATCTTCTGAC
This sequence comes from Leptospira tipperaryensis, assembly GCF_001729245.1. NCBI lineage: Bacteria > Pseudomonadati > Spirochaetota > Leptospiria > Leptospirales > Leptospiraceae > Leptospira > Leptospira tipperaryensis. The sequence continues at coordinate 3,972,353 of NZ_CP015217.1, read as the reverse complement.
CCTTGCGGACTTTTTCACCGGGACGAACCGCGATCGAACTCAAATGACCGTATAACGTTTCGTAGCCGAGTCGGTGATTCAAAACTACTAAATTACCGTAACCGCCCTTTTTTTCGGAGAAGGAAACTTCTCCGTCCGCGGAAGCAAAAACGGGAGTACCTTCTTCCGCGGCGATGTCCATTCCCCCGTGAAACGTTTCCTTTCTCGTAAAAGGATCTTTTCTTTTTCCGAAACGGGAAGATATGATTCCTTCGTCTCCGAGCGGACGAAAAAAAGCCATTCCGTAAAAGAAAGATCTTTCTTCTTTGGGAAGTCCTTTTCCCGGGATAAACCACATTCCTTTGGTTTCGTCGTAATTGACAAACTTCTCGGCGAGATTGTATTTTTTGGAAAGTTTTTTCTGAACGGAAGGAGAGTTATCTTTTTCGTCCGAGTCGTAGATTCCGCGCATGTTCGGAATCATGAGTTCCATTCCAGGATAAATATCATAAGGGGAAGAGAGGCTATTTACGGAAGAAAGTGTATCGATATCCATTCCCGTTCTGGCCATGATCTTGAAAAAATTATCTTCTTTCTTCACTACGTATCGATAGAATTCAAGAGACGTCAGTTCCGATCTCTCTAAATTGGAAACCGAGATTCTAAGATTGTTCTTCACGTCTTCCCTAAGACGTTTGATGGATTGGTTGTTGTAATCAAGATTTCGAAGAAGCTCCGATTTTTGACGGGAGTGGATTGGATTCTCGAAAAAAATAACCGCGAGGATCACAGTAATCATTCCGATTGGATACCTGAGAGATCGTATCATGGTCTTATACTTGTAGAATCGGCTGATTCTAAAAAAACAATGACGCAAAAAAAGAGACAGAAATGCTTGTAACCGAGACTCCCGATCCAATGGAATCCTTAGAAAATACCGGCACGCCGAAAAACAGACCGTTTGAGCCGGTGTTTATCGCATTTCAACAGCTTCTTGTTTTAATTCTCGGGACGTATGTCCTTCTTCCTTTGATCGCCACTTCGATCGTTCTCACGGTATTGATTTCGAAAGAATTACCGAGCGACTTTCCTTATTTGGACGCTGAAACCAGAGCGGAGATCTACAAAGAAACCACTGAGAAATTTCAAAAAGAAATTCAAACCGATACCAAGCAAATCTATCAACGTTATATCGAAGTGATGGTAAAGGAAAAACCTTGGCTTTTGATCGTCGATCGTTTGATTTGGGCGCTCTGTTTTATTCTTCCCGCTTACTTTATACTCGTTCGTTTTTTCAAAGCCGAATATTCCAATCTCAGTGATCCGTTCACTCTAAAGACGATGTTTACGGGAGCCGGTCTGGGAGCCTTGGTTTTTCTTTTTGTAATTGTCTTCGGTTTTTTTCTAACCAAAATTTTTGGAAAACAAACTCCGAACGAATTTCAAGAAGTTCTCTTTCGAGAGATGAAAGGAAACCGTTCCTTGTTGCTTTGGTCCTTATACAGCGTGGGATTGATTACCGGAATCGTCGAAGAAATTTTCTTTAGAGGATTCTACCTGAAACAATTTCAGGCCAAAGGTTTGGAGATGCCGGGTTTGTTATTTACTTCCGTAGTATTCGGGCTCGTTCACTACAGCGGACAATCTTCGATCAGCGTTCCTATCTTACTGAGTTTTGTAGGAATGTTCTTCGGACTTTTTTATCTGAGAACCGGAAATATCTGGTATTCTATCTCCGCGCACGTTAGTTACAATTCCATCATGTTATTGATCGCCTTTATCAAAGGGGGAGATATTCAGTGATACGTTTTTATATCGTTTCGATTCTATTCTTTTTGGTAACGGCACCGGCGTTCGCTTCCGAAGTCATTGAGATCGAAGGAAAGATCGAAGACAATAACATGAGAGTTTTCGCGGCATTGAATAAGTTTGCGGAAGGCTCCGTTAAACTCAGCAAAAAGACAAAAGGTTTTAAATATCATTATACGAATCCTTGGTATTCAAAGTATACGTTTAACGTTTATTTGGGAGAATTCGCAAAACGTGATAACGTAAGTATTATGCGGATCGAAGCTCCCAAAGCAGGAATGGAAAAAGCGTTTCGGAATTATTTTCAGGAAGAATTACAGAGAAAGGATGCGAATGGAATCGGGTCCGTGACGGGGGCTTCTTCGACGGGCGAAGAGCGTTTCGAAAAATTGGAAAAGAAATCTCATCTTATTTCTCAAGGTTTAAATTTAGTTTCACCCGCGTTTTCGGTAATGTACAACGCTCGAAAATCTCCAGTTTATACTTCGGGAGACGCATTTTCTAGATCTTCTTTTTATTTACTTACGGATTTACTCATCGGCGGACTCGCTTATTATTTTGTAATGAGCAATAACGATAAAAAAAGTTCTGTGGACAATCTTCTTAACAAACACGGTCCCAGCGGTAATGTCTTCGATGCAAAATACAGCGGAATTTTTATCGCAGCTATTGCACTTCCGAGGTTGTATCGCGCAACCGGCGCTCTGGAAGATACCACGACACACAATCGTCTATTCGAATTGTCTTATTCTTTTAAATACTGAAGTTAGAGAATTTCTTTTTCAAAAGGATCGTTCTTTGTTTTAACGGAACGATCTCATTCTGCTATCAAGATGAAAGAAGTAAAACAACCCTTATTCAGAATCAGCGGAAGAAGATCCTTATATTTCTACTGCATTCTAACCGGAATCGTCTCCGGTTTGGGAGCTTATCTTTTTTCAAGAATTCTCGCAGTCTCGGAATATTTGTTTTTGGACCGAGCCGCCGGTTTAGCTCTACCACATGCCTCTGGAGAATTTCTCATCGAGTCGAAAGATACATTGGATTGGGGAATACCTTTCTCCGATGAATACCGTCCCTGGTTGGTTTTTTTACTGCCGATCATGGGCGGCCTTTTGACCGGATGGATCGTAAATCGATTTTCTCCTGAATCGGGCGGAACCGGTTCCGATGCTATGATCGATTCCTTTCACAATCAGGAAGGAAAGATGAATCCGGTCGTGTCGCTTATCAAATCGGTTGCCACCGTCTTTACGCTTGCGAGTGGTGGAAGCGGCGGGAAGGAAGGTCCGATCTCTCAGATCGGAGCAGGCTTTGGATCCTTGCTCGCAACTCTATTAAAAGCAGGCGCGAGAGCAAGGCGTACGTTGTTGCTCGCGGGAACTGCGGGAGGTTTAGGCGCAATCTTTCACGCACCCTTAGGCGGAGCACTTACATCCGTGGAAATGATTTACAGAGAAGATATTGAAAGTGATTCTTTGATTCCTTGTATTATCTCTTCGGTTTCAGCCTATCTCGTTTATTCGAGTCTCAACGGCTTCCGAACCGTCTATCGAGTTGCAGACAACGAATTCTTTCGTTATACAGATCTTATTTTTTATTTGGCCTTGGGTGTTCTTTGTTTTTTATGCGGAGATATTTTTATAAGAATTTTTAGAAAGGTCCAAACATTTTCCGGCGCTCTTAAAATTTCTCCGATTCTAAAACCTGCGTTAGGCGGTCTTTTTGTGGGAACCGTCGGATTATTTTTGCCGGAAACGATCGGAACCGGAGCGGGAATATTGCAAGTCGCCCTGGACGGAAAGGATCCGATTGGAACTCAAGGATTGTTTTCTTCTGTTTATCAAGGAACCGGTCTTTGGCTTGTTGTCTTATTTTTTATTTTGGCGGGAATGAAAATTCTGACTACTTCGTTTACGATCGGAACAGGCGGTTCGGCCGGAATGTTCGGTCCTTCTCTTTTTATCGGAGGAATGTTGGGTGGAGGAGTGGGAACACTTGCAAAAGTTTTAATGTATCCCGATCTTTCCGTTACTTCTTTTATCTTGGTTGGAATGGGAGCCTTTTACGCCGGAGTTGCAAGTGCACCTATCGCCGGGATGATTATGATTTGTGAGATGATCGGAAGTTATACGCTTCTTCCTCCTTTGATGGTCGTGTCGATTTTGACTTTTGTTTTAAGTCATAAGCTGAGTTTATATAAGGCGCAAAAAGAAACTCGTTTTCAGTCGCCGGCTCATTTCTGGGATATGAACCGAGACTTTCTGGAAGAGATTCAAGTAAAGACTTGGAAGAATCGTTTGAGGACCATCGCCGTTACGAGAGATTATTTTCTTCTTTCCGAACTGGAAGAAGAAGCGTTAAAAATTCAAGCGAGCGATTACGTCGTTTTGGATAAACAAGATCGATATTTAGGAATTCTTTCTCTTCGAAAAGTTAGACATACTCTGGAATCGAGAAACGTCGCCGGAAACCTGATAACCGTCGGAGATGTAACGGATACTTCCGCCCCTTTTGGAAAACTGGAGGATTCTTTGGCGAGCGTATTGAGGCTTTTGATAGATCAGGATTTGGATAAAATCGCAATTATAGATCAGGGAGAATTTTTGGGATATTTACGTTTTGCAGATCTCATGAAAATATATTTCGAAAATACGTTCCCTAAAAGTGCCAAATCATTGAATTCTTCTCCCCAAAAGGGATCATAAATAGGTTATTGTAACGTACGCTCTAATTTTTTAGATATTTTTCTCGACTTTTTGCCCCTTCCTTTATAAAATAATCCGAACTTTTTAAAAATAACTGATATTTAATAATAATATCAGTGGATCGTAGAAGCAAAAAGGTATCTTTCCTTCATCGATTGGGTGGAAAGAGGGTAGGCGAAATTGAAAATTTTTAAGTTAAAAAGAACGATAGGGATCGCTTTGTTGTTGGGCTTTGGCTTTCACAAGAATGTCCACGCCGGAAGTTACGGCGATATCTACGGCGCTCATCCCGGAGCCGCAGGGATGGGAAGTGCGGTCACCGCTATCGTAAACAACTCTTCCGCTGTTTTTTATAATCCCGCCGGTTTAGGAAGACTTTCCGAGGGCGATTTGATTCTTGCGGCAATTGAAAAGGAAGCAAGAACTAATAATCCAGAGATTCCCAATCCGGAAAACAAAGACGCTTCTTCCACAACACCGCCTAACGTGGATCCGAACGATCCCGCCAATCAGCAACCCGCAGTAGTCGGTCCTTGGTACAAAAGATATTGGGCTGATACAAAAGAAGGTTTTACAAAAGACGTTTTTAAATATAAACCCGCGAACCGTCCTGAAAGAAGCGTACACGAAGTTACCTTTCAATACATGTACGCGAATCCGACTTCTCACACGACCGCGCCTCGAAATCAAAATCTAAATAAGATCAGGGATAGTTTTGTGGGTTTGGGTCTTACCCTCAATCTAAACGACATGTTTGATATGAGCAGAGGTTTTCGTTTTGGGATCAACGCGATCGTACCCGGAAGTGGAAATTTGCTCACCCTTAACGATCAAAATCCTACAGTTCCACGTTATCTGCAACAGGGCGTAAGCAATGAAAGACCGACCATTATGGGCGGACTTGGACTTGAAATTTGGAAAGACCGTCTATTTGCAGGAGTGGGTTTTACCGCACTTGCGGGAGGAACTGGAAGCATTTTGATGAAAGACGTTCCCATTTCTCCGGATCCGGTTTCTGCGAATTCACAAGTAATTCTTACCGTTAAACCTTTGATCAATCCTACCTATGGTCTTCAATTTTCTTACGGTAAATTTAGTTTAGGAGCTTCTTACAAAAGAGAAACAGTAATGCAAGTGGATCCGGTTCCTGCGAGAGCGCAAACTACTCTTCTTGGAATTCAGTTGGATTTTGATCTTGCGATCTTGGACGGATTCAATCCTAGAGTTTTTTCTTACGGACTTGGATTTAGACCTAACGACCGTTTGGTGCTTAGTTTCGATATAAACCGTGAAATTTGGAGCCAATTCAAATTATCGAGAATCAAAGAAAAATATTCCGAACCCTTATATCTTCACGATACCACGAACTTTCGAATCGGCGCCGAATATGCTCTCTTCAAATTCTTAAAAACGAGACTCGGATTTGCGACAAAGCCGACCCCTCTACCCGCGATGCCGGGCGCAAATAACTGGATGGATTCAGATCGGAATATTTATAGTTTAGGTTTTTCTTATGTATTCAGTCCTACTACTTTCAAATTTATGAACCGTCTTAGAAAACCTCTGATCTTTGACATCGTGATCGAAAATCATCAATTGAAATCGAATGAAGTTCATAAATACAATCCGACCGAACGAAATCCGAATTATTCCTACGGCGGTTATATCTGGACCGTCGGCGTTTCGATGACGATCTTCTTCTAAACAATACTCAAGCGCTCTTTTTGATCTTGGAAAGAGCGCCATTTCGTAACGAGTGTTATTTTAACGATACAGTATATCTTCGCTTTCGTTCCTTTTTTGTTGACAGAGCGTTCGCTACAGAATCAATTTTGGAAAAGGATTTGTTCACCGATCGACTGACATCGGTTAGAGCAGATCTATCTATAAGAAGAGAATAGGAAGCGAACCGACAATGGAAAAAAATCTCATCGAATTGATCACCCCCGTTTTTTTCGTTTTGCTCATAGCGGAACTGATTACCGGGTATGTTATCAAAAGACCAGTTTATCGATTTAAGGATTCCGTGAGTAATCTGACAGCGGGAATTTATATGCAGGTGTTTACGGTCTTTGTAACCGTAGTGCTACTTTCTTTTTACGCATGGGTTTATAAGAATTTTGGAATTTTCCGAATTTCAGAAACTTCAGTTTTCGGTTGGATCGCCTGCTACGTGTTAGCCGACTTTTGCTACTATTGGTACCATCGACTCGGACACGAAGTTAATATTTTCTGGGCCTCGCACGTCGCCCATCATCAGAGCGAAGATTATAACTACACCGTGGCTTTGAGACAGGGTATGTTTCAAAATCTTTTTTCACTGCCGTTTTATCTTCCTCTGGCAATCATAGGTTTTTCACCGATGATGTTTGTGATCTGTATTCAGGTCAATTTCGCTTATCAATTTTGGATTCATACTCGATTGATCGGGAAGTTGGGAATTTTTGAATATATTTTCAATACTCCTTCTCAGCACCGCGTTCATCACGCGAGAAATCCGAAATACATCGACAAAAACTACGCAGGAACCTTTTCCATCTGGGATAGAATGCTCGGAACTTTTATCGAAGAAGAAGACGAACCGATCTACGGAATCGTAAAACCTCTTCAGACTTGGAGTCCGATTCACGCACAAATTCATCATTTTGAAGATTTAGCGAAGATTTCTTGGAAAACAAAAAGTTGGAAAGATAAGATTTTGGTCTGGTTGAAGCCCCCAGGCTGGATGCCCGCCGACGTTGGTAAATTTATTTCTCCGCCTGAAATCGACAAAAAAACTTACAAAAAATTTAATACTGAAATACCGGCCGCTCTGATGACTTACTCCGCCGTTCAGTTTGCGTTTGGAATCGGCGCTTCCATGATCTACATAGAATTTAAAAAAGAACTTCCTCTTTTTGAGATGTTGGTTCTTGGATTTTACGTTCTCTGGACTTTTTGGAATATCAGCGCGATCTTTGAAACAAAGACCAGCGGTATGATTTCCGAAATTGTAAGAATGAGTTCGATCGTTGCAATTTCTTTCCTATTTCCGATGGATTTTACCGGCGTCGAAAAGTTAAGAATGGTCTTAAGTCAGGAATGGATCGTAGCTTTGCCTCGAATTCTTCAGATCGGATCCATCGTTTCTTTGACGGTATTGGGAAGTTTTTTACTCAGTCAGAAACGATTCTTCAGCGTGGAAGGTCAAAAGCCTCAGCCACAAAATACATTCTGAAACTCGAGTCCTGAAACCATAGGGAAAACGGTTGACCCAAGCCGATTATCCGAGTTTCTTTTCGTGGAGAAGAAACTCGGATAAACTGGAGAAAACCGTATGCAAAAATCCCTTCCGCAGTTACGGACTAAAAATAAATTATTTCTATATCTGCTTCTTATTTTTCTCGTCTTGACGACTTCCGCTCAAGGTCAAGAGGACGGCGGCGAAGAACCGGAAAGACCTTCCGGAGAACGGATTGCCGCTTCCGTCGACAAAGCGGATCCGTCTCGGATTCAATCCGTCGTTTTGTATTCGAGCTTTGGGTATGTAACGAGAAATCTTCGTGCGAAGATTAAAGCCGGAAGTTCGGAGATTTATCTCGGCGAAATTCCCGATCAAGTTTCCGAAAGAACGATTTCGGTTCGTTTTCCTGATTCTTCTCGTAAGGTTAAGATTCGCGGAATTCGCGGAAAGATCAAAGTTGAAAGAAGAGCAAGAACGAAAGAAATCGCTTCCCTTCTCAAAAGACAAGAAACGATTAACGATCAGATCGAATTGTTAAGCGCAGAGATTCAAGAGTTGATCGATGAAGAAAAAACGATCGTAAGAATTTCTCCGGTCTTAAGAGGGGATCACGCGCTTCAAGAGGAAGTCGCGGATCCTGAATTCTTAGCCGGATTTCAAAAACAATATCAAGAACATCTCAATCAACTTTCTTCTCTTAGACAAAAGAAATTGGAATCTTTAGATCAGGTTCGAGAAGAAGGTCTGGTCGTCGACGCGCGTCTTGATCACTTAGGAAGACTCGAAGCAAAACAAAGAAAAGAACTCTATCTCGAAACTGAAACGACTGAAGATGTGGAAGCTTTGATCGAATATAAATATTTGATTCCGGGCGCGAGTTGGTTTCCTCGATATTCTTTGCAATTGACCGACGAATCCAGAAGCGGTGATTTGAGTTGGTTCGCACTCGTAAGAAATGATACGGGAGAAGATTGGGATAAGGTAAAATTATTTTTTACCGCTTCCAATCCGGATCTCGACATCGATCTTCCGATTGTTCGAGAGTGGAGAATTCAGACGCAAGCTACCGTAGAAGAATCCAAACAACAATACAACGAACAGAACGATGAGACGACGTTTCGAAATCAAGATTCCGCACCTAATTCTGCTCCTATGGCGGGGTCCGTTGTAAAAGAGAAAAAAGAAGAATCTAAAAAAAGAATCAAACGTTCAGCCAATTCCAAAGCTGACGGTTATGCTCAGGAGATAAGCTCCGGAAAACCGGTACAAGCTCCGATGGAACAATCGCGTCAGATCATAGAACAGAATTATTCCAATCGTGCAAACTCGCTTCGAACCGAAGACAATCTCAATCAGCTAAAAACGGATTTGGCGAATCAGCAATATAACTTTAAGAGCGGTCAGTATGATCAGGCGAATTACTACGGGCAGGAAGCTCTAAAAAAATTCTCCAAGCTTTCGGACTTTTCCAGGAAAGAATTAAACTCGATCGAAACTTACACGGAGGATTTACTTCGGAAAGGAAGTGTGATTCTTTCCTCGCAAAAAATTCCCGGCGGTTTGATTCCTCCTTCTCCATTGGAAGGATTTGACTATCAATACTCTTCCGGTATTCAGGAAACAATTCCTTCGGATCGATCTCTCAATAAAGTCTTTTTAAAAAAGAAATCTCTTTCGCTTGTTCCGGGTTATGCGACTTCTCCCATCGCGGGACCGGGCGCGTATCTTACCGTTGAGGCTTCGAATTCCGAAGGCGAACCTTTACTCGCTGGACCGATGGAAGTTTTTTCCGGTAATACTCTTCTTGGAAATACGGTATTGAGCGTGAGTAAACCCGGTGAGGCGATTCGGATGGAGCTCGGCCAGGATCGAGACATTCTCGTCAATCGAAGAGAGACATCTTTTGAACAGAAAGAAGGTGTGATCTCTTCTCGAACAAAAATCAAATACAAGGTCAGCATCGAAGTTAAGAACCGCAAAAAGAGAGCCAGCGCTATCACTTTGATCGATAGAATCCCATACACGGTCGACGATAGCGTAGATATCAAATTCGAACCGGGAAAAGATATTCCCGAAAAGAACGTGGAAGGAATTTTAACTTACAAGTTAGAGCTTCCGGCCGGCGGAAAGAAAATTATAGAATTTGAATATTCGGTAAGTCATCCCGCCGAAAATCGCCTGATCAGAACGCCCGGATTGGGAGGATATTAAGATGAATCGGTTACAAATAATTATGAAAACCTCTCTAAGACAAAGTCGATTTTTCGATTCTAAACTTTTAAGAATTTGGACGATTCTCTTATCCGGAATTTTCGTACAGACTTTTGCGTTAGAAGCGAGAGAGATCGAGCTGAAAGTTCAAGACGTAACCTTGTATGAGTCTTCGGCCGGAGTTTTGCGAAGTGGAAAGATTCAATTGGAGCCGGGAGTGAACGAACTTCTGATTCGAAATCTTCCAGTCCAGCTTCAAGACGAGTCCCTCGTTGCCTCCGTCGACGCGGCCGGAGCTTCGGTCGTCGGATCGAGCACGTGGATCGAAACCGGTGCGATCATTCACAACGAAGAGGCTTTGGATCTTCAAAAGCGGATTAGAATTTTGGAAAAAGAAATCGAAGTCTACGAAGGAAAGGATTCAAACTTAAAAAATCTGAAAAAAATTCTTACCGATACGAGATTAAAAATTTCCGAAATGGTTTCCAAAAATCTTTTCTACAAAAAGAACGAAGCGGAATCCAAAAAGTGGTTTTTGTCGCTTAACAATAATCGCCAAGCGATTCAAACCGCGTTGAATTCGAACCAGGAAATAAATCGTTCGATCAAAGATCTTCGCAAAAGACTTTCCGATTTGAGAGATAAGTTGAGCGTGATTCTTTCCCTTTCCGAAAAGGCGTCTCGTATCACGAAGGTTCTCGTGAGTTTTAACGGAGCTGAAAAAAAAGAAGCTAAGTTGAATCTCACGTATCAATCCGGTGGAGTTTCTTGGAAGCCGTTTTATTCAGTTCGTATGGAGGGACGCGAAAAAATCGAACTGGAATATTTAGCCGATATCGTTCAAGAGAGCGGAGAAGATTGGAGTAATATTAATCTTTTATTATCTACTTCCAGTCCCAATGTAAGCGGAAGAAGACCTCGTCTCTCCAGTCAAAAATTATTCGATCAGAAAAGACAAACCGACAAAGATAATCTAATAACTTTTCAAAGTCAAAGCACCGCGGGGGAAGCCGGCGCGGCTCCCGAAGCCGAAGCGCCGGAAGCAAATACCGAGCCGACAACCGGAAGCAGTGAAGAATCCGGAAGCGGCTTTTTGTTTCGCTATTCCAAACCGGTTACACTTTTATCCAGAAAGGAATCAAAAAAACTATCATTGGCTTCCTTTACGACGGACGCGGCTTTTAGCGCCCTTTATGTTCCGAGCTTGAAACGTTATCCGCTCATTCGAGGGAGTTTCAAAAATTTATCAGGTTTTCCGATTCTACCGGGAGAAGCTGCCGTGTTTCGTCAGGCGGGAATGGTGGGAACTTCCAGTTTCGGTTATATTAGTCCGGGCGAAAAAGCTGAGATTTCTTTCGGGTCCGAAAACGAGATCCGTGCCATCTATCGGAAAGAATCCAATCAAACAAAAGAAGGACTTTTATCCGGAACAAAGGTGATAGAAAAGTTGATACGAGTAGAAATAGAAAACTTCGGTAAGGAATCTAGAACTATCTCGTTTCAAGAATCGATTCCGGTTTCCGGAGTGGAGAGCGTTCAGGTAACGATTGATTCTTCCACGACCCCGAATTATTCGGAGCTAAGAAAAGATTCCGGAATCTTAGAATGGAAAATCGATATTAAACCGAACCAGAAACAAGAAATCAAATTGAAATACAAGGTAAGTTTTCCTTCGGAATTCGATTTGAGTCTGTGACGTCTAACGGAGTTCTTCTTCTTTTGAAACCGCAAGAGGAGAAGGGACTTCCGTCATATCCCAGAGTTCCAAAGCTCCATACAAAGAACTTTGTTTTGGAATTTCGACGATGAACGTCCCTCGACCGGCGTTGAGATCAAAACATTCACTTTTACTCAAAATCAAACTTTCCGGAGAGGAAATTCTTTTCGAACCTAAACTCGGATTGGAACGAATCGGCGCTTGTTTTAGATTAAAGACGACGCAGTTTTTCGGATTCTTCAAAGTCTTGTATCCAAAGTCGATCGTGTAAACGGTCTTGGAATCCGATTCTTGATTACGATGAATTTTTTCAAACCAGACCATCGTGTCCGATTGAGGTTCTTGTTTTTGAGCGGGCGTGGAAGCCGTGGAAGAAGAATGATTCTTCAGAGAATCTAAAGCAAGATGAAAGGAAGAATCATCTTCGATACCGAAGTAAGTTCCATCCCCTTCTTCGGTTAACATTTTCATTTGTTGTTCTTCGTTCGGCTTTAATCCCAAACCCAAAACGTGAAATTTAAACGGAATCCCTTTCTGTTTTAATATTTGGAGTTCTTTTTTAGGATCCCCGTAACAACTTTCCACACCGTCAGTGACTAAGATGATTTCAGTTTCTTTTTTTCTCTGAGAAATAAGATTTCCCGCGATCCGAATCGATTCCGCTAAAGGAGTCGCGCCCGCCGGAGTAAGGCCGAACAAACGATTCTTAAACGTATCAGGATTTCCCGCTTCTAAAGGATGATAAAGACGCGAAGACGAACAACCAGGAACCCTATTTCCATAAGCTAAAAAACCGATATCAGTTTGAGCCGGAAGCGACGAGACATAGCGACTAACGTGTTTTTTGGCCAGATGAATCTTTTGATAAATTCCGAGATATTCGTTCATCGAACCGGATGCATCTATGATGAATAATTTTGAACGCTCGGGAATTTCGGACGCGCTCTGGCCTTCGTTTAAAAGTAGTAAAAGACAAAGGGTGAACACTGTCTTGAGATTCAAGCGCATACTATTCATTCTATCGGCTATTTACAAAAAATCTATCGAGGGTAGAATTCGAAATTATCAAAAAAAGAAATTTTTCTCGGATGAGAATCGCTAATCTAAAATCGGAATCCGATCAAGTCGTGCGAATCTTCTATCGATTCCAGTAAGAAACTTTGGAAAAAAATTCTGTCCCATTCTTATCAACCGAAATCTTACTGATGGAGCCGTAATCCAAATCGAATTGAATTCCGTCTTTTAAGGGAATGGAAACAAGATTAGAGAGAAAGGCTCTGATTACTCCGGCGTGAGTTACGATTCCGATTTTCAAGTCTGCGTTTGAAGATATAAGAATCTCTTTTAAAAAATCGGAAACTCGTTTTGAAAGATCGAGATAACTTTCTCCGTTTGGAGTTCTTTGGTTTACGAAGTCGTTCATCCAATACTCGGATTCTTTTTGAGAAATTTCCGACCAGAGTTTTCCTTCCCAGAAACCGAAGTTCAACTCCATAAGTAAATTAGAAAATTCTACTGTTTGATTTGAATTCTTCGATAAAAACTCGGCTAACTCTTTACAACGTCTACTCGGACTCGAATAGAGTTTGTCGAATTGGGGCTCCAGTTTGGAAAAAATTCTATCGAATTCTATTTGAAAATTGGAAACGAGAGGAAGATCGGTTCTTCCGTAACACGTGCCCTTCGGAACGTCGGGAGTCGAATGTCGTATTAAAAAGAGTTCCAAGAAATTAGGATTCCAAGATAAAAAAGTAATTCGGTGACTTGTTGTGTGAACCCGAGACAATCACCCGTAAAACCTTCGATCCATTTTTTAAAATAGGATCTTAGATAGGTTATCATAAGAAAGGAAAATCCAAAACCAAGAGCGACGTGAAGAATTTGATCCGGATATTTTTGGACAAAATAGAACGCGGGGAAACATCCGAAAAAAGTGGAAATTATAAAATCGGAAACAAATAACTTTTTAACGATCGGCTTTGATTTGGAAAGATCGTTGTCCCTTGCGTAAGGAATCAACGTCATCAAAACCAAAGCGGACCATCTGCTCGCGGAGTGTGCAAACCAAGAGGTAAGTAAAAAAATCCAAGGCGAGAGTTTGAACAATTCCACCAAAAGAAAAAATTTTAATCCTAACGCAAGAATCAAACCGATCGAACCAAAGGTTCCGATACGACTGTCTTTCATGATCTCTAAAATTTTTTCTTTGCTCCAACCTCCGCCAAACGCGTCACAGACGTCTGCGAGCCCGTCTTCATGAAAACCTCCGGTGATCAATACGCTTACGATCATCCCCAGAAGGATTGCAATCTCGATAGGAAGGACTTGCGCTAAACCATAGCTCGAAAAAGAAGCACCGGCGGAAACAACCCAACCTATAAAAGGAAAGTATCTTGAAGATCGGGCAACAGAGGCTTCTGAATAGACGTAAAAGGGAGGAACGGGAAGTCTCGTGTTAAACATCCACGAGGCGCAGAAACGATTCCATTCTTCTCTCAGAAAAGAAAAGATCAAATTTTTTGATCTACCTTCGCGGATTCAAAGGAGGCCATTTCTTTTAGGAATGTCGTCGCAGAAAGTATAATAGGATATGCAATCGCACAACCCGTTCCTTCTCCCAGCCTGAGCCCTAAGTCCAGCAGAGGTTTCGCATTCCATTCTTCTAATATATAAACATGACCCGGTTCTACCGATCTATGACAGAAGATCGCGTTTTTGATTATGGAAGGTTCCATTCTTTGTGCGATTAAGAATGCGGAACTCGCGATAAAGCCGTCTATCAAAAGGATTCTTCCTTTTTTTGCGGAATCTATCATCGCTCCGACGATCATCGCAATCTCAAATCCGCCGAAAATTTGAAGAGTATCGAACGGAGTTTTTATATCCGATTTGTATTTGCGAAGACACTCTTCCAAAATTACGATTTTCTTTTGAAAACCTTGATCGTTTAAGCCGGTTCCTCGTCCTGTAACTTCTTTGAGATCCTTATCCAAGAGGCTCGCAGTGATCAAACTCGCAGAGGAAGTGTTTCCGATGCCCATTTCACCGAAGCCGATCACATTACAATTCTTTGATACGGATTCGGTTGATACCCAAGCTCCTCTTTCGATCGCTTGATTACATTCGTCTATGGTCATCGCCGGTTCCATCAGAATGTTTTTGGTTCCAAAGCCGACCTTGGCGCTGATAAAATCTGAATTTTTAGAAACGGAATCGTGAGGAAAGGAAAAGTCGACTCCTGCGTCTACCACTTTGAGATGAATCGAATTTTGTTTACAGAAGGCGTTGATCGCGGCGCCTCCATTCAGAAAATTGAATACCATTTGATAGGTAACTTCTTTGGGATACGCGCTTACACCCGAATTTGCAAGACCGTGATCTCCGGCAAAAACCAAAAGGTGAGGTTCTCTGAGTTCCGGAGAATCGGTATTTTGAATCAATCCGATCTGAAGAGCGAGAGTTTCCAAGGTTCCCAGGGAACCGGGAGGTTTTGTCTTTAGATCGATTTTACTTTGTATCTTGGAATGTAGCTCGTTTAGATTCAAACAATGAGTTCCTTATTCGTTTGGTTTTTAGGGATTGAAATTCTTTCCTTTACCTTCAATTCCACTCGGTCTAAAATACCGAATAACACGGAAGTGTAAAGCAAATCACCTAACAACGTGCCTGCGAAATAAGGAATTGCGACTAAATAACAAGTCAATAATCCGTCCCAAGTTTTTGCATAGAGGGAAGAAAACGCCCAGACCGAAAAGTTCGAAAGGACAAAAAATTGAACGCTCGCAAAAAATGCGATTCCAGAAACAAAAATAAGTCTTTTTTGATTCTTAAGAAAGAATTTTCCGAGAAAAACATTTATCATCAGAGAAAGATAAACGATTGAAATCCCTTCGTAAAACATTTCAAATCCATGAATTCGCGAAAGAATAAAGTCCGTGATCAACATTAGGATCATCGGAAACGCGAACGATTTCCAACCCTGAACTCGCGCACCGGAATAAACCGTCATCGCGCCGACGGAAGTAAAATTGGAAGGATGCGGAAGAAAGCGGGAAATTCCCGCGAATATAACCGCTAACGAAGAAACTCCGTCATTTTGAGTGAAAGCAGATTTCCATTTTTGAAGAAAGAGTTTGATTTGTTGCATTCGATTTTCCTAATTAAGGGCTGAGTTGTTTTGCTATTACGCCGTCGATATCCGGATTTTCATTCGCACCGGGAATCGGTAGAGTCGTCTGAATCGCTTTCGCCGAAGTGAGTTTGACGTAGAGAAATCCGTTGGTCTGAAGATTTGTCGTCAAGGCTCCGTTACAACCGTTCCCCGAAGCTCCAAAGTTTGCGTCGAGAAGATCAAACCCATCACCACCACCGGAAGCAAAGAGCGTAGCGGAATCCAACGGATTCTTATCTTGATTGTAATCGACGTAACGAAGTCCGGCAAATCGAAGCCAGCTCGCAGGGTTTGTAGAGAAGGTGCCGCCGCCCGTATAAGTCGGATTCCATCCGCACCAATTGGTAAGATCGTTTCCTACTTCTACGATCACAGGTTCTAAAAATACGTTTGTAGGGCTGTTGTTTTGTTGAAACGGATTTTCGAAGACGATAAAGTCATTGCCCGTCGTATTCTGAACCTTTTTTCCATTCCAACCGAGTGTCAAGGATGCGCCTGCGCCGTTTGTATCTAAAGTAAAGACGTCCAGTGATCCGTTGAAGCTTCCGAGTCCTAAGATTCCATCCGATGCACAAGAAGAATCTTGAAAACCGGTTCCGGTATCGGCGGGAGCGCTGACGATCTGTTTGGCGTTGAAGATTCCGACTTGATCGATTGCCAAACGAGTTCTACAAGGATTTGTATAAGCGGTATTATTGTTAGTTTGCGCTAAGAAAAGAAGGGCCGCAAAGGAATCCGAATCTTCGGTCTTCGTTTCTTTACATCCAAAAAGTAAAAAGGAAAGAAGGGAAAAAACAAGGATTCGTCTCTTGTTTGAATTTATATTTATCATAATTTCATTCGAGGTAAGTAAATCAAATCGTGATGAGACTTACTTACCTCGCTCTTAAATTTACTTAGCTTCGAAACGATTCCAAACAAAACCTGTTCCCGGAGTAAACGTGTTATTCGTATAACAACCGGTATTCATATTTGTTTTGTCGTTTACCTGAGTGCTTGCTTTGATCGCGTCTAAAGTTGTTTTATTTCCAGTTAAATCACCGCAGAGATAAAATTTATTATCCGTGAAAAAATTCCAATAGTATGCAGAGAATTTTCCAACAGCGCCGAACGGATGGACGGTAAATTGAACATACATAACTTGTTTGGCGTTATCATAAGCCATAATGTTTCCTTCGTAAGTGGAAGAACCGCTTACTTGTTTGAAGGTATAATTTGTTAATGTGTATTCACCGGTCTTAACTGTACCCGCGGAGTTAAATGCGTCCCCTGCGTAAGAAGGAGTTCCATTGTATGCGCTCCAAGTTCCCGCGATTTGTAAATTTGTAGCATTGATGATCGTTAAGATGCTGCTAACTTGATCATTGTTATCTTCCTGCTTTGTTTCAAAACAATTCACAGTTCCAAAAAGAAGAACGGTCGCTATTAAAAGTTTCCAAAGTACGTTACGTTTCATGTTGTTTCCTACAAAAGTTGTCTTTTGTCGGGGTAGATAAGATTCTAAGTTTAGAATCGTTGAATTCAAATCAGAATCCGATCTAAACGAATGGATTGTAAAAGTTAGATTTTCCACTCGGGTCCCCCGACGTTCTCGTCTTTCGGGACCCCATCGCGGAAGCATGAAAATGCATAGGCGAGTTTCGAACTGTCCCTACCTCGAGGACGGTGTTCGCGGGGAAGATCTGGCTTATCGATTTTCTTTCAAAAATCGAAATCACAGTTGCGGGTCAGCGTGGGATTTACACCCAACTTCCTCCCTGAAAGCTTAGGGACAGGGGAAAATTTCGACTCTTTCCGGGCAAGATTTTTTCCGGGATGGAAATGTAAGAGATTTCCGGGCCTTCAGTCAAAATCTTTCCTCGGGAAAGAAGGGCAATTGCCGAAAATAAAGATTGGGATCGAATTCCCTAATTCAATTCGGACTTAAAAATGGAAATTAGCAGATCGGAGTTTATCAAACTTGGAATTTTGACCGCCGCAGGCATTTCCGGCCTTCCTGGGATGAATTTACGTGCGCAAGGATCATCCGGGCCACAAAAGACAGTGATTGTGCTTGGAGGTGGAATTTCCGGATTGTATGCGGCTTATCTTTTGGGCAAAACCGGAATCAAGGTAAAATTGATCGAGGCGACCGATCGTTTGGGCGGAAGAATCCGGACGGTTGCCGATTCGAGCGGGAACTTTTTGGATCTTGGCGCGGAATGGATTCAAGCGGAACATCGAACCGCGAAAAGTTTAGTTCGAGAATTGGGATTGAAGACCACAGATTTTGAAGTTCAGTCCGATCTTTTTTTCGGCTCCTATCAAAAAGCCGGAACCTGGGAGATCTCCTCAAAGTCCCAAGAAATTCTGAATAAACTCGTGCAGATGAATTCAAAAATCAACTCGGTGCAACAACAAGAGTTGGATCGAATCAGCTTTTATAATTTTTCAATCTATCAGGGAATGACACCCGATGATCTTGCTATTTTAAACTTTAAATATTCCTTATATTATGGAGATTCTCTTCGTTCGCTTTCCGCGCAGAAGGTTTTATCCGATCTTATCAACTTTCCAAAATACAACACGAGAATCGAAGGTGGAATGGAAGCGCTTGCAAAAGCGCTCGTGTTCTCCTTGGAAAATACGGAGACGATCTTTGCCGATCCGGTAGTTTCGGTTTTTCAAGGTGAAGGAAAGGTTTCCGTAACGACCGGGTCCGGAAAGAAGATAGAAGGAAGCGCTTGTATCTCGACGATACCGGCGAACCAACTTACGTCGATTCAATGGGATCCGGAATTGGATAAGGAAAAGAAACTTTCGGCCCTGAGAATTCGTTATTCAAGAATCTATAAAACTTTTCTAATGCTTCGAGAAGCCCCTTGGACGAGAGAAAACTTTTCGGCTTATTCGGATTCTGCCGCAGGTTTTCTCTACGACGCGGGGACAAAATCAAATTCGGAAGATAAGGTTTTAGGAATGATTTCAACGGGAGATCGTTACGACGTAATGGCGACTTCCACTGACGCTTTGAAAGTGGAATACATTCGACTTGCTTTGGAAAGATTGAGTCAAAAGAAGGATCTTCAAGTACTTCGAATTCAGAGCAGCGAATCTTCTCATTCCAAATATGTTCCTTCCGGAATTGCGACCTTCCCTCCTGGAAGTTACGGGTCGATCATATCCTTGCTCAAACCGATGGATCGAATCTTCTTTGCCGGAGAACACACTGCGGAATTAAACGGAACCGTAGAAGGCGCTCTTGCGTCTGCGATCCGAGCCGTCAATCAAGTCTGAAAAGAATATAAGAAAGGAATTTTAAAAACGAAATTCCTTTCTCGTTTTTAAAACAGAGCAAAAGATTGTATAAGAATTTTCTAACATTCTTGTTTTCTCGACTACGTAACGATTTTCAAACGAAACAACTTTTGATTATACGGCGTTCTGTTCCAATTTCTGAGAATTTTCTTTTCGATAGAGTTCCGGAAGAAATCGTTCAAATTGACCCACTTCTTCAATGTTGTGACGAATCCAAGCTAATCCTCTTTTTTTACTAAATACAAATTTTAAAAATAGGGGACGAACGAGTTTCCACGTCCAGCCTTTCCAACCGATGATCAGAGAGTTTTCGTAGATCGTATCGTTTCCTGATTTTTCAAAAGTGTATTCCATTCTTGCGACTTTGTATTTTCCTTCCAGCCTTGGATTGTGGATATAGCCTGTTTCGTCTAACTTCTCAATTTCGGTCACGATGTTTACGATGTAATTTTTATTTCTTCCCAGATATTCCACTAAACGAATCGAAGCTCCGGGGCCGATCGAACCGTCGGGAAGTCTCGTTTCGTAACTCGCGTGAACGTGGTCTTCTGGATGCCAGACTCTGTATTTTTCATAAATACCACCTTCGTATTCTATCTTTCCTTCCAGATGGGAAAACCACCAAACGAGCATCTTGGGAGTAACTCCTTTTACCGGAGAATGTCGAATCCAGAATTGAACTCTTCCGTCCGGAAGTGTTCTCGTGCCGGACAAGGCGGTTTCGATCCCCTTTTTGAGCCAGGGTACGGGGAGAATTTCCGGAATTGTCAAATCTACATTTTTCATAAAAGCCTCAAGTATGGTAAATACTATACTTTCAAAATATAAATATAGTGGATACTATACAAGCATTTTTTTTCAAAGAAATTAAAAAAAGAAAAATCTGATTTGGAATTCTACTTTCATTCTTAGCTTGATTTTAAGAATCGAGTGTAGGGAACGACTTGAAACTAAACCGAAAAAAAATACTGATCGAATACGGTAAATACATCCAGCCGGCGAGTGAAAAGGAAAAGGACATTCTTCAAGCGGGAGAAAAACTTTTTGGAGAAAGGGGATTTGAGGGAACTACGACTTCGGAGATCGCGAAAGAAGCGCAGGTGACGGAAAGAACCTTATTCAAATACTTTCCAACGAAGAAGGATCTTTATTTAAGAATATTATCTTCCATTGTCTATGAAACCGCTTTCGCCCAACAGATTCCCGAACTTCGAAAATTCTTAGAAGAAAGAAATGTCTCCTTTGAACAATGGTATCTTTCGATCATGAGAAATCGAATTCAAGCTGCGAAAGAAAATCGTCATAAAATTCGGATCCTTGCCTCCGCGATTCTTCATGACTCCACCTTTGCGGAGTATTTTGGTTCCATCTGGAAAGAAAATCTCTTCGTTCCCGCTCTGGAGGCGATCCGTTATTTTCAAGAGAAAGGGGAAATCAGAAAGGAGATCGATCCGGAGACACTCGTCAAAACTTCTTATAGCATCAACGTCTCATATTTGATCTATCGATTTGTCCTTAGCAGGGACGACCACTTCGACGATGAAAAAGAATTAAAGAAGATTCTAAATTTAATTACACAAGGAATCGGAATTTGATTCTTAGCTTTTGTTTCAGAATGTGGAATTAAAAGTTCATTAGGAATAAAACAGATTAATCATATTTTAGAATATTCTAAAAGTTGAATTTATTTCAAATCCTCAAGTTTTCGTACGTATGTTTTTCAAAGCGGCAGAGGAAATTGGTCTTTCACGCCGAACAAACAAAAAATCTCCGTACTATTTTACTTCAATCGGACTTAAAGTCCGTTTTCAAGTAGAATTTCAGAAGGAGACAGTTTGTCGTAACGACCGCCGTGGGCGTAAAAGAATTGACTATCGATTCGAATCTGAATTTTGCGTTCCGCCGGATATGAATTTTTTGCATTCAATGGAGAATGCAATCAAACTGAGACGGGTTCAGTTTTTCAAGTAATTGCATTCATGCAAAAGGAGACTTTCGGGATTCTTCTAAAATTAGAATTGAAATAGGAGAATTTCCAAACGACCGTTTTTGAAAGTCGTTTGGAAATGTTATGCGAAGAAAAAATCAGTCTTCGATTACGCTCATCGCGTATTCGGAAATTGCATCTCTTCTTTGTTCTGCAAAGTCTTTGTGAAACCAAAGATTTTGAATTTTGGAAGCTTCTTTTTTACTTCCGATGGTGATCTTAGTCATACACTCATCTACAGCAAATTTCATGGCTTCTTTTCCGGTTTCTCCGAGACCTTTATTCCGTTTTTTGCGGGTGATTTCTCCGCCGCCTTTTTCCACACGTTTGATCAGATCGTCGTAGTCTTTATCGTCTATGCAGAAGATCGTTTCTTTTTTCTTATCGCTGAACTTCACGTCCACTTCATAAAGCGGCGCGCTGGAGATATGAATAAAACCCAACTCAAAAAGTTCCGGCCAGTATTCGTAAAAGAAAGACAACATCAAAGAACGAATCGCATAACCGTCGAAGTCCGCATCGGTAATGATACTGATCTTTTCGTAATTCAATTCTTCGATTGACTTTACTTTTTGATCCAGGGGAAGTCCAACGATTGCGACGATGTTTTTTAATTCTTCGTTAGCGATTGCTTTGGCGATGCTCATACCTTTACAATTGAGCGGTTTACCACGAAGCGGGAAGAGCCCGTGCAATTTCGGATTTCTTGCGGGACGCAAACCGGCGATGGCAGAATCTCCTTCCGCAACAAACAGAACCCTTCCCGGATCGCCTGGCTTTCCAGTCGGAGGCATGAGTTTCGGAATGTTCATTCTGCTCGCTTTTTTAAGACCTTTTTGCGCGTCTTCAAAAGCCTTGAGCTGAGTTCTTTTTTCCATCTGGAGTTTGATCTCTTCCAAAAGTCCGGTCTTCTTGATAAATTTTTCAAGATGTTTGTCGACCGCGTTTCGAATGTCTTCGTTAAGATCGTTGATCAAGTAAGACTTATCCTGAGATTTAAAACGAGGATTGAGAAGTCTTGCGTTCACATACATGTGAAAACAATTTCTTACGTCGTTTCTTGTAGAGCTTGTTTTGAGCTTTTTCTCTAATGCAACGATTTGACTTTTTTTACGAACTTCGTCGCAGATTCTATTTTCGAGATACTCGATCGCTGATCCGCCTTGAGGAGCGAAGATCGAATTGACCCAAGTAAGATTTTTGTTTTGTCCGATTACGAGATACGTTTCCAAGTGAAGCTGCGAAGCCGAACCCGGAGCGCTGAAATCCATTTTGTAGTAAACGAGATCGGAATGAGAAAAGATTTCATCGAGTCCTTTTTTGAACTTGTATTTGTCTTTTTTCCCTTTGAATACGAACTGAACTTCCAAACCCGGATTGGTCATCGCGATATCTTGCAGATATTGTTTCATCAAATCCACGTTAAACGAAACGTCCAGATTGTTGAAATATTTAGGATTGAGTTCGAATTCTACGGAAGTGCCGTGATCTTCTTTGGAAGCCTTTTCGATCAATTCCTGCATATTCGTTTTTTTGAGGAACGGGCCTAACTTTTCGATCTGGTCCTTTGTTAGAAGAGGGCAGTCCGTAAACTTTCCGTGCTCGTCAAAATAGAGAAATATCCGATCGGTTTCGTCTTTCGAAAGTTTGTAAGAGCGGATTTGTTTTTTTACGTCGTCGTGAACGGTAAAAAGTTTTTTAAAAGAGGTTCCGCCGTTTACGGTTTTTACTTTAAAATAGTTCGAGACCATTCTCACGAGAGAAATCCCGACTCCGTTTTGTCCGGCGACGTGATCTTGTTTTACGTGATCGTCAAAATTCTCGCCATACATCAAGTGAAGATAAACGCCTTCCGCGTTCGCCGCAGGAATTCCTCTTCCGTTATCCGAAATCGTCACACTCTTTCTGTCCGAAGAAAGTTGAATGATCAGCTTGGACATCTTATCTTTTTCAGGGATCGATTTGTCTTTCTGATTTTTACGGTATTCGTCCACCGCGTTCATACAAGCTTCGTCGAGACATTTTAATTTTGCGGGAACGTCTTCGAGTTCCTCGTGAACGATCTCGTATTTTCCTTCGTTGTTTTTACGGAAAAAATGTTGTTCAAAAGTGGATGAGGAGTTTTGTCCCAACCACATACCGGTTCTCATCCGAACGTGTTCTACGTTGGAGAGTTTTTTAAAATTTCTTTCTTGGGATGATTTTTCTTTTACTTTTGTTTTATCTGCGCTCATACTTTATCCCATTTTGTCTGGAGTTCGTCCAATTCGGTTATCATGAAGTCGGTCAATTTTTTGTCTTCTTTGACCAATCCTTGATAACGTGAGAGAGCGGTCTTTGCTTCCACAATCGCTTCTTCGCACTTTCTTACTTCGTCGATAGTCATTCTATAGACGGGAATCGTGGACAACCATTCGAAATATTTAAACTTAGAGGCTTTGAGTTTGTCTTCAAAGTCCTTCTTGGATTTGATTCCGATTACTTTCTCGTTCCATTTCTCTTTAATAAAACGAATCAGTTCGGAGTTTCTTTCGATTTTCTCTTCTTCCAATCCGGAAAGACGTTTGAATCTTCGGATCAAATGAGTTTTTCTAAAATCGCAGAATCGTTTGATGATTTCTTCCGGTTTGAAGTTTTTTAACTTACCGTCGTAAGTAATCACGTTCATAGCGAGTGTTTGAACGTCTTCTTTATTGAAGAGGGCCATGATTTCTTTTTGAGTCGGTTTTTCTCCCTTCTTATATTGAAGTTCGATTCTAAACGTCTGGCTTGAATAGTCGACGTAGTCTTTTAGCCAGGAATCTTTTCTCTCGATGATATCGTCGATCAGAGAAACCACTTTTTCACGGTTCCAGTTCATCGGTGAATCGGTAAGGTAAAGAATATCTCCTTCCCATTTGAAAGCAAAGGAAGTCGCCATCGTAATATTTCCGGCTTCCGTTTCCGCCATTCTCACTTCGCCGCCGAAGTCTCTATACCAAGGTTTTAACGGGAGAGGTTTTTTGGTTTTTAGATAATTGACTTGGGATTTTACGATATCCGCAAGTCTGTGAGCCGGAATAAAACAACGGAAACCGGTTGCAATACCTTGAATATTATTGAGTAATACGATCGGAACCTTTCCTACAAAGTGAATCGGTTCGTCTTCGGTCTCGTCATAATTCTTAACGTAATCGATATCCGGCAAACTTTCAAAGAATCCCAAATCTTTTGCAAAGTCGGATAGTTTTACTTCAGTGTATCGAGGAGATGCGATCGCGCTCGGATCTAAAACGTCTCCGAAGGTCCCTTCACCGGAAACGAGAGGAATGTTATTGGCAAAAGTGAAGTCTTGAGCCATCTGAGAAAGCGCGTCTTGAATCGATCTATCCCCGTGCGGGTGATATCCCATCGCGAGACCGGCTACTTTCACCGTCTTTGTATAACGGTTTCTCGCGTCTGAATTCCACATAGCCCAGAGAATTCTTCTCTGAACTGGCTTCAGGCCGTCGATTTCATGGGGAATAGCCCTGGAATCGCAAACGTAACGCGAATATTTTCTCTGGTCGTCATTGACCTGATCTTCAAAAGGACGTTTTGGGAACGCATCCTTTGGCTTTGGTGGATTGGAATTCTTCATACAGTTTTGGCCAACGAAATTCTAGAACACTATCCTGTCAACTGTAAAAAGTTGACTGGATTTAATTACAGGGTTTTTCAAGTGAAAGAGGGAACAATTCCCTTTCGGACATTTGCATATCTGACCCCCGGTTTTTGTAAAGAAAGTTTAATTTTTGGGTTTTTCCTTGCCGGTTTTTGAGAAAAGCACGATCTACAAGTAGATGAAAAAAGTTTTCAGGTTCTCAAAGTCGGTTTTAATCCGTTCTCAATTTCGGCTCTTTCTCCTATTCCAAGTTGGAATTTCCTTCTTCTTTTTTCATTGTGGAAGTTTTCCGATGCACTGGTTTGAAACTTCGAAGAGCCTTTCGGAGAAGTATTCCTCTCAGATTTATTTTGTTTCGAGTCCTTTTGTTTCTCCGTATTACGAAAGCTCCAGCTTTCAGGCGCGTTATATCTTTTTAAGAAACCAAGCCGGGAAAGAAGAAATGGTTCAAGGGATTCTAAAATATATGGAATTGTCCGGGAAGACCGAACAGACGGAACGAATTCTTTTGGATGTTTCCGAATGGAAGGGAAACTTTCAGAGAAATCCAAGCGACAAACACAAACTTGAATTCACGCCGAAATTTGTTTCCAAACGATTTGAAAAATCCAATTCGAAAACCTTACCGGAGATTATAAATCCTCAGCCAAAGAACGAACCTCTCGAAGACATTAAAAAAGAATTCGTGATCGGAGACGAAGGCGGAATCCGAGAAACCGAAGAGACAAGAGTGGTTCCGGGAATCGGGATTCTGAAATGGAAACACGGCCTCCGGGGAATTTTGGTAAGAATCATGCAGACGGAATTTATTTCCGCAAACGGAACTCTGACTTCTTCTCGCGACTACGACTATGAATCTTTGGAATACCCGCCGGCGATCGGACTTACGGGAACGATTCCGATCCTTCCTTTGAGAAAAGGAGAATCTTATGTCGATTATTATTGTTTGGACTTTCCTTCGGATGTGGACCTTCTCGCATTGAGAAAGAACGAACTCAAAAAATCCGTTTCATTTTACGATCTCTCCACAAATAAACCATTTACCACAACGGCTAATTTCAAAAATTATCCTATCATAAGAATTTCGAACGAGAAAAGCCAATCCCCATGAATCAAACCAGAGAAGTTCGTACCAGATTTGCACCTTCCCCCAGTGGATTTCTCCACGTAGGCGGAGCGAGAACCGCACTCTTCAATTATTTATACGCAAAGTCCCAAGGCGGAAAGTTTATCTTAAGAATCGAGGACACGGATCAAAACCGTTCCACGGAAGCATCTTTTAAAATCATATTAGAATCTTTGCAATGGTTGGGAATCCACTGGGACGAGGGTCCGGGCGCCGGCGGAGAATTCGGTCCTTACATTCAGAGCGAAAGAATTTCGATCTATAAAGAATACACGGATAAACTTCTCAAAGAAAAAAAAGCGTACCGTTGTTTTTGTACTCAAGAAGAATTAGAGGCAAAGAAAAAACAAGCCGAGGCGATGGGAGTTCCCTATGTCTACGACGGCCTTCACGCAAACATGTCCGACGAAGAAGTCGAAGAAAAAATCAAACAGGGAATTCCGTATTCGATTCGATTTAAAACTCCTTCGAAAACTTTAATCGTCAACGATATCATTCAAGGAAAGGTAAAGTTCGAAACGAAATTGATCGGCGATTTTATCATCGTCAAGTCGGACGGGTTTCCTTCCTACAACTACGCGGTCGTAGTAGACGACGCGCTCATGAAAATCAGTCACGTGATTCGCGGAGTCGGACATCTCTCGAACACTCCAAGACAAATTTTGTTATACGAAGCTCTGGGTTATGAAACGCCAGAGTTCGCACACGCATCCGAGATCGTAGGGATGGACGGTAAAAAACTTTCGAAAAGAGCGGGAGCAACTTCGATTCTTGCGTTTCGTGATTTAGGTTATCTGCCGGAAACGTTTCGGAACTACATGGCTCTGTTAGGATGGACTTCTCCGGACGGACGAGAGTTCCTTCCGAGCGACGAGTTGGAAAAAATCTTCGATGTGCATCGTTGTTCGAAATCTCCTTCCACCTTCGACGTCTTTAAAAAACCGAAAGGCGGAGACGAAGAAGTGGTCACAAATTTTTCCGATCTTTCCCAGATCGCAGAAGCGATGAATCCAAAATCCAAACTCAATTGGTTGTCAAATCGAACGATTCGAGATTTAGATATATCGAAAGTATTAGAAAACCTACTTCCTTTTCTCAAAGATCGAAAAGATATTCCGGAAGAAGTAAAAAATATAAGTAACCCTGTACTTACTTCCATCGTCGAATCTGTTAGAGTGTATCTGGATAACCTGACTCAGGCTCCGGAATACATCGCAGAATTCTTTGTTACGGACCTGAAGATTCAGTCGGAAGAAGCGGCTGGTTACCTAAAAGAGGGCGATGGTCCCAAGGTAGTAAAAGAATTCTATGCAATGCTGAAGAATTCTGATCCAAAGACCGATGAGGACTATAAGAACTCAATGTCCAAGATCGGAGAGGCGACCGGTCAGAAAGGAAAAACTCTCTATATGCCGATCCGGGCCGCAACCACCGGAAAGTCAGCTGGTTTGGAGTTACCGATTCTTTTTCCGCTTTTGGGGAAGGAAAAACTCCTCCAGAGAATTGAAAAAACCGCCGGAGAAGCAGGAATTTCGTTGTCGTCCTGAAAAAAACCGGCATATTTTGTTCAAATCGCCTGCTTTGGGCTGTTAATCTTGGAAGTGGGTACCGGGAACGGAAATGAGAGATTCTGATGAATCATTGCTGGTTAAACATCACGGGGGATCCTACGTTATGTTCCTCCCAACGGATCTAACCAGTATCCGAGAACTTAGGAACGCCCTGAGAAATTCTCTTTCAGAGAATTCTTTCGCCAAAAAAGATATTACACAGATCGAATTAGCCGCCGACGAGGCCCTCACGAACTCAATTTCGGCTAACGTCAAAGTCAGTTCGGACGAAACAATCATCTGTCGATGGGTGATTCAGAATAGTAAATTCACTTTGTGGATCATGGACTATGGCTCCGGTCTCAAAGCTGAAAAATTAGAATCGCTTACGACTTCTTCCGAACCTTCCAACCTCAAAGACTATATCAGTTGTATCCAAAAACACCAAGAAAAGAAATGTGAAGTTCTTCCCTGGAAAGGATCTCAAGTTCCTCACAGAAATATCGGAAGAGGATTGCAGATCATTCAATCTTTGATGGATACGTTTAAGATCATGTATCACTGCGGAGAAGGAAAAATTTCTCTCAATCCGGATGAAAAGAATATTCAAGGTTCCATCATCGAACTCGGATTCGACGCCTCTAAACATCCCGCTTAAAAATGACTCTGAATGAATTCGCAAAGCAGGTGCTCTACGGCGCCGGCCTCGAAGATAAATTATTCTCCCCTATAATTCCGCCGGAAGATGTTCGATCATTCGAAATTTCTAATTTACCAAATCTTCCAATTCGTGAAAAAAAAATTCAAATCAGCGATCATAAAAGCAAGATCCCCAGATTGGAACAATTGTTTCTGGATGAGAATCGATACGTTACTCTTCATCATTTTGCCAATCACGAGTTGATGGCGATCGAACTCTTTGCTTACGCGATTCTTAAATTTCAAGAAGCGCCTTCTTCAGTCCGTTTTGGTTTGTATCGAACTCTTTTGGAAGAACAGAATCATCTCCGGCTTTATCTTTCGGAAATGAAAAACGGAGGAATGGAACTCGGAGATCGGCCGCTTAATTATATTTTTTGGAAGCAAATTCCAAGAATGCAAACGTTAGAGAAGTTTTACGCAATTATGGCAATTTCTTTCGAAGGGGCGAACCTCGACTTTTCAAAAATCTATACGATGGCTTTCGAGCGATTCGGTGATACACAAAAGGCCGAGATCATGAAGAAGGTCTACGAAGACGAGATCAAACACGTACGTCGCGGGTATCAATACATTCGAAAACAAATGCCCGATTCTAAAAATGAATGGGAACACTATCTTTCTCTCATCGAATTTCCTTTTACACCTCGAAGAGCGAAAGGATATCATTACTTTCCGGAAACGAGGATCGAAGCGGGTTTTTCGCAGGAATTTGTAACAGAATTGGAAAGATACGAAGATGAATTTACGGGACGAGTGAATTCTCGAATTTTGAAAGAGGTTCTAGATCTAAATTAGGGGCATCGGAAAATCATAGACAGGCTTTTTTCCCTCCCGGATTCTGTTATCGAACCATGAATCCAGTCGTATTTCGTTTTCAAAAAATTCTTCAATTATTGATTTTGATTTTTATCGCGATGAGTTGTTCCTCAAAAACTCCTTCCGATTCCCGAATCGTAGAATTGTTGTTATCCCCTTCCGATCAAAAGAACCCCGACGTCGTCCTGAAAAAGGTGGGAAACCTCGACGAAGATCAGGATTTAGAATCTTTCGCTCTGGTTCGAAACGGAACCGAGGAAGTTCTGGGCGTTTTCAAAAAGAAAAACGGCGAATGGTCTTTGATAAATAAATTTTCCTTTTCCCTTTTGAACATCGGCCCTCTTCACTACGACGCGTCCAAGAACTCTTGGCTTCCGGGCGACGGTGAAAACCCTCAAACAAAGGAAGCCGGTTTTGTAGTTAAGAGAATTCTAATGGAAGAACTTCCGGGCGACGGGTTCAATTCTCTCTTTTTAGAAGTGTTAAGCGAAGAGCCGCCTCTCGGACTTTTTTCGGTTCCTTACGGTATTCGAAAAGGACAAAAAATTTTGGACGGTCTCTTGTCTCTGAAAGATCATGAATTTCTAATAAAGACAAAACGAATCGACTTTGATTACAATAAAACGGAAAAGAATATAACGATCTTTCCGTCGAATCGAAGTTACGCGCAAAATTTTATTTTCAACGGTTGGGAAATGGTTCCCGATATATCAAGGGTAGCCGTACCCGCGCTTCTTTCTTTGGAAGCCCCTATAGAATGGAAAAAGGGCGTTCCCGGCGAAACCGTTCTCTGGTTTAAGAATCGAGGTTCTTACGCAGGAACGACGTATCTTTCTCTTTCGTTTCCGGATGGAGGAAAGGTGAGTATCGATACTACGAAAGAGGGACAAAGAATCTATTCGCCCGGTTCTAGCATTTTTTCATCCGCAGGTAAGTATATCAATTCTGCGGTTCCGCTCGTTGAAATTACAAAAGACGGATGGGGAAGAAATCATAAATACGGAATTCGTTTTACCATAACTCCGGAGAAGGACGGAATTCCGACCATTCTATTTCGATCTTCTACTCGTATGGGACGAGATGTCGTAAATCTTCCGAACCAATTCGGTTCCGTACAAAAGCAAACAGACCAACAGGGTTTTTCCGCTTACAGGTTGGAGTTGATTCCAAAAAAAGAATGAGCGATTTGGCCCTTAAAAAATTAAAAGCGGCGAGAGCCGAAGTTGTTCGCGCACAAGTGGAACGATTTCGAGTTTTTTATGCCAACTACTTTCATCTGGAAGAAACCATTCCTATGGTGGAATATTTCTTTGAGAAGATTTATAACTTAGATGGAAGAGACGTTTGGTTACAACTCGCGATGGACACATACCAAAAAGTAAAAGGTATGATGAAAGAAAGTTCGAGAGAGAATATTGAATATCTCATCGAGCTGAACAATCTCACCGAAGAAATGGATACCATTTTTGCAAAACATCTCGTGGATGCGGGTTGGGACGGGAAACGTCTCACAAGAGAAGAATACGATCTTCACTACGGTCAAATGGGCCATTATAAAGATAGAATCAGACAACTTGAAATCGTTCTTCGCAACCTGAAAGTTTTTTACGAGCTCGCACACAAACCGATCAGCGCGTATCTCATTCGTCCTGCTCGATTTATGGCCGGAATGCTCGGGGTCTCCGCTCTTTTTCAAAGCGTGGAAGAAGCGTATAACGCAACACTACCGGTTTCCTCCAACATCTTTAATTCTTTCTATGAAGAAGTGGAAAAGAGAGAGACCGAATACATTGAATCATTGCTCGGCAATCATCGGAAGGAAGCTTGAGTCGTTTTCGAAGACAGCTTTTGGAAAGAGGGCGTCGTAAGGACGAATCTAACGAAAACCGCGAACGCTGGTTGTTGACTTACGCCGACATGATTACTTTACTCTTGGGTTTGTTTATCATTATGTATTCGATTTCCCAGGTGGATCAGGTCAAATTGAAGCAGGTCGCGGACGTGATCCGAGGCGGATTCGGTTTAGGAGAATCTTTTTTTCAAGGAAGTACGGTCTCCATCGAAGAAGATCCTTTGTTGCAACCGAGAACCCAACTCTATCGTTTTTGGGAACGGGTCAGCTATGCTTTGAAAAAACTCAAAGAGAAAGCAAAACTCAATATCGGAATTCAAGAAACCGAAGAAATCAAGATCGTCCTTTTCGGATCTTCTTTAGGAGAAGGTCAATTCCGACCGGACGAAGACATGACTTTTGCGTTTCAAAAAATATCGGAACTCTCCGGAGCGATGGACGTTGATATCGTTTTAAAAGTGCAAATTCCTTATGGAAACGAAGCCGCACAAAAAGGTTTTAGAAACGCCTGGGAATACAACGCATACAGAGCCGAACTCATCGCGGATGCTCTATCAAAAAATTATAAAATCCCGAAAGATAAAATTTCTATCGAAGCGTCCAGCGCCTACAAAGCAATTGAGAATTCCTCTTCCACGCCCGAGGGAAAGGCTTCGGGAGAAAGAGTTGAAATTTTTATTCGTAAAAAATCGGAACACTGATCGAGAAACTATGAAACAAAAATACAGAAGTTTTCTATTGAGCATTCTTGGAGTTTTTTTTATTCTTAACTTCGCGTTCTGCAAAAAGAATTCCTTACCGCAAGGAATCGTAGACGATAAGTGGAGAGAGGAATCTTCCGAATTGGTCTCATCTTATTGTCAAAAACTTGCGAGCTGCGCCGAAGAGTCCTCTAAGAATTTAAAAGATTCTACAAAGAGCCTGATCCAAGAGAGACTCAATCCCGCAAACTGCGCTGGAAAATTTCGCAAATCGAACGCGTATCTACTCGCCAATGAAGATTCTGAAAAAATTAAAAAGGCGGTTCGAAATTGTTTTCAAATCGTCGCAAGTGAGCCCTGCGAAAAAATTCAAAGCGGTGTGTTGAAACTTTCGGAAGACTGTAACGAGCTTCAAACGATTCAATCCAAACGATAACTCGTCAAATCTATGTTAGGCGGTTACAAAAGACTCAATCGATACGATAAAAAACTTCTCAGAATATTAAAGCTGGGAGGCAAACTCGCTAGTTTGAATCAGATCGGATTTTCGAGAAAAACCGCGGAAGGTTTTCGATTTCCGATTCATGCACTTCGGCTTGGAACCGAAAAAGGTCTCAAAGAACATCCCGTTGGAATCGTTGCAGGAGTTCACGGTTTGGAGACCATCGGGATTCTTATCTTACTCGATTTTTTAGAATATATCTTACATCCCGATTCAACCGGATATCTTCCCGAATTGAAGAAAGGAAAATTGGGAATCGTGATCTTGCCGATCGTAAATCCTGGCGGCGTCGTTTTAAAACAAAGATCGAATCCTGCCGGAGTCGATCTTATGAGAAACTCGGGAATCGACGCCGTAAAAGCTCTGCCTTTTTTTGGAGGTCAAAAAATTTCTAAACGACTTCCTTACTATCGAGGTCAAGGATTGGAACCCGAATCAAGAGCCTTGTTTCGATTGGTTCAAGAATCTTTTTTTGACGTGAAAGATGCGATCATGCCCGTTCTTGATCTTCATTCCGGCTTTGGAACGGTAGATAATGTTTGGTGGCCTTATGCTTATACAAAGGCTCCCTGCCCCGATACTCCTTTATATCAGAAGATTGGAGATCATCTCAAAAATCACTGCGGTCATATTCATTTTCAATACGGACCTCAAAGTGAAACCTACACTACTCACGGGGATCTCTGGGATAAATTTTACGATCACTATCTTGAATATCACAAAGAAGAATCATCTTGGAATTCTAAATTTTTACCACTAACGCTTGAAGTTGGGACTTGGTCCGATATAAAGGAAGATCCTTCTAAGTTGTTTCGAAAAAGAGGAATTTTCAATCCTGCTTCGTTTAACAAAATTGAAACAGTGGGAAGATACAGAGGTTTTTTAAGGGATTTTGTAAAGCTTGGTATTACAAAGCCAAAAGACTGGGAACTTGATTAGAATCTCTCTTCTTTTTTGAATGTTTATTTTAACAAAGGTCGTTTGCTGAAAATGACTTTTGATCGGATTTGATTTCCGGAGAAGGTGGGATTTTTAGAAAATATTTTCTTTCACTCGGTCGACTGTAGCGGTTTGATCTCATCCACAAAATCTATAATTTTTCCTAAACCCGATTCGAAAACTTCGGTCTCGGTCAACAAGCTAAGAATGATTCTTCCTGTCTTATCAGTATCCGGAAAGCCGAACATTTCTCCCGCATGAACATATACTTTTTTTTCTTTTAATAAACGAAGTGAAAATTGATCTTCCGGAAAAAAATCCTTACTTTCTAAAATACAATACCAGCCTGCTTTAGGAAGGTCACAGTTGATTCTTTGCGCGATCTTTGGTTCGGAGAGGACTTGTTTTAATATCGTAAGATTTCTCTGAATTCTTTTCAGAATTTGAGATTGGATCATCGTTCTCCATTTCATCAGATCGGAAAGAACGTTTTGAACCGGCGTATTTACGGAAAGATAAGTGTCCGAGATTAATTCGAGAAATTCTTTTGTTTTCTTTTTCCAATCGGAAGGACCGCTGAGAAGAATCCAAGATAGTTTCATTCCGGGCATTCCTAGGATTTTAGATAATCCGTTTACGGAAATCACCGGCGTTTCGAAATCGATCAAAGTAGAATGGGATTCTCCATCATATACGTAATCCGAAAAAACTTCATCTATAACCAAAGGAATATTATAAATTACTAATTCATTCTTCATTGATTCAAAATCGGCACGACTGAATACGGATCCGGTCGGATTGTTAGGACTAACGATCAAAAGAAGTTTACTTTTCGCCAAATCCTTCGGCTCTAAATCGGTAATTTTCAGACTCCAAAAATTTTCTTTTTTTGTGTAATAGGAAATCGTCTGAAGACCTTCCATCGCGGAAAGAAATTCAAACAAAGGATATCCCGGTGCCGGGATTAAAATCGAATCCCCGGCGTCACAAAAGAGTTTGAATAAATAAGAATAGGCTTCGGAGGAAGAGGAAACTAAAAACAAATCTTCGGGATCGATTTGTAATCCTTTGGATCGATAGTAATCACAAATCACGTTACGCGCTTCGAGGTTCCCTTGCGGATCGGGACTATAAGTGATTAGATCGCTTGTATGAAAACTATGACGGATCGCTTCCTCTGGATATTGAAATCCGGCCTGGGTCGGATTGGAGGTTGTTAGATCGATATAAGGAATTTTCTTTTTTTTTAAGTCGGAAAGGATTTCCCCGAATTCATTTTCTCCGTCTTGAAAAGAGAAACGCGCGCTAAAACGAAATCCTTTTTTCATGGCGAACCGTTTCTAAATCTTTGAACCAAAAAGAGAAGGATCGAAATCAAGACGCTGATTAGGATCGAAGTGGAAAGAGGAAAATAGAATTTAAAATTTTCCTTCTCAATTCGAATATCCCCGGGAAGTTTCCCCAATTCGTTTAAAAACGGGAGTTTATTTCCATAAAGAAAAAAGATTCCGAGGAGTAAAAACAAAACGCCTAGGATGAGAAAGGGTTTTCCGAAGGATTCCATTTGCTTTCTCGATCTTATTTTGTTTAACGATTCAGTCAAGGAGCATTCGAGTTGAACGCTGGAGTCTTAGACGTATGCGAATTGTATGATATTATTTTCGAATCGGAACCGCTTCTACCGTATCCAAGTGAATATGAATGTCTTTTTCAGAACTCAGCAGCGGTATATGAGTTTTAACAAAAACTTCACCGGATCTTACAATCGCAACTTTATCCTTAGTCAATTCCATATTAATTTTAAAATACATATCCTTCACGCCGAACTTCCATTTGGAGGTTGTTCCTTCTATATAGTATGGACGTAGGGAATTTTTATCGTAATAAATTTTTCCTTTGAAGTGGCGGGGAGAAAGCTGAAGAGGAGTCACATCGACCACGTAACTTTCTCGGTTTTTAAAAATGATCGGTCCTTTGATTTGTACGGAATAATGATCTTCGGACTGATCGTCAAAGATTGGATAGGTGGGGGATGATTTTTCCGGCTCGTAATCTTTTGGCGGAAGACTTTCTCCGTTCTTAAAATAACTAAGGACCACGATGACCGGTCGATCGTAGTAATATTCAACTCTTCTTGTAGTGACCTTTGAAACGGAGATTTGTTTTCCGGTTTTCGAATCAGTTTCTGTGATCGTCAAGTCTCGCTTATAGTCGATCCCCTTAAACTTCGCGATGGCATTTCTAGAATTTTGTCTGATCCTTTCGACGACCTGACTCAGGTCTTGTTTGGGTGTAGGCGTTGCAGAAAGATCGTATGATTTTCCTGTTATAATATAAAAGAATAGGATTAGGAGCGTTGTCCCTTTCTGGAAGCGAAAAGTTTTCATGATTGTTTGCAGATGACGGAGCAAAATGTTAAGCCTTCCCTTTTCAAATGCAAGAAATTATTGTTTCTTGCATTCTAATTTGAGATCGACTGAAAGAGAAGATAAAGATTTGGAATTCCCTTACCTAAGGAATCTGATAAATAAAATTCTTTGTGTCAATTTGCCGGCGCGGAGAAATCTTCGAGAATAAATTTGGCCGCTTGTTTGCTGAACGCCATAATCGTATAACTTGGATCCACCGAAACTCCCGTAGGGAATACACTTGAGTCGGAGACATAGAGATTCTTTAGTCCGTGAACTCGGTGTTTCCAGTCGACCACGGAGCGAGAAGGGTCTTGTCCCATTCTACAGCCGCCCGCGGGATGCGGCGCGGCCATCATCATCGACGCCGGGCTTAATTCGAGTTGATCTACTTTGTCAATTTCTTTCTCGGATTCGATCTTTGTTCTTTTTAGATCCGGAAGTAGAATCCATTTCGCTCCCGCTCGCAAATTCAACTGAACCTGTTTGCGGATACAATCTCGAAGAAAGGCTTTTGTCAACTTACCGAAGTTATACGTTACAGTTCTTTTACCGGAAGAATTTACGGAAATATTTCCGAGTTCCGAAGGAACGTCGTCGATCCATCCGATCGTTCCTCCAAAATGAGGAAGAATTTTCATCATCTCTCTGTGTTCGGATCCGAAGCCCGGAATCAATGCCGCAAGACTTCCCGGTTGTAGTTGATTTGCCATGATCAGAAATCCGCCTTCGACATACTGTCCTTCTTTAAAACGGGCCAGTCGAAATTCTTCCACACCGAATGCGGACGGGATGTTTCTCCATTGTAGGATCGGTTCGTCGTAGATCGCGTGAACGAAAGGAGATGGGTTTATGGCGAGATGTTCCCCGAGCGCCGGCAATTTATTTTTCCATCCGTTTCTGAGTAAGAATGTGGAACTTCCGAATCCTCCGGCAGCGATCGCGAAAACAGGAGCTTCAAATTTTAGAGTGATCCCGGATTCTTTTCCGGAAGGACGATCCATCATCACCGCTTCTAAAAATTCTACTTTATCTCCTTTGAGTTCTAAGCGAACGGCTTTGCAGTCCGCGTAGATATCCGCCCCGTAAGCCATTGCCTTTGGAATGTGAGTGACCAACTGGCTTTGTTTCGCGCCGAACATACATCCTTGCATACAGTGACCGGACTTTTGGCAATTTTTTCTTGCCTGAGGAACCGGGTTGCCTTCCCATCCAAGGGACTTGCACGCCTTTCGGACGAGCAGATTCATTTTATTATGATATTCTTCTTTAGCAGGATGTACGTTGAGAGTTTCATCCAATTCTTTCCAATAAGGATTGAGATCTTCGGGAGAATGTCCGTGAACTCCGTATTCTTCCTTCCAAAGATTTAACCGATCATCCGGAGTTCTGTAGCTGTCTGCCCAATAGTGAACCGATGCACCGCCAACGTTCTTTCCATACACTAGATTGATGGTTCCGGATCCATCGGTGGCCATATTTCTTTCGGCAGAAACTTTTCCGGCCATATTCAGCTCGTGATTGTCAAAGGTTCCGGTATGGTAGTAGCCGCCTTCTTCAATGAGGACTACTTTCTTTCCGTTTTTTGAGAGTTCGTAAGCGAGAGTGGAACCGCCGCAACCGGTCCCGACGATCACAACGTCGGCTTTGATGGTTCTTGAATCACCGAGATTCTTCCATTCGTAAACGCGACCGCTCATGATTCCCCCAAAATTTTCTTATAATAGATTCTGGATTCGCTTAATTTTTCAGGAGGATTGGCAAAAGGTCCGTCATACGAAATCGCTTTGAACGAAGACTCGTGTCCGTAATACATCAAAAAGATGGGCATTTTAAGATTTGCTAATGCAGCTCGAATCGTATCCGATTCCGTCGTTTCCTGGGAATGTAAAAATCTCTTTCTGTTTTCTTCGTTTAATCTGGAAAATCGACTCCAGTATCCGCTAACGAGGGGAAGGTATTCTAAGATAAGAATGAGAGATTTAAAATCATCGGTAATGCCGGGATCAACGAAGAAAAATTCTTCGTCCAGCCTTCGAATGACTTCCGCCTTTTCTATATCGGGGAATCCGTTTTCAGGAGGTAAAAGGGTTTGAGAATAAGCCGTTAAAAACTCGGCTTCCGATTCTGAAAAAAATAAAGTTTTTGGAACTGCGACGGAATGCGATCCGCGAAAGAGCAGGGTCCCGATGCCGACACTCAGCAAACCTCCGAGACCAAAGCCGAAGAGTTTGCGTCTAGAGATTTTTTCTGAAAACACGTTCATCGTTCCGTGAGTATTCTAATATTAGAATCGGTGTCAATTCTGAAAACAGGGTTGACGAAACAATCGTTCGATTAACTTTGTAAAGCATGGCTGACAAAAACGACAAAGTCAAACAAAACGCTCCCGGTAAATATTATATCGATAACAGCTGTGTTCCGTGTAACGATTGTGTGGAAGAAGCGCCTATGCTTTTGAAATATACGGACGACGAATCTAAAGTTTACTTTCATAGACAACCGACAAACCCGGAAGAAGAAGTAGCCGCAAAAAAAGCTATGGAGATCTGTCCCGTGGAAGCGCTCGGAGACGACGGAGAATAAGATTCTCAAATAAGCCGAACTTAGCATTGAGTTCGGCGAACGTCGTCCTCAAATCCTCTCCAATCTTTATTTTTCCATTTCACATTTTTCAATTAAGAATCTAACCGCCTTTCCTAAACCCGAATCAACTCCGAAACGTCCTTCCCTTGATTTTGTAAATCCCGTTTAATGATTGCAAATCGTTCGCATTGGATTTGAATCCTAAGCGTTTGTAATTGGTTTTTACGTTCACGATAGAATCGAATTCTTTCTTTTTTAAAAAACGTAAATTCTTAAAAGAATCCGTCCTATTTTGCCTAATCATCTTTTGCAAAACGAGAGGATTCCTAAATTCGTTTTTGTATGGATTGTTATTTGTATAAAAAGTTTATTTTCGGGTAACGAACGGCGGAACCTATTTTGAGCGAATTGAATATTCAATCTGAAGAATTTTATAAACTATTGGTTAAAAGAAGTCCGGAACTGATTTGTTATCACAAACCGGACGGCACTTATATCTATGTCAGTCCAATCGTAACTTCGATGTTAGGTTATCAGCCGGAAGAATTGATCGGAAGAAATCCTTATGATTTTTTCAATCCGTTGGATAAGGAACGTATATTTAAAAATTCTCATGAACCGATTCAAAAAGGCTCCAGCTTCGGACATATAGAATATCAGTTTCTTAAAAAAGACGGGAGATATGTGTGGTTACAAACGATCTCACAGCCGGTTCTCAACGAAAAAAAGGAAGTAACCGGTATTCTTACCAGCTCAAGAGAATATATAGGATTGACTTCGATCGTAGATGAAAGTGAAAAGAAACAAGCGTTAGAGGAAGTTCGTTTATCAGAAGAAAAGTTTTTTAATGCTTTTTATTATTCCGGCGTCGGTATGGCTTTGGTTTCTCTGGATGGAAAGTGGTTGGAAGTCAATCCTCATCTTTTGGACATTCTCGGATATACAAGAGAAGAACTTCTGAAGCTTACGTTCCAAGACATCACACATCCGGATGATTTGCAGGAGGATCTAAATCTTGTTCAAGAGGTCCTGGATGGTAAAAGGGAAAGTTATAAACTGGAAAAGCGATACTTTCATAAGAATGGAAGTACGATCTGGATTCTTCTGATCGTATCGATCGTAACGGATCCCAAAAAGAAACCCCTGTTTTTTATTTCCCAGATTCAGGATATTACGGATCGAAAAAACATGCTTTCTGCTTTAATCGAAAAAAACGAAATGTTACAAGCTTTAAGTAATCGCCTAACGGAAAGAAACGTTCAACTGGAAGAATTCAATCAGATCGTGTCGCATAATCTTCGGGCTCCGATCGGAAATATTTTTACTTTAGTCAATATGCTTTTGGAAAAGGACGCAACCGACAAAGAGGATCTTCTTCAATCTCTTGAGATCAGTGCGAACGATTTGATGTCGACTTTGAACGACATTGTCGAAGTGATCAAAATTAGAAAAAATCTAAATATAGATAAACAGATGGTTTCTTTTCAGGAAGCTTTTTTGAAAGTAAAGAATCTACTTTCCGCGCAGATTAAGGAAGTTAACGCCGAAATCAAATTTGATTTTACAGCGGCCCCGGAGATTCTTTATCCTAAGGTATATTTAGAAAGTATACTTTTGAATTTACTAAGTAATTCCCTGAAATATTCTGATCCAAGTCGTAAATTGGAAATTTCCTTCGTCTCATTTGTCGAGGATCATAGAGTTTTCTTAGTGGCTCGTGACAACGGACTCGGAATTGATCTTCGAAAGTACGGACATCAGATTTTCAAAATGAATAAAACGTTTCATCGTGAAAAAGAGGGGCAAGGAATCGGCTTATTTATGACAAAGAATCAAATCGAATCTTTGGGGGGTGAAATTACTGTGGATAGTACGATCGGGCGGGGAACCGCTTTTGTCATAAATTTTAACAAATACAATGATTTTGAACAACGATAATATGAATTTCTGGTTAATAGATGATGATACCATTTATATCATGATTGCAAAACGATTCTTAGCGAAAGACGGAAGGACAAAAAAGTTAAGGGACTTTCAAGACGGTGAAGTCGCGTTAAAACAACTTCAAACCTTATCTACAAATTCGGAAGAACTTCCGGATGCGATTCTTTTGGATATCAACATGCCGTTTATGGACGGTTGGCAGTTTTTAGACGAGTTTAAGAAAATCCAAGGCGGTCTTGCTAAGAAGATTACCATCTTTATGGTTAGTTCTTCCGTGGATGAAAGAGATATCGTTAAAGCAAATTCTTTTCCGGAAGTAAAGGGATATCTTTCCAAACCGCTTACACAAGATCATATTCAAAGGCTTTATAACGATTTAACGTAAGCTCTGATCCAAGCCTGAGTTTTTTGCAAATACACTTTTGTTTTTACCTTGGGTTGATAATCTAAAATTGATTCTGCCTTTTCGATAGAAACCGCATTCTCTAAGAATAAAACTCACTCCTTCCGCGGTGGCACGGGTTCTTTCCCGATCGATTTGTAAAAAATTCCCATCACAAAGATCAAAAACTTTTAACAATCAGGCCGATGCGGAAAGAGGTTTGGAAAGTTCTGCGGCGTCCGCCAATTTGTAAAAGCATTCTTTAAAATTTAGATTCACTTTTCTGAATTCCTCTAAGGAACCACCTTCGCGTACGATGCCCGCCGTATGAATTATGTAATCGGATTCGGAAACGGCTTCTCACAAAGCCTGGGGATCGCCGGTACTTCCTTGGATAATAGTAAAACCTTCTTTGCGAAGAGTTTCGACTCTTGTAGGATCGAGTTCGATTCTTCGAACATAAACTTCTCGTTTTTTTACAATTTCAGCGAGGCGTTTTCAGATAAACCGCCCATTCCCATGATCCAGGCGGTTTTTCCTTTTAGATTGATTACTCTCCCTGACCTAAGGAGAATGCTCGTTTTCCATTGAAGTAGTAAAGATTTTCAGTTTTCACTGAATCGAATCCTGCTTCGTCCAATTTCAAAAGTAACTCTGCGATTTGTTTATGTGCAATCGGATAGTATGTAGGATTTTCATGATGTACTAAAGCTTCTTTGTTTACGAATCGACATCTCCAATGATCGGTTAAGAAGGTTTCCGGTTGTCCGTCCGGATACACTTTCACGCCTCGATTTGTGATGAGTTTTAGTTTTAGATCGCCCGCGATCAATTCCAATTTTTTTCCGAGTTCATTCGGATCATTTCCGATCCAATCCAAGAATACATCGGTTCCAACCAATTCCTTTTTCTGAACGATTCTCTTATATTCAGGAATTATAATTTTCTTTGCTTTTCCAAAAGAAACTGGTTTGAATTTTTCGGGAAGATGTCCCAAGTTTCCGACCACTGCTTCCGCGAATTCTTTAGTCCCGACCTTGATTCTACTCACACCGGGTTTAAAAATATCTCCCGTATGAATTCCTTCTTCGATCGTTAATAACCAGGCGTTGTTGATCTTTGCGGCAATATCGGGTTGTCCGATGTGAACCAGCATCATCACGGCGGCATTGAGAAGTCCGGACGGATTTGCAAGATTCTTACCCGCGATATCCGGGGCGGATCCGTGAATCGCTTCGAACATAGAAACAATTTCACCGATATTGGAAGATCCGGCCATTCCTACCGATCCGGCGATCTGTGCAACGATATCCGATATGATATCTCCGTAGAGATTCAAGGTTACTACGACGTCGAAGTTTTGAGGTCTGTCAGCGAGGTTGGCCGCTCCGATATCGATAATTTGCGAATTGGATTCGAGGTCGGGATATTCTTTTGCAACTTCTTTGAAGATATCATGAAACAATCCGTCGGTCTGCTTCATGATATTATCTTTTACCATGGCGGTTACTTTTTTGCGACCGTAAGCCTTTGCGTATTCGAAAGCATAACGAATGATTTTTTCGGAGCCGGGACGGGATATCAGCTTGAGACATTGGACCGTGTCGTTTGTTTGCTGGTGTTCGATCCCCGTATAAAGGTCTTCTTCGTTTTCGCGGATGATCACGATATCTAAAATGGGATGTTTGGTTTCGACATAAGGATAAAGAGAAAAACAGGGTCTAACGTTTGCGAAAAGGCCTAACGTAGTTCTCACGGTAACGTTTAAACTTTTGTAACCGCCGCCTTGTGGAGTAGTAATCGGGGCCTTTAAAAAAACTTTCGTCTGTCTTAAGATGTCCCAAGCTTCCGGTTTGATTCCCGAGGAATGTCCCTCTTTGTAAACTTTTTCTCCGATCTGAATTTCGATCGGTTCGATCTTGGCTCCCGCCGCGTTGAGAATTTT
Organism: Leptospira tipperaryensis; assembly: GCF_001729245.1. Classification (NCBI taxonomy): domain Bacteria; kingdom Pseudomonadati; phylum Spirochaetota; class Leptospiria; order Leptospirales; family Leptospiraceae; genus Leptospira; species Leptospira tipperaryensis. The sequence continues at coordinate 3,930,155 of NZ_CP015217.1, read as the reverse complement.
GAGAGTCGCGTCCATAATCTCAGGACCGATTCCATCACCGTGAGCGATTGCGATTTTAGTTTTTTCGGACATTCTCGTCTCCTAATACTTCAAATAGAAAGAGAATCGAGAGAGAGGTCAATTCCCTTCCTGCGGGCTCGTATTGAAAGGGAAGAAAATGTGAATTGAGAGGAGGCCATCCCTTTCGGGATGAAAATTCCGAGACTGAGAAAGGAGAATTTTGTAATGAAAAATAAAGGAATTTCGAATCGAAGAATCGGTCTTATTCGATTTCGAAGTCAGATTCCGAATCCACAAGAAATTCTTCGCGGGAATAAATAAGTTCCATCACGTCGTCCATCCAATCCGGCGTGCCGTGATTTGGATCTCCGAAAGGATCATTCGCTCTATATTGTCTCATGATTTCGCTGTGCTTCTGAATTTGGTCTCTTGTGCTTGCGTTCATATTAGAATTGTCGGTTGAAACGGCCTTTAAATGACAGAATTTGGTAAGAATAAATAATTTCTTTCTAAAAGTACAAGAGAAATTCTGTTTATTTTTGCAATAGTTTAAACCGAAGTTATGTTTTAATCGTCGCTAGGTTATCGAGAAAGAAGGGAAATGCGGAGCCTAACGAGCGTCAGACTCCGGAGGTAATTCTTAGAACAGTTCGTTTCCTTTGAAAAAGAAAGAAATTTCCAAGGCCGCGTTATCATCGGAGTCCGATCCGTGAACTGCGTTTGCTTCTTTGCTTTCAGCAAAAAGAGCACGAATGGTTCCTGCCGCCGCTTCTTTCGGGTCGGTCGCACCGATTACATCTCTCCAGTGAAGAACGGCGTTCTCTCTTTCGAGAGCGGCCGCTACGATCGGACCGGAAGACATGTATGTGCAAAGGTCGTTGTAGAACGGGCGAGCGGAGTGAACCTTATAGAATTGTTTTGCATCTTCGAGGGATAACTTGAGGTATTTTAAACCCAGGATTTTGAATCCTTCTTTTTCAATTCTTGCGAGAATATCTCCAACGTGTTTGTTTTTAACACCGTCGGGTTTGATCATGATAAACGTTCTGGACATTTTTTTTCCTTATTGAGAGAGTTTTTTAAGTAATGCTTTGCTGACAATTCCGGGAACTTGATTGCTTACGTCTCGTCCGTGTCTTGCAACTTCCTTCACGATCGTCGACGAAATGAAAGAATACTCGTTTGAAGACATCAAAAAAACGGTTTCCACTTCAGGTGCGAGTTTTTTATTCATTAAAGAAATTGCATATTCGTAATCAAAGTCGGTAACGGCTCTTAAACCTCGAATGATGCTGGTCGCTCCGACCTTGGCACAATAATCGACGGTAAGACCTTGGAACGTATCGATTTCCAGGCCTTTCATTCCTTTTGTAACTTCGCTGATAAACCCGAGTCTTTCCTCGATCGAAAACAAAGTCGTCTTGTTTGAGTTTACGGCGATCGCAATGATCACCTTGTCAAACAAGGCCAGAGATCGATGTAGAATATCCAAATGCCCGTTTGTCAACGGATCGAAGGAACCCGGATAAATCGCGACTCGATTCATTTTTTCCGAAGCCTAGCCGTTTCTTGCGCTGGGAGTCCGTAGATATTGATAAAACCTTCCGCGTCTTTTTGGTTATACAATTCTTCTTTTTCAAAGGTTGCCATTTCGGGATTGTAAAGAGAAACTGATGATTTTCTTCCCACAACGGAACAAGTTCCTTTGTACATTTTCACCTTTACGGTTCCGGTTACGTATCTCTGTGTTTCGGAAACAAAAGCGCGAACCGCCTTCATTCTGGAAGAGAACCAGTGTCCGTTGTAGATGAGTTCCGCTAATTCTATGGACAACTTATCTTTATGATGTTGTGTATCTCTATCGATCGTGATGGATTCTAAATCTCTATGAGCAATGAATAATACGGTTCCGCCCGGAGTTTCGTAGACGCCTCTCGATTTGATACCAACGAGTCTATTTTCCACGATATCAACTCTTCCCACTCCGTGTTTACCCGCGATCGTGTTTAGCGTTTCCATTACTTCGAGAGGATTTAATTTTTTGCCGTTGACCGCGACGCAGTTTCCTTCTTGAAAATCGAGTTCTACGTATTCGGGAGAGTCCGGAGCCTTTTCGGGAGAAGTTGTCAAAAGAAACATTTTCTCATCGGGTTCTCTATAAGGATCTTCTAATATGCCGCCCTCGTAGGAAATATGCATTAGATTTCTGTCCATGGAATACGGTTTTTCAGCCGTAACGGGAACTGGAATTCCTTTTGACTTAGCGTATTCGATGAGATCGGCTCTTCCGCCGAATTCCCAAATTCTCCACGGAGCGATGATAGTTTTTTCGGGAGCCAAGGACTTAACTCCGAGTTCGAAACGAACCTGATCGTTTCCTTTTCCGGTCGCTCCGTGAGCGAATGCGTCCGCGCCTTCTTTTTCGGCAACTTCTACCATGGCTTTTGCGATCAGAGGTCTTGCTAAAGAAGTTCCTAAAAGATAACGCATCTCATAGAGGGCGTTGCCTTGAATGGCTGGAAAAATAAAATCTCTCGCGAATTCCAAACGGAGGTCCTGGATGTAGACCTTGGAAGCGCCGGTTTTAATTCCTTTCTCTTCCAATCCGGAAAGTTCTTCTTTTTGACCTACGTCCGCGGTAAAAGCGATTACTTCGCAGCCGTATGTTTCTTTCAGCCAGGTTAGAATTACGGATGTATCCAACCCGCCTGAGTAAGCTAGGACGATTTTCTTAACTGGTTTGCTTTGCGCCATTCTGAGAACACTGAAATTCGGTCCAGGTCTGTGGACAACCGGATTTTCCTGATTCTGAAACACGATTTAAGGATCTCAGAAAGTTTACGGATGTAAAAGGGAAGAATCAAGATTCTAAAATGATTCTTCAACTGCCGGTAAGAACCGGCAATCGAATGTTTTTGAAAGTCAGTAACAACCTCTTCCAAGAGACGTAATGTCCACCGTCCAATCTGCGCTCGAATTTTGTTTTTGAATCGTAAAATCCGAATCGTTGCAAGTGCTTGAGGAACCGTCCGCGGATTTCCGTTTCATATCGCCTTGGTATCGATACCAGAATCGTTCTCCGGAACTTCCAAATTCTCCATCGTCGATTTTGAGATCGGAAAAAGTATATTCTCCCGAATACTTATCGTTGAGGGCTTTGAGAATGATCTCTTTTACCTTTGGTTTTGCCGGAGCCGCTTGATCCCCGCCGGCCATCTTTTCAACGTTACCAACTCCGACTTCGGAAAAATTCCACTGATTGGATTTGCTGAGAATGTAATTTGCGCCCGCTTCGAATTTTGTTTTGGCGCTTCCCTTTTTAGAAACTACGATAAAAGGAATTTTATATTTTGTTTCTACGACCTTCCCCTTGGCGTCCGTCTTTTCTAAGATAACGGGTTCTCCACCGCTTTCGATGGATTCGATCGTTTCACCTTTGTATTTTTTATTCCAGTGAGACCGTAGATCCGCTTTTGCTTTTTCTTCACTCGGTGGCGCCGGAGTCTCCGAATAAATTGCCGTCGTAAATAAGACAACCGCCAAACAGAACGCTAAATGTCTTTTCATAGTTTCTCCAAAGATAGAATTTTCGGAAATGAATTCCGTAACGAGAAAGAATAGACGAATTATTTTAGATTTCAATCCAGGAATTGAAATTTATAAATTATTTATTAAACGGCCAGAGGAGAAAATTTTACCGCGGACTTTTCTAAAGCCGAGTTTTCGCCTGATAGGAACGGAGTACGGACTTAAAGTACGGTGCAAGCCGTCTTTTTAGAAAAACACTTTTTCGGAAGAAATGAAGGAGGAAGAGAATCGATCCAAAAAATATAACGCGGACAAAAATTTAGAAATTCATCTCATTCGACAAAAAAGATTTTTTCTTCCGATCTCAGACTAAAGGACTGTTTCGGTTTAAAATCCACCCAAGAGTTTTGATAATAAATAAGAAAGAATTTATATTCTCCCGAGCGCGGGAAAAGAATCAGATGATTCGGTCGCAAAAAATCCTCTCTTTGATCGATCTCCGAGAGCAGTTGAGAACGATTTCGATTGAGCACGAGGATCGATGATTTTTCAAAAAGAGTTTCATCAATTCCGTCGTATCCTTCCGGATCCAGGAGTTTTTTGGAAAGAGAGCGTTTTGGAATTTTAGAATTCGGGATCCAACACGCTGAAACGACGCGTTCCAAAAATTCTCCCGGAAGTAAAAGGTTTAGATTTTTTTCGTAGTAATTTCGCGTGGGCGGTTGAGCGGGCGGGCCATAATAAGAACGGAGTTCTTGGGTTTTTGCGTCTTCAATTTCCAATCTGAAATGAGGACCGCCCCAACCGATCGTCTGAGGAAACGTAGCAATCTTCGGATAAATTTCTATCGGATCCTTTGTAGGATTTTCAAAACGGATTTTAAATTCCAAATCAAAGACTTCCGAAGAAGGAAAATTTTTTCCTGAAGTTTCGAAAAGAAGGATCAATGAGTTCATTATGATTTTATAATGCGGATAGGATCAGACGGCTTCGGCCCATTCTTTGATTTTGCGAAGAATCAAGACCATCGCGTATGTATCCAACTTGCAGTATTGAATCAGATTTTTTTCGATCTCTTGTTTTTCGGAATCGGAAAGTGATTCCGTTTTGACTCTTAAGAATTCGGAATTTGCCATTTGACCGGATTTGATTCCAAGATCCTTATACGACTTTCCCGTGATCACGGGAAGAATCGTTTTTAAAGAGGTGCTTCCCTTTTGATCGGGATGATAGTAATCGTATTCCCAAAACGGTTTTGCCAAATCTACAAAGTCGTCTTGGATCGTTTTGAGCCAAGGTTTGTATTCGGGAAACGCAGTCGCCGATTCTTCCAGACATCTTCTTTCAAACTTATCGTTAAAACAAAGAATCGTTCCGCCGGGCAACATCCACTGTTCCAGTTTTTCTAAGATTCCTTTTCTTGGATCCGTGATCCCGTCGTCGATATAAAACAAACTTTCCGGTTCTTGGGAAAGATCTTCACGAAGGATATGTAATGAAAATAAAAACGGAACGTGTTGGAACGGATAAGAATTCAGATAAACCGGAATCGGCGGATTGATCGATTCGAAATCCAAAAAGTAAATCGGATATCGAATCTTGCTCAAAAATTCGGAAAAAACTTTTTGATTAGTAAACGGTTTGCCCGTTTGCATGGCCTGTATCTGCGTTTTTTGACGGTGTGTAAGATTCTCCGTTTCTTGAATGTCCTTTAGATTTAAGATTCCTTTTTCGTAAAGTCTTCCCGATTCGTCTTTTCCTTCACGAAGCGTAAAGATATCCCCCGGAATCTTCGGCGTAAGACAGATTTCCGGATAAGAACAGTTTCTGGGATGGGAACACATTCGACTCATATAACGAGCGGGGCGGTTTTTTCTGGATAAAAGGTCGTATAAAGAATACGCGAGTTCCTTTGTTTCTTTATCTTTTAACGCCGTTTCCGCCGTTACATCCTTTCGTGTAAAAAATCCTTCGGCTTGAATTTTTCCTTCGTAAAAATACTTAGAATTTACGAAGATCAAAGTACATTTTGAAATCGGAAAACCAGCCTCTTGCGCGACGAACTTTTGAAATGCAATTTCTTGAATATGTTGTTTTTTGAATGAACTGGACGCCTTGAGGATGACAATTTCATAAGTTCCGGGTTTCTCTTGATTTGGAAGAATATATTCCGTCTTCATAGAAAATTTGTCAGTTTCCAAGCAGGCGGATCGAACTCCTTTTCCGGAATTCAAAATTCTTCTGGTTTCGGATTCGGAATATCGAACGTTTTTGGAATCCGGATAGAAAAGATGAGAAAGATCTCTAAGCGCGGATTTTTGTTTCGGAGAAATGTATTGGTATTCGTAAGGATCGAAGTCGGGACGAGGTTCGTAAGTATTTAACCAAAGATGGTATTCGCAGTGAAGACCGGTTGTGAAATGAGCTTTGGTGAGTTTTGGAATTTCCCCTTCCGGTCTTTTTAAAGACAGAAGGATGGAAACCCATTCCGGAAGAAACTTCCGAAACGGGTAAATCAATTTTAAAATCGAGTATCCCCGGCTGTTCAGGCCAGAAGAACCTTGATATCCTTAGGACTGGAAACCGCGTAGATTTTATTCTCGGAAGTTCCCATGTTTGCCTGAGTCAGTTTTTGACTCACGACACTCGGTCCAAAGTCGATACCGGTAACGTTAGGCGTGTTTACAAAAGTTTTTACGGCTTTGTCCCAATAAAGAGTTTTGATCAACATTTCTCTGAAGAGGGGAAGACCGATTCCGTCGTCGGATTGCATGTTTCTTCCGTCAAAGATCGAGAAGACGGGAGTTTTCAGATCGGAACCTTTAAAATCGAATCCGATTCTTTCCATATCCAAAGGAACGGTTTTGTTCGTATCTTCCATGTGAGGAGAATGAAAAGGGGCGGTCGTTTTCAGATAAACGAATTTCACTTTTTTCTCGTCCATTTCCGCTTTGAACTTTTTACGAAGTTCTAAAAGAGATTCCGGGGTTCCGGAAACGATGTTGGAATCCGGAGTGTTGAAAAGACTTACGTAAATGGCCTTACTTCCGCTAAGACCCAGAGCTTCGTTTGTTTGTTTTACTCTGTCTTCTAGTTCTTTTTGTAAATAACCGATTACCGCAACCATCGGTGAAGGTTGTTTGTCTCCGACTTCTTCGTTTGCTTTGATAAGAGCTTCGGAAGGATTGTAAGGTCCGACGAGTTCTTGCGCTCTATAGCCGATATACAAAACGAACTTTAAGAATTTTGCATATGCAGAATAGAAGTCGGCTCCTTCTTTACCGAGCGCGATCAGTGCGGAAGCGATAACTCCCTGGCTATGACCGGTGACTCCGATCGAATTGGAGATCAATTCGGAAACTGGAAACCCTTTGTTAGTGAACGCGACGTAGTTTGCGATTTGGGTAAGAAAGATTCCGACGATAGAAACGGGAGCGCTGCAGAGATAGTTTTCATCGGGAGCCGTATCGGGGTTTTTTACCCAGCTTTCGAAATCGTAACCGCCGTAGATGATCTTCTTATCTAGACTTGGAACTTCTTCAGCGATAGTTTTAAAAGAAATGTCGAAGAATTCTTTAAGAGACGGCTCGGATTCATAAAGTTTGGAGAGTTCTTTCAAGAACGGAGATCCTTGTCCTCCAAATTGCAGAAAGAGTTTGCCTCCTCCTGTCTTGACTTGAGTCAGAAAGTTTGCGATTGCCATGAACTTTTGTTTTCCTTAGGTGTTTAAGGATGGATCCCGTTTCATAGGTGGTTCCGCAATTCTTTTTTGCACGTTAGAGTTCTTAAGAGGATGAATTGACATAACTCTTTTCATTTTTAATGAGAAATCAGAATAATTTAAGAAAATTCGGCTCTTTTTAGAGAAGCCTCATCGATTTACTACGGCCGAGGAAGGATCGAATCTCCAGTAAAAATAAAATTGGCAGATAAGAAACGGGCGTTAGTTTTGCGAATCGTGGAACCCAAGTGGATCGAGTTGTATGGATATGCGAGTTCTCTTTGCGCCTTTTTGATCGGGGTGATGCTGGGAGTGAGTCGAAGGAATTCTCTCTCTTTAAAGATCGGATCGTTTCTTTTTATCTCGATCTCCATTTGGTTGGTACAGCTTCACCTTTTTATCTCGGGAACCTTGATTCGATTTCCGGAACTTGTCTTCTTACACGTTCCTTTTGCGATCTTTTCCGGTCCCTTGTTTTATTTGTTTATCCAATCCGTTTTTGAAGAAGAATTTTTGTGGAAGCGAACTCAGTGGATACATATCGTTTTCGTTTTGATCCTGTCTTTTTTCTTTCTTCCCATCGCTCTGATACCTAAGGAAGATAAGGTCGAACTCTTTCAAAAAAATCTTTCGGTGATATCTCCGGCTCTCAAATACTATATTCTATTTTTCTTAAATATGAGCTATATAGTTCCAGGAATATATATCGCGTTTTCATTTCGTTTATTATTGAACACGAGAATTCTTTTCTCGGCCGGGAAGGAGAAGGCACTTTTTGTATTTTATGTGATTCTTGGAATTTTTGCCGTCTCGATGTCGTTTACATTTTCCGGATTTAGAATGGACTTGACGTTCTTAAAAGCGATCGGGGCCGTAGGTTTTTCGACGGGAGTTTTTTTGGTTTTCATTCTTCTTTCCCGTTATCCGGACTTCTTAGATCTCGTAAGCAGAGATATTCGAGAGATTCAAAGAAAACAAAATCGAATCCATTCGGATCTTTCGGAATCCGCTTTGGAAAAAATAAAATATTTATTCGAAGTCGAAAAAATCTATCTCAACGACGATCTTTCATTGAAGTCCTTAGGAAACCGACTTTCCCTTCGGCCGGATCAACTTTCACAGGTAGTAAACGATTCTTATGGAATGAACTTCAATCGATTTCTAAACTATTATAGAATTCAGGAAGCGATTCGAATTTTAAAAGAAGATCCGGACGCGAAGATCATTCACGTTGCGATGAGTTGCGGATTTAACAGCAAGAGTTCGTTTAACGAATCCTTTCGAAGAGAAACGGGAACAACTCCGACTGAATATTTTAAAAAAAAGAGTATGGAATCATGAATCCCGTCGACTCAAATTGAATTTCACGTTATCTTCTCTTGCATGTCCAATGCAAACTTTGAGAATTATAAAAATCTCGCTCAGTTGTTTCGAGATTCGATTCAGACTAACAAAAACGAAAAATCATTTCTAACGAAGAATTCAAAGGGAATCTTTGAAGGCCCGACCTATGGAGAACTCTACGAAGACGCTTTGTCTTTGGCTTCTTACTTGATCGAAAAATGCGGTTTAAAGCCGCAGGAAAATGTCGCAATCATCGCGGACAATCGATTGGAATGGATCAAAACGGATCTGGCGGTTTTGTTTTCCGGAGCGGCCGATGTTCCGAGGGGAAGCGATGCGACCATACAGGATATGGAATACATTCTTTCCCACGCGGATTGTAGAATCGTCTTTCTCGAAAATCAGAACGTATACAAAAAATTGAATGCGATTAGGGACAAACTTCCGAAGTTGGAATTTGTCATTTTGATCGAAGGAACTCCCGAAATTTTTCGAGAAGGAAAAACGCTATCCTTTCGAAAAATTTTAGAGGAAGGAACTCAACTTTCCAAACAAAAGGTTTTGTCGAGGATCGACGAGATCGAATCGGAAGATCTGCTCACTCTGATTTATACTTCTGGAACCACGGGCAATCCGAAAGGTGTGATGTTGACTCACGCGAATATTCTTTCGCAAATTCGGAACATACCGTTGGGTTTAAAGAGGGAAGACAAAATTCTTTCCATACTTCCGGTTTGGCATATCTTCGAGAGAATTTTTGAAATCGTTTCCATCACTTTCGGTTGTAAGACCTATTACACAAATATTCGATCTCTAAAGGAAGATTTACAGATCGTAAAGCCGACGTTTATGGCTTCCGCGCCAAGGCTCTGGGAAAGTATCTTTCAAGGGATCCAATCCAAACTTCAAGGTATGGAAGGTGTTAGTAAATTGTTGTTTCTCGCTGCGCTTAAGACCAATCGAACTCGATATAGACACGGCTCGGTTTTAAAAAATTTAAAACTAAAAATGCTTCCTGACTCGTTGGCGATCTCATTTATTAAAAAACTTTATTCTTTTCTAATATTCTCCATCGTAACGGTTCCGGCGAAACTTTTGGATCGGATCGTTTTAAAAAAAGTAAGACAGGCGACAGGTGGAAATTTAAAGGCCAGCGTTTCCGGAGGAGGGGCGCTTCCAGAGCACGTAGACGAACTTTTTAACTCGATCGGAATTCCGGTATTGGAAGGTTACGGCTTAACCGAGACGAGCCCGATTCTTTCTATGAGAACTCCGGAGGAGCTGATCGTAGGAACGGTTGGAAAGATTTTTCCGCAGACTGAAATCAGAATCGTGGACATCAACACCGGGAAAAATATTTATCCGGGTTCCAATCCTTTCGGTAAAAAAGGGGAACTGATAGTACGAGGTCCTCAAGTTATGAAAGGTTATTATAAGAATCTCGAGGCTACCGAAAAAGTTTTACAAGACGGTTGGTTCAAGACGGGGGATCTCGCAGTACTAACCGCAAATTTTTGTTTAAAGATCGTGGGGAGAATCAAAGAAACAATCGTACTTTCTAACGGAGAAAATTTAGAGCCGGTTCCGATCGAAGCGAAATTGCAGGAATCCCCTTTTATCGAATCTTGTATGGTGGTCGGGCAGGATAAAAAATTTCCGGGAGTGTTGGTAGTTCCCAATTTTCAAAATTTAAAAGAATACGGTGGAGATCTCGCCGCCATTTGCAAACATCCGGAAGTAAAAACGTTAATCCGAACTGAAATTTCGAAGATGATCAGCGATCAAAACGGTTTTAAATCTTTTGAAAGAATCGGGGGTTTTAGTCTTCTTGATCGTTCTTGGGAAAAGGGAGAAGAGCTGACGGCAAAACTTTCTCTCAAGAGATTCTTGATTACCGAGAAATATTCCAAACAAATAGATCAAATCTATGAAAATGGAAAATAAAATTTTAGGTTTTATGCTGAGTTTAAGAATAAAACTTAACTTTCAGTTTCTTTATCATATCTTCCGCATTGAATCTCGATGGCTAAATATTATATTTTTATAAAGTATTTTTCATTTTATTTAAAGGAACTTTATGAGAATTGAATTCGATCAAAATCAGAGCTTCCATTAGGAAGCCCTCTTTTTTAAGAATGTGGATCGCTCTTTGTCATTTCGTCCTCATCGAAGAATTGCAAGAGAATCCCTTCTCGTGGTAACGTTACTCTCTGTTTGAATCGGATTCTAATTCTCGAAAGAAATGTAGGTAAGATTCTTTCCGACGATACGCTAAATAAAAGCCAGCGCTCAATAAGAACGCGCTCATCACAAACGGGGGAAAGCCGATTCCCGATTGTAAAATCAAAAGATAAGAAACGATATTCACGACAATCGGAACCAAAACCAAAAGACCGAGCGCGGTCCATCTTCCAGAAACCACCAAGGCTCCTCCGATGATTTCCATGATCCCGAGAATTTGCCAGAGATAACCAGTTTCCAACAACGCGCTGATGAAGCGGGCAGCATGAGGAAGCATTGGAGGCGAGGGGATAAACGTGATAAATTTGTTGATTCCAAACGCCAGAAACACCCCTCCGAGTGTGAATCGAAAGAAAAGGTCTAAGATTTTCATAAGAATCTCCATTACTTGTCTAAACAAGTAATTCTTACCTAAGAACCATTTTGAAAATTTGGCAAGTCTTTTTTATTTGTTCGAACAAATAAAATTCAAAAATAGAACTCCCGTAGGACTCGGTTGAGCGAATCAAAAATTTCTAATCCGAGTAGTTCGATGGTTTTCCGGCAGAGAAGGGTCGATGAGCTAAGGCATTTTTGATTTTGAAAAAATCGTTCAAGGCAAGTGGAACAGTTTTAAAGTTATGAGTGGTCGAAGAAGGCTCTTCGATGAATTTTATAATACGAAAGACGTCTTATACTTCTTAACCGAGAAAAGGGTTGACCCTATCTACAAATTTTTTTCTATTCTTTCCTTGGGGAAACTTATAGGAAGAATGTTTCCTAAGAGACTCCCAAAACCACATTCATACGATGAAAGCTTCCACCGGAAATTTTATGGTATGAGAACCTTGTCCCTGTGAGCAGTTTAAACAAAGATGATCAAAGTCAAAAACCTATCTAAATTCTATGGTAAAAAACTCGCCATAGACCGTCTGAATTTTGAATTGGGAGAAGGGGAGATTGTCGGACTTCTCGGCTTGAACGGCGCGGGAAAAACGACAACGATCCGAATTCTCACCGGATATCTAATCGCCTCCGATGGAATCTGTGAGATCGACGGAACCAACACGTTTGAAAATCCCCTCGAAGTAAAAAAGAAAATCGGATATCTTCCGGAAACTCCGCCTCTTTATCCGGAGTTGTCCGTCGAAGATTATCTCAAATTCGCGGCGCGGATCAAACAGGTTCCTATCGAATCGATTGATTTTGAGATAGCGAGGGTATGCGAAAGAACGAACTTAAAAGACGTTCGAAGAAATAATATCGAAACTCTTTCGCTTGGTTTTCGTAAAAGAGTTGGAATCGCACAAGCGCTTTTGGGAAATCCTCGGATCATTATCTTGGACGAACCCGTTTCCGGACTTGATCCGAAACAGATCGTTGAAATCAGAAATTTAATTCATTCCTTGAAAGAAGGACATACGATTCTTCTTTCGAGTCATATTCTTCCCGAAGTTTATAAAACCTGCACGCGTTTTCTTTTTCTTCATAAGGGAAGAATGGTTTATCAAAGAGATAGAAAACAACTCGAAGAAGAAATGGAAAAACTTTCCGGATTGGAAGTAACCCTTTCCGGAACCGATCCGGAATCCGGTAAGAAATATCTTTCCTCTCTTCCGGGAGTGATCGCCGATAAGACGCAGGCGCTCGGAGAAGATGCGAAAGGAAATACCTTTCTTGTTTCTACATCAACGGAAAAAGAATTTAAAGAGAAACTCTTTGCGTCGGCGTCCTCCTCTCCTCGTCTGGAATACATCCGCAAACAGGAAGTTACGTTAGAACAGATTTTTATGAATCAGGTTTAAGGAAACTATGTTCCAAAATATCAAATGGATTTTTTTTAAAGAAGTGAAAGTGTTCTTCGGAACGTTTATGGCTCCGTTGGTTTTCGGCGGAACCGCTTTCTTGAATTCTCTTTTCGTGCTCATTTTAAATTTTAACGCGGGTACGAACTACGTAGATACGACCGTGATTACATTTCTTTCCTTCATGTCCACGATCATCATTGCGATGTTGATCCTGTCGATGGGAAGTATCACGGAAGAAAGAAACCGAGGCACTCTCGAATTTCTTTTTACGGCTCCGATCACGGATCTTGAAATTGTGGCCGGTAAATTTACCTTCGGCGCTTTGATTTGTCTTTTGATCGCAGTCTTTGTAAACGGATTGTTTCCGATCTTCTTATATTCTTTTTGGAAAGCTCCGATTTACATCGTGGTTTCCGGAACGATCGGAGTTTTTCTTTTGGGAATTTTTTCTTTCGCGGTTGGACTTTTTGGAAGTAGCCTCGGTAAGAATCAGATGACTTCTCTTCTGATTTCCATCGTGATCATTTTGACGCTCTGGGTTTCGGGTTATTTCTCTTATCTTTTTGATTCGGTGACTCGAAAGATTCTTTATCACCTTCATATTTTTTCCCATTTTATCGGGTTTTGTAAAGGAGTTCTCCCTTTGAACGGTATCGTTTTCTTTGTCAGTGGAACATTATTCTTTCTTTATCTTACTGTGAAAGTTTTGGAATCTAGGAGGTGGAGAGGATGAAAGAATCCATTTTATTCAGAATTTTTCCTTGGATTTCACTCGCTTCTCTTTTCTTATACTTTCCGGTTCGAGATAGTATTCAGACGCCCGGAACTCGTTGGCTCTGGTTGGGTTTTGTATTGGCGGTTCTCGTCCTCGAACCCGTTTTTAGATTTATTCGTAAGAAAAATATAAAAGAAGAATGGAATTCGTATCTTTCCGCGGGTCTTGGTTTGCTCGCGTTTGGAATCTATCATCTTCGAGTTTTTCTGGAAGACCTTGCCTTAAAGTCGAGCGGCTCTCACTCGGGAAACGAACGTTTTAGGGAAATTCTTCTCGTGTTGCTCGTTCTTTCCGTGGTCGGGTTTTTGATTCTTACCTTATTGAAAGAATTGGGAAAGGATTCCGCCGGAGCGCAGAGCGTTCTTAAAACTTCCAAACAAGCTTTGGTTCGATATTTCATCTTGAATCTTGCGATCGTCTTCGTTGCATTGGTGATTATAAATTACATTTCCGTAATGCGAAATCACAACTTCGATCTGAGTTCAAAGGGACAATATTCCTTCGGTCCGACCGCGGTGAAAATTTTAAAAAGTGTAAATCGAGAAGTCGAAGTGATCGCGTTTTATCCAAGACCTCTGGAGAATTCGTCTGCGAGTGATAAGGCGAACTCTTTTTCGCTTAGAAGGATTCGTCCCGATTTAGAAATTTATCTCGATCAGTTACAATCCTTGAGCCCTCAATTTAAGGTTCGTTTTATCAACGCGGACGTTGAGTTGGACGACTTGGGAGAATTCGGTCAGGTTTCCAACGGTCTCATTCTCGTGAGAACTAAAAAACCTTTCTTCAACGATGGAAAACAATACGCGGAGCAAAGGCTTTCGATCAAAGAAAAAAACGATCTCGAAGACTTGGAAAGAAAACTTGTACAAGCGGTTGTGAACATCACGACGGAAGAAAAGAATATATATTTTACTCAATCGAACGGAGAACGATTTTCTCCGATCTTTCAAAATCTTCCGAACGAGAAGGTAGGAATTCTAACCAATTCTCTTAGTTTTCTCAACTTCAAAGTAAAAGGTCTGGGAATCGCGGAAGGTTGGCCTGGAAGAATTCCGCAAGACGCGGACGTTCTCGTGATCGCGGGGCCGACCGTAACTTATTCGAAAGAAGCGCGTGATGCGGTTTTGGATTTTATCGAACAAAAAAAAGGAAAGGTTTTCATCACGATCGAACCGAAGGGAACTGAAAACTTCGATTGGCTTCTTGAAAAATCAGGTTATGAGTTTGCAAAGGGTCCGCTTTCTCAGATCCCAAGCCAGCCGGGGATCATCGTTGCTAAGTCCTTTCGAAAACATCCGATCGAAGAAACTCTGACTCGGAAAGATATGGGAGCGATGTTTCCGTTCGGAGGATTTTTCCTTCCGAAAGCCGTTTCCAGTCCCGGAAGTCAATCTTTGGAATCGTTTCCTCTGATGGAATCCGGCGGAGAATCGATTCTCGATAAAAATAATAACGGTAAAATCGATACCGGAGAAGATAAGAGAAACGTAATACTCGGTTTGATTCTCAAAAGCGCGGCTAAAAAAGAAGGAGCGCCAAACGCCGCAAAGACGGAAACCAATCCGACATCGGGACTCGTTCCCGGACTCAGTCCTGAACCCGAAACTCCCTCCCCGATTGCCAACACGGAGTCGAAAGGAGAAGGACGTGCGGTAATTTTTTCCGGAACTTCTTGGATTACGGATCAATTCATTTCTTACGGAACGAATTACGAACTTGCAACTTCGGCCATTACTTGGATGTATCAAGATCTTTCTCTTTCTTCAATCCAACCCAAAAAAGAAGAAGTAAATACCGTTTCTCTTACGGACACACAAAAGAGGATCGTCTGGATTTTAGGAATGTTTTTCTTTCCGGGTTTGATCGCGCTCGTTTCTTCCATCGTTTTGATACGTAAAAAAAGAAACGAAGGAGAAGAATTTTGAAAAGAGGACTTCTTTTCGTTATAGTGTTGGCGTTTTTGATCGCGAGCTTCTTCTTATTGGAAGAAAAAAAAGAGGATCAAACCGAAGTTTCTTTTTGGGACATCGATATCGATGAAATCGAATACCAACCTCCGAAGTCTTCTTGGAACGCGGAAGACGCGATGAGTTTTTATCCTAGTTCGATTGTTCTCAAAAAAGAAAAGACGTTAAGCGAAACAGGTGAGTTTCTCTCCGTAAAATCGATCGATCTGGAAACGGGAGCTTCTCTTGTATTCGAGGGCGGATACAACGCGGACAATCTATTTCGAGAGTTGTCCGTTCTCAAAGTAAAAGGTGTGGAACCGATCGGCGACGAAAAGGATTCTTCCACTTTGAAAATCAACGATGGATCCCCCGAGATTCTTCTTAAGTCTTCCGGAAAATTGATCAAAAAGATTTTCATCGGCAAAAAGAAATCTTCCGATTCTACTCGAATCGTAAAAGAGGGAAATAATATTCTCATTACTCAAAGTCATATCCTGGATCGATTTGCAAGAGGAATTACGGAATTTAGACAAAGACAACTCGTCAATCTTAAAGACGAGTCTATAGTGGAAACGATCTGGGACGAAGAAGGAAAAACTCTTCGTTTAGACAATCATCCGTATAAGGAAGAGAACATTAAGAAGAATTTTTGGAGAAGATTGTCCGGTAAGATCGTGGCGATCGAACCGCATTTGGGAGACAATTGGAACAATCAGATCGTTGGACAGAGAGTGGATCTTTATCCGGACGATCCGAGCGGCGCCGGTTTTGCCGTGGCTAAGAGTCTCACCAACGTGCCTGCGGAAGCGTCCCTCAAATTGCGTCTTACAAACGGGGATTGGATTACTCTCAGATACTATCCGAAAACAAATATCAATTCCGTAGACTACAGACCTGCGATCCGAATTCTAAACGATAAATTTTCCGAACCTCCTTTTTACATCCGTGAAGATAGTTTCTTGCGGATAAAAGAAAATGTGGGGAATTTGGATAAAGCGGAGCAGAAAAAACCGGCAGAGGTTCCGAACCCGGCCTCCAAAAATCCAACTTCCGCTTTTCCCAAAAGATGATCGTAGATAAAGAACAAGAATTCTCAGAAATAAGATCCGGCATTCTCCAAAGAATTTTTCAATCTCCGGAGAATGCGTATGAAATCTATCAAAAGACCGACGGCTTCGGTTACGCCGAAATTTTAAGAACCCACTTTCTTCTTTGGGTTTTGGCGCCGGCTGGAAAATTTATTTCCAATCTTATATTTTCAGTCCTTTCCTTTGTTCGTTTTGACGATGGAGAATGGACCATCTTCTCGGGAGTTTTGTTTTCTTTCTTTGTTTATCCGGTCGTTTTATTTTTAGTCGTGCAGTTTGACGTATTTAGAATCTTTCAGAAAAAAGCGGATCGTACGAAAGGAGAAACCCTTCCACCCGCGAATATTTTTTTATTATCCTTTTTGCCTTTCAGCGCGTCTTCGATCTTCTGGATCTTACCTTCTCCGTTTCAAGCCGTGTTCGTAACGATTTCTTTTTTTCTTTCCTGCGCTTTGTCGGTAAGAAGTTTGAAAAAAATTCTAAACTGGAATGATAAGGAAATTATAATATTCTTTTTGTCAGGCTTGGCTTATTTACTGACGGGACTTCTGTTTTTAACCGTAATCTATAATTTAATTAGGACCATTCTCAATTGAAAATTTTTCTGATCGGAATCGGCGGGATAGCCATGGGCAATCTCGCTCACATGCTCAAAAAAAACGGACACGAGGTTTCCGGCTCGGATACGGGAGTTTATCCTCCGATGTCGGACAAGTTGAAAGAATGGGGAATTCCTTACTTCGAAGGATTTAAAGCCGAAAACATTCAAGGCCAAGATCTGATCATCGTTGGAAACGCGATTTCCAGAGGAAATCCGGAAGTTGAAGAGATGCTCAATTCCGGAGTGGATTATCTTTCTATGCCCGCCGCAATCAGCAAATTTTTTCTCAAGGGAAAGAAGGTGATCGTGGTCGCGGGAACTCACGGGAAAACAACCACTACATTCCTAATTCATCATATTCTTAAAGAGAACGGAGTTTCACCCGGATTGTTTGTGGGTGGGATTCGTAAGGACGGTTTTCCGGGATTTGAACTCGGAGACGGTTCTTATTTTGTGATAGAAGGAGACGAATACGACACCGCTTTCTTCGATAAGTCTTCGAAATTTTTACACTACCGACCCACCTACGCCGTGTTAAACGCACTGGATTACGATCACGCTGATATCTTTCCGGACATTGAAGCGATTGAAACTATGTTCAAACGTTTGATCAATTTGGTTCCAGGGAACGGAAAGATCTTCTATTGGAGCGGATCAGGTTCTTTAAAAAAATTGGTTCAACACGTTAAGTTTACAAAGATCGAGGGTTTTGAGTGGAATCGAAAAGATTCTTCGCTCTCTTGGAAAAAACACGAACTCTTTTGGGACGATCGAAAACTCGATCCTGTTGTTTTCGGAGATCATAACTATCGAAATCTCGAAGTAGCGATCCGAGTTTGTTCCGAGATTCTGAAAGAACAAAATCCAAGCGGCTACAAAGAAGGAATCGCAAAGGCGATCGATTCGTTTCCGGGAGTAAAAAGAAGACAGGATATTCTTTTTGAATCTCCAAAGGCAATCGTGATGGAGGATTTCGCGCATCACCCGGTCGCCGTACATGAGACCATTCACGCGATCAAAAAACGGTTTCACGGTTACAAGATCGTTGCGCTTTTTGAACCGAGAAGCGCGACTTCTCACAGAAACGTTTTTCAGAAAGAATATTCGTATTCTTTCTTGGGAGCGGATTTGACCATCCTTACCGAGATTCATAATCTAAAGAAGGTTTCAAAAGATATCCGTTTGGACGTGAAAAAGCTGGTTCAAAAGCTTTTGAAGAATTCAAAAACCATTCCGGTTTATGCAAAGGATCCTCAGGAGTTGCTTGTAAAACTTGAGAAAATGATTCCCCAATTTACGGGAGAAAAAATTCTTATCTTAGCCATGTCTAACGGCTCCTTCGGAGGAATTTATCCGGGACTTGTAGAACTGGCTCGGAAACACACATGAATTTATCTCAAGAACTCGATTCTATCTACGAGGAAGCGATTCAAAAAATCGGTTCCTCCGTCTCCGAAGAGGATTTAGATAAGAATAAGAATGATTTTATCGGTAAAAAAGGAAAGCTCACTGCGGTTCTCAAAAACGTAGCTTCTCTTTCCATTGAAGAAAAAAAGACCGTAGGCCAGAAGGCGAACGAGCTTTCTAAAAAACTCGAGGCTTTTGTTTCCGATACAAAAACGACTCTTAAGAAAAAACTTTTCGAGTCCCAAGCCGCTTCCGAATTCTTCGATACGCTGCGGCCGCTTTCCAAACCGGAAAACGGAAGTTTACATCCGATCACTCAGATTCAATACGAGATCGAAGACATCTTTGCTTCGATGGGCTTTAGCGTGATGGACGGACCCGAGATAGAAACCGATACGAATAATTTCGGCGCTCTGAACTTTACTGAAGATCATCCTGCGAGAGAAATGCAGGATACGTTTTATCTTGAGAATGGAAATCTTCTGAGAACTCATACATCCGCGATTCAAGTGAGAACGTTGAGACATCTCAAACCTCCTTTTAGAATTATCGCTCCGGGAAGAGTGTTTCGTTACGAAGAAGTCGACGCTTCTCACGAACATACGTTTTACCAGATCGAAGGAATGGTCGTTGGGAAAAATATTTCAGCGGCGAACCTGATCGACACGATGCAGGTTTTGCTTTCCAGAATTTTTGAAAAAGAAATCAAAACAAGACTTAGACCGGGATACTTTCCCTTTGTGGAACCGGGTTTTGAGCTCGATATCAATTGTCTGGTTTGTGAAGGAAAGGGTTGTCCCGTGTGTAAACAATCCGGTTGGCTAGAACTTTTGCCTTGCGGTTTGATACATCCGAACGTCCTTACTCACGCGGGTTTGGATCCGAAGGAATGGAGCGGTTTTGCTTTCGGTCTCGGTTTGGACCGCCTCGTGATGATGCGCTACGGAATTCACGATATTCGTTACTTTCAATCCGGTAATCTAAGATTCTTAAAACAATTCTAATATGATTTCCACTCCGATTCAAACTCGTTGGATGGATATGGACCCCTTTGCTCACGTGAGTAATTCCGTTTTTGTCTCTTATTTGGAAATCGGAAGAGTGGACTATTGTCGTCGTCGATTTGAGGTGAAGGACGTTTTTGAAGTCCCTTTTATTCTTGCGAGAATCGAAATCGATCTTAAAAAATCGATCGAAATGAATCACGTTGTCGAAGTACAAACTTCCGTGATTCGAATCGGAAACAGCTCTTGGGATTTTCAATCCGTCATTTTAGAATCCAATACAAGAGAAGTCTTCGCGGTGGCGAAGACCGTCCAAGTTACCTTTGATCACAAGACAAAGGCTACGATTCCTATTCCTCCAAAAATCAGAAGAATTTTAGAAGAGGATTTAAAAGAATTCCAGAGACAAAATAAGGAAGGTTGATTTTTTATCTTCCCTCCGCCCAGGATTCTTTTCTTGGATCGGCTCCTCCGTAGAGTTTTCCGGTTTTAGGATCTTTCATGGAGATACAAGGCGCGGCGAAATCATATTCCCAGACATCTCTTCCGATCACGTCGTAACCCAATTCTTTCAGCACGTTCCCGTGTTTAGAATTGATTTCTTTTTCCAATTCCAAACGTCCCGGATAATACGTGTGAGGTGAAAAAGCGTCAGGCCAATTTAAAGAACGAAAACGAGGCGCGTTTACCGCGGCTTGCGGATTCATTCCAAACACAATCATATTCAAAAAAACTTGTATAGTTGCCTGAGTCTGCATGTCGCCTCCGGGAGTTCCGAAACTCATAAAGAATTTTCCGTCTTTAAAAACCATGGATGCGTTCGGAGTGATCGTGGGTCGTTTTCCGGGAAGTAATGCCGAAGGATGATTTGGATCCAATCGAAACTGAGTCATACGAATGCCCAAGGTGATATCTCCTTCGATCATCGGTGATTGTGGAAAATCACTGGGAGTAAGCGAGAGAGAATTTCCTTTCGGATCAATGATGCTGAGATAAGTAGTATCACGTCCCACTTTTCCGGTTTTTTCCCAAAAGGAAAGTTGCCGATTGTCTTCTGAAGAATTCAATACAAGGGAAGAATTGTTTTCATTTTGATTTCTATTTAAGGAAGAATGTTCTGAGATTTTATCTTTATCTTGAAACGAAGAATTTTTCTTTGAATGAAAGTCGGATTCTCGCGATAATTTCTTCTCTTGATAAAGAATTGGATTTCCGAAAGGAGGGGTTTTACCAAAGGCGTTCGATTGCAGAAATTTTCTTCTTTCGGTCGCATATTCTTTGCTAAGAAGTCCTTTGATCGGAACGTTTACAAATGCAGGATCTCCGAAATATTTTTCTCTGTCAGCCATCGCGAGTTCGATCGCTTGAGCGACGGTGTGGATATATTGAGGAGAATTATGGCCCATCGATTTTAAATCGATTCCCTCGAGGATCTGAAGGGCGAGAGGAACTACGGCTCCCTGGTTCCAAGTTTGATTGGAGAAGATCGTATAGGGTCCGTAGTTTCCTTGGAGAGGTTTTTCCCAAGCTCCGGAATAGGTCGCGAGATCTGATTTGGTCATTGTTCCATCGTTTGAGTCGTGAGCTCTTACGATCTTCTCTGCGATTGGGCCTTCATAAAAATACTTTCGTACTGAGTCTAAGGCCTTGTTTCTATCAAGACCTGCTTTGATCGCTCCGGATTCTACGTTTGCAATTTCGCGTAACGTTTTGCCTAATGCGGGACGAGCGAATTTTTCTTTGTGGTAGAGAGGTTTCCACCATTTCTTATCCAGATAAACTTCCGCGTTGTATGGAAGAAGGATCGAAAATCCGAACCTTTTGAAAAGATTGATGTTTAGGTTTCGCATAAGAATTCTATGAACGGGAAATCCTTCTTCTGCGATCTTGATTGCGGGAGCGCTGACTTGACTAAAACTCATCGTTCCGTATTTTTTCAAAAGCGCAACGATCACATCCGGCGAGGCTGGAACCAATTGCGAACTATATTTTAAAGTTGGAATGTATTTGTGTCCTCTGGATTGAAAGTATTCTATCGTAGCCTTGGAAGGAGCTTTCCCGGCGCCAGTATAACTTTCCACGTTTTGACTTTTTGAATCGTAGTAGAGCAGAGGGGCTACCCCTGGAAAGGAAGCTTCTTCTCCTTGGGTAACGTTTAACACGAGTAATGCGGCCACTCCCGCGTCCGCCGCATTTCCTCCTTTTTCCAAAATTTCCAACGCTACTTTTGTCGCGAGGGGATGACCGGAGGCCACCATCATTTTGGAACCTTCTGCGAGAGGGCGGTCTTGCTGATAAGGGTCGTCGAATTCTAAAATTTCATTGGGTCTGGAAAAAACGAAGTAGAGGACGGAGAGAAGAACGATTAAGCTAAAAAAACTGCCAAGAATGTATTTTAGAATCCGATTCATCCGTATTCTCCTTTTGAACTTTCCGTTGTAGACATCGATTTTCGATTTAAGCAAATCGTTTTTGGTTACAAAATAATTCTTCCTACAAACGATTCCAGTGAAAAAATTGCAACCGAATGAATGACGAGTAAATGTAGGAAATGTGAGAGTTCCTACTTTTGCAGATTGAAAATCTGTTTTGTTTCGAGTTATTTGCAAGTAATCCGGCTCCTTTTTTCCGGTCCTAGGATTGCCTTTATCACTCTCGGTGCGGAATCGGTTCATTCAAGTTATGAGGTTCTGATTTTTGAAAATTCCAGGGACAATCGACGTTTCTATGTTTAGGATCAATGTATTTGTTCTCTTTTGTTTCAGTTTCATCTCCATTCTTCCTCAATCTCCAAGAAGTTGTTTATCGGGAAACTGCAAGAATGGAAAAGGTGTTCTCATCGATGCTAGCGGAAACGAATCCAAAGGAACTTTTGTAAACGGAACCTTAGAAGGATATGCGGAAGTTAAATTCAAAAACCGGGAAATGTTTTCAGGAATTCGTAAGCGTCTTTCCATAAGAGGCAAGGCTCAACGGATCGATCCGGAGACTGGAAAAGTCGTCTATGGGACTTGGATCGAAGACGGGGACTGTAATGATAAGGGATGTAAAACATGGGCAAATTTTATCCCGGATTCGAATGTAGAATGTATTTTTCAGGGAACATTTCGACGAAATCAAAAAGTGGGGAAGGGTAGTTATATCTGTCTCAACGGAGAACGTTTTGAAGGAATCTACGCGAACGATCTTGCGAATGGGCGTGGAAAATTAATATATTCCGACGGAAGTTTTTACGAAGGAGAATTTAAAAACGGTTATCCGATTAGTAAGTAGGAGGCTAACTTAAAAATTAGCCATTTTATGAAGGGAACGTTGAGTCATTTTTAACGAATTCGATCAATGACATTCAATCTCAGAGAATCTACGTTTCCAGGCTGTGTTTTCCGCTCCGGGAAAAGGCCAAAAACGATTCATTTCTTCGATCGTCAGACGCACTTTCGCAGCGACGATCGAATCGACGGCACAAATTTCATTCAAATAAGAAAATTGACGTCCTTGAATTGCAGCGCCGATATCCGCTCTATCTTCGGCAAAATTTGTTGTGGAATATTCGCTCACAAAACCGTCAATGGGATTCCAAAATGGAGTTAAAGGGACTTTGGGATTATCTAAACGACGAGGACTGGATGAAAATTGATAACTTCCATATTGAAATGAAATCGGGTTTAACGATGTCCATTTTGGATCCCAGTAATATCTTATAACATTATCTATATTGTGCGTAATTTCATGATGTATTCCATTTGATAGCCTGTCTTCTCCAAAATTAGGATTTATCATCCCCATGGCTTTCAATCCGTCTGGAATATCCAAAAATATAATATTTTCCTCGGGTCTGGATAGACCTCCTCTATAACCTATCGATTCTAAATAAAGATTTCGAGTGAATATTATTTTTTCAGCTCGTGCTTTAATGAAATACCCTCTTGGATACCTTGCAATTTCAGCTACTATCAGATCTTTATAATAGTTTAAATCTTCATCAGAATAGTTGGTATCATAAGAAACAAAGGGGGATGATACGATCGTATGAGTTAAGATTTGAACATCACGATCGTAGTTTTCAACGCGATCTTGAAATAATAAAAACAAAAGAAGATCAGAGGTATTTTTATCCTCTTTTTCAATGGAACAAGAGGAGAGAAAGGTAAAAACAAACAAAAGACTTAAAACTAATTTTACGTTTATTATCATGTATATTGCTCCAGATGTATTCCAAACATCTGGAGCAATATACTGAAAGATCATTCAAGTTAGGTCAAAAAATCCTGAGAAAATTTGGACGAAAGATTTCAGATTATAATGAGAACTCCGATCAGTCCAAAAAACAAAAAGCTATTTTGAGCGTTCCTCAACCTTCAACGTTAATCTACGGTAGTTCCTACATTTTCTCGGTCTTGGTTTCAATTGATGCGGAAGAAATTCAATGCCGCGGCTATATCTATATTCGCTACAGAAGAGATCGAGGCGGGGTAAGTTACAGGGTTTTAGAAAATTTGATCTAATTATTTTAATTTTCAATCACTTGACCAAAGAGGAGAGCCCGGTCCGTCTGATTCCGTTCAAACTTACTTTCGTAAAACGTTGGTGGAGTCACCCAAGTTAATATCATGAACTCATATTCTATTATGAATCATTTGAAAACTTGAATTGAAGCTTTTCGTTTTAGACCTAAGAAAAGTTCCAAGAATGTATTTTAGAATCCGATTTATCAGAATTATCCTTTTGAACTTTCGTTTTAGAAATGGATTATTGCGTCTTTTAACGAAGTTTTTTCCGACAAAGTATCGTTATTCCGACTGGAGACTCTACTGAAAAAAATAGTTTAGAATGAATAACGGGTTTCTGGTTCGTGGGAGATCCTACATTTCAGAATTGAAATAAGGCTTATTTAGAGTTTAATTCTCCCCTTTTTTTCGAAGGGAAGAATCGATTCTTTTAGAGATGAATCTTAGGTTTAAAAGTGCGGAAAGAATTTTTAGAGATCTTCTTCTGCGGAATAAGTCAAAATCAAAGAAGAAATTAATGTAAGTAGAAATTGGGAAAATACCCAGAGCCAAACGATCATGCTTGGTAGAACGTTTACAAAGTTCAAAATGGAAATTGCCGGTCCTACATAAGCTGCTAACGAAAAGCAAACCGCAACGATCAATCCCCCGACGATTCCCGTAGGAAGCGAATCTTTTGCAAGGCGGATGATAATTCCTAAAAAGAAAACTTGAATGAGATCGGCTACGATCGGCCCCACCCATAAAATCATTCCAACGGACTGGAAAAAAGATTTATAGGCAGGGTCGTAGTAAAAGCGAGAGAACAAAAGACTGCGAAGAGGTACGGAAATCACTTCCCAAAAACCAAAGGCGATAAACAGCCTTAGAAGAAATTGATTCCAGTCTTTTGCAGTCTTTAAACTCATTTTACTTTCCTACGATGAAAACCACGTTAGTCGTTGCGGATCCGCCGATGTTCAGCATCAATCCGTTTTTAGCGCCTTCTACTTGGTAATTACCGGCAGTGTTGGTAATTTGTTTGTAAAGGTCGAGCATCATACGAACTCCGGAAGCTCCTACCGGGTGTCCGACTCCGATCAGTCCGCCGGATGGATTGATTGGTTTCTTACCTTTCAGATCGATCACGCCGTCTTCAATTGCTTCGTGTTCTTTTCCGGGTTGAGTGATTCCGAAAGCGGAGATCGCTGCATATTCGGAAGAAGTGAAACAGTCGTGAGTTTCGAAAACGTCGATGTCTTTCACTCCGAGTTCCGCTCTGTCATACGCGTCTTTTACGGTTTGTCTTGTCCAAGGGAGAATGTATTTGTCCCCTTTGGATTCTGCAACCTTCGCGTCAAAAGTGATCGGTGCAACTCTGTGTCCCCAACCTTTCAGTCTTGGGATTGTGTTGATCTTCTTCCCTCTTTTTTTCGCGTATTCTTCAGTATAAGATTTGTTAGCGAGAACTACCATCGCAGCGCCGTCGGTAACTTGAGAACAATCGGTAATGCAGAGTCTTCCTCCGACTGCCATATTGTATTCTCCGCCTCTTGCGTTTGCGTGTTCTTTGTTCATGAACCAAGAACGAGTTTGTGCTTTTGGGTTTTTCTTTGCGTTGTCGTAGTTGATTCTTGAAATTTCAGCAAGAGCTCCCATGAATCTTTGTTCCGGAAGTTTGTATCTTTCCAAAATTACGTCCGCGAGTTTTCCGAAAAGTTTTGGGAAAGGAAATTGAACTCCCTTCGCTTCTTTTTCGTAATAAGCGGCAGTTCCTAAGAAATCCCCACCTATGGAAGAACTTACGGTTTTCATGATCTCGATTCCGAGAACGATGGCAACGTCGTAGTCTTTCGCGCGGATTTTCGTAGCAGCGGCATCGAGAGCGATGGAGCCGGAAGCACAAGCTGCTTCAAAACGTCCGCCTGGAATTCCGTAGAACGCAGGATCGACTTCGGTTAAGAATGCACCCAAGTGACCTTGAGTTGCATATTGTTCCGCATCGAAGTTTCCTACGAAAATTCCGATTCTATTTTGTTTATTCAGTTTTTTGAGTTCATCGGGCGTGATTCCGACAGCAGCTAATCCGTCTTGAACGGCTTCGCGCATCAAGGACATGAAGGTCTTTCCTTCCTTAGTCCAGTTTCTTTGAAAATCGGTCTGTTCCCCGCCGAGTATGTAAATTTTCTCGCTCATGGTGATACCTGCCTCCCTAATTATCCTTTAAAAAGTGATCGAGCGTCAAGTTTTTCCTTCAGCTCGTAAAACGGTTTCCCCGGTTTCGCTTTTGCTAATACCTCAGGAACCGGAAGTTTTGCTTTTTCGATCAATTGAATCGTATCCTTAGGTCCGCCTAAGAAATCAACGAACGCAGATGCAGGAGCCCAGTTAAATCCGGTTCCCATTGCGAGGTCCGCCATTTCTTTTGTGTCTACGACTTCTCCTACGATAGAAAGAGAATAACTTACGTATCTTGCGATGAAGTATCTCGCGAGGTCCGCTTCAAAGCCTTTCGCTTCTTTAACAACGTTCATAGCGCCGATATAATCCGCTTCGGAAATTCTTCTGTTAGCCTGACGAATAAAATCGATATCAAACTTAGGAAGAGGTTCGTAAAGATCGGCGCCTATATTATAGACTAACTTTTCTTTCTTGCCGTCCGGAGTTTTGGACATCTTATAGAGTCCGCCGCCCGCCTTTCTTCCTAAATCGCCCTTATCGATTAACTTTTGAAAGTAACCCGGCATTTTAAAAGTAGAATGAGCCGCGTCTTTAGTCATTTCATAGAGGTTGTCAACGATAGCTTTGTGAACGTCCAGACCTACGAAATCCGCAGTGTCGAGAGGAGCCATTGCTCTTCCGGTATAACCGCTCATGATCGCATCCATAAGAGCGATCCCGCCTTTATCGGAATACTTTTCAGCGAGTTGAGCGACTTCATTGATGAGCTGAAATCCGATTCTGTTTCCGGCAAACGCAGGAGTATCGTTTGTATAAACGACCGCGCGTCCTAAAACCTTATCCAGATATTCTCCGAGTTGTTTGAGAACTTTTTTATCGGATCCTTTATGCGAAACGAGTTCGCAAAGAATCATCTTGTAAGGAGGGTTAAAGAAGTGAGTTCCAAAATAATGCTTTTGTCCGTCTTCATCGAATGCCTTTGAAAGTCTTTCAATAGAAAGTCCGGAGGAAACAGTGGAAACGATAGTCCCAGGTCTTCTGGAGCTTGCGATTCTTTTGTTGATCGGTTCTTTTACTTCATAACTTTCCGCAACGAGTTCGAAAACCCAGTCGGATTCTGCTACCGCTTTTTCAAGATCTGCATCATACGAGCCTGGAATGAGTCTTGGTCGGATCGTATCTGTCTTCACAGAACCGATTGCTTTCTCAATACCTTCTTTCGCTTTGCTTATGTCCCTTGCGAGCATATGGACTTTTGCCTTCCCAAAGGAGGCAACGATTGCGGCTGATCCGGCACCCATAGTACCGTTTGCGCCTAATACTGTTACTGTTTTTATCTCTCTCATGAAACTATACCAATTCTTGGATTTTCAATGGAATAGAACCTGTTTAAAACAGCTATGCGAGGAGGAAAGGTTTTTTTCAAACGGAATGGTTGTAGAATTGTTCTAAAACAGAACATTCGTTCTGTTTAAACTTACTCAAAAAGGCTGAAATTCGTTAACAAATCAATGAATTCTCTTCAAATTTTAAGAAGAATCTAATTTGGAAGCAGAGCTTTATCAATTTAAAAAATTTTAGAATCAAGAAAGACGAAGAATTCTCCTTCCATGGCGTCATCATTTTTTAGAAACTCAAGAACGGAATGAGCCATAATTGTGGCCCCTCCTTTCGGAAGATTACAAATTTCGGCGCCGATGTTCGGAAATCCAATCGTACGGAGCGAGTTTTCCTTTGCGAATCGCAGACTGGTTGTATAAGCATTTGCTAATAATCGATCTTCCTTGTTTTTGCTTGCGGATCATTTCTTAAGCGTGGGTATCATTGGATCCGATGTTTCACAAAATTTCCAAATTGTTTATCGATAAAAAATTTATAATTTTATGATTTTTTTTCTGAAAACGCTCCTTGCCGGTGAATTCGGGAAACGTTCTTAGTATGGGAATTTTACTTTTAAATTCGGATCACGAAATTCATTCCATTCTTCAAAACAATCGAATGGAAGTGGCAACCTTGCTCGTCCCGAAACATACTTTACTTAAATTCAGTGAAAAAGAACGGAGAAATCTTTCTAGAAGAATACCTTTTCTTTTGAAAAGATATGCGAAATATCTTACTTCGATAAAACGTTTAGGAAGAAAGGCCGAGAAAGTCTTGTATCAACCGAGTCCGGGAAAAGAGCAAATGCAACGGATCAATGTTCGAGTGAGCAGAGGAAGCTGGGCGCTTTTGGGTTTGTTGGCTCAGGTTCACGGCGTTTCCCGTTGCTTTCTCTTTAATTTTCTTTTGCAACTCGATGAGCTTGGTGTGGGAGATTCTATCGTGAACGTTATGAATGAGGGAGGTCCTACGTTTCACAGGAATTACAAATATACATTCGAGTTCGATCTTTTAAATAATCGGATCAAACGATCCTTGAAATGTGAACCGGAATATTATTTTTACGTTTTGGACTATCGAGATTGGTTCGATTCATAAAAAACAAACTAATCTTTAAAAATACCTGATCCATTTATGAAAACGATAAATTCCTCCGAAATAGAAATTTACTCGGAGAAATCCTTCATTTCCATAAATGTAAATTCCATTCTAAAATGTCTTAAGATTATTGAAGAATGATCTGATCGACCCTGTTTTTCCGATACTTTACAAAAGCGTTTCCGTTTTGGGTATATCCAAGATAGGGACCGCTTTTTTGAAATTGTTTTCCGAAAACTCTTTCGGCGCTTCCCCGATCGGAACCGATGGAAACTCCTTTGTCGATTCCGGGACTATTGTCTCCATAAACGTTCACTTGAAGAACGGAGCCGATGCTGAGAAGAAAGGAAGTTTCTTTTTTATTGTAAATGTAGAATTCACTTCCGGAACTTTTATCCACTTGGATTTTATCCGGTTTTCCCCAGAGTTTTAATAAGTCTTCTAACTTATCTCCCGGGCCAACGCCTCCCACTTTGAAAACGTTTTGTTTCGTAGCTTGCGAAGGATCCGGAAGAGTGATTCCGTGAAACTCAGCCAGATGTTTTGCCCATCCGGAAGAAGAATCATAATTCTCCAAATAATACATCGCAAGTTGTTTTGTTTGAGGCGTCTTTGCTTTATAAGATTCTAAGAGGACGTAATTTAGAATCGGGGTAAAATTTTCGTAAACGTAATCGGGATCGAGTTGAGTTTTTTGACGGATCGAATTTCCGATTCCTTGCAGATACGCCTGAATCTCCGGATTCGTCTTTGCCTTTTCTCCAAAAGATTGTACCCTCTTGTCCACCATCGAAGCTACGGATTTAAAAACTTCTAAGGACTTTTCTTGATCGTCTGTCCAGTAGAAAACGATTCCTAGGTTATTTGCGAGAGGAATCGAATTTTCAGCTCTTACGGTATTTCCCGCCAAGGACTTGGCTACGTTCATATCGTTTTCTTCTGTGGAATAAGATAAAAGAACCGCATAGTTTGAAATGAAGTAAGGATCGTCCGTTTTTAGAATTACTTTTTTATAGGCTTCCTTTGCTTTTTCATAGGCCGCTTGATTGCCGGGGATAGTTCGCATAACGGCTCTTTTGCGAAGGCCGCCCGGAAAAACCATGGAATCTCGAAAGGAGGGCATATCAATTACTGGCTTTAATTTAAGATCGTCGTTGCTCGCGCTCGCCATCCAAATCTTGTGGAGACAAACGGCATAAGATTTTTCTAAATGAGTGTTTCCCGGAAACTTAGAAAGCGCCTTTTCTATATTTGATTTCGCCTGATCTAAATTCTTTCCAAACTGAATATCGTCGTACGTTTTCTCCAGAGTCGCGAGCATAGAATAGAGTTCTTGTTTGTCTCCGCTAAAACGAGAAAGGCGATCGTTTGGAGAAGGATGACTCGTGAAATAAAGAGAAGTCATCGATTCCGGACTTACCTTGTCCAGTTTTTTGCTTACGATGTATTCTTTATATTGGTTGTCGATATCGCTCATTAGCTCCAAAGTTCGGATCATATATTCTCCGCCGTATCCTGCCTTATTTAAAAGCTGAAAGCCGGTTTGATCCGCGTCTACTTCCTGTTCTTGGGAGAATTTTAGATTATCCAAAACGGCTTCGCTTGTCGGATTTTCTTTGAGCTGATAGAATTTCTTTACCGAATTGAATGTGTGTTTATTATAATAATGTGATAATTCGTGAGAGAGAACTCCCGCGATGTATCTTTCTCTATAAAAATTTATTTTGTCTTTTGCATCGGATTCCGAGTTTGCAATTACCTGATCGAGAATATCGAGCGTTCCTGAGTTGATACAAAACTGTCCACCCGCCATCGCAAAGGCGTTGAAAGAATTATCCTGAATGACGTTATACACGATTGGAAACGAAGGATTTCCGGAAGAATCCGCAAGTTTTCGAAAGGCCGCATCGATCGGCTTTTTCCAGTGATTATGATCTTTCAGAACTTTTCTGGATTTTAGAATCGCACTGTATTGGTGACCGCTCTGACGAACGATTTGCGCGTAGAGTTCGGAATCAAAATTGATGGTGTTGTTTTTTTGAGCGCTGAGGGAGAAACAACCGAGGATGGATAAGAAAAAAAGAATGTTCTTAAAAGTTCTAAACATATTCTCGCAACCTTAAAAAATATTTAAGAAGGGACGGACCACTAAGATCGTTAAAAAATCTGAAATGTCAAGCCTGAATTGGACAACAATTTCTTTACGATCCTCTCCTTTAGTATTGCTAACACTTGTATGGTTATTTATCCTTTTTTAAAAAGAACTCGGACTTTAAAACGAATTTTATGAGGTTTTCGGGAGGAAAAAAATTTAATCCGAATAAAAACTCGTAAGGATCTTCTCGAACTCCTAAAAGTTTACAGAAAGCTTCTTCGGTTTTCCAGCCGTCTCTTTTTAAAGTTTGAATTCTTTCCTTGAACTCCGATCCGGCAATAGAAAGAATTTTACCTTCTATTGTAAAATGAACGTAGCCCATCTGTTGAGATACCGGGAGCGTCTGAGCGAAAATCTCATATTCGAATTTTTCGGTCTTAAATCGACAAAGAATGGAAGGAAGTTCTTGGAAATATCTTTCAATGATTTCAAATCCTTCTAGATTGTCAAAAGACGATTCTAAAGAGGAAACAAATTCTTTCCTCTCCGAATACTCGCAGAGAATATCCACGTCGCTCTTACCATGATCGATATCCAAAGGAATCGTGCCGGCTAAAAAAGGGTTATAATCGACAAGTTTATTTAGAATAGAATGTTCGTTCAGATCTTTCCAGAGAAGTTTTTGTTTTCGATTTCCATGCTGGAGAGAATCCGCTGAGAAGGGCTTACTCATAAAACGGTTGTTTAACGTGGGTCTGATCTTTTGGAAGATTTTATATCAATCCTCTTCGGGAAGAAGTGGGGAAATAAAGTATGCGATGAATTCGAGTTTTCCGGTCGTTCCCGATTTTTGATAAATAGAAAAAGTCTGATTCTCTATCGTTTTTAAACTTTTCCCGCGAATCGCCGCTATTTGGTGATTGGACATTCCTCTCAAAAGTAATACTGCAATTTCTTTTTCCTTATCGGAAAGATCCCATTCTTCCAATTGTCTTTGTAAAGATTCCCAGAAGGATTGATTGGTATGGATGAGAAGTTGGTTTTTGCTCTTGAGACCTTCGATCGCTACTTTTGCGGATTCAATCTCGGATTGAGTGTGTCTGATTTCTTGAAAGAGAAAAAAAACTCCGATGATGGAAAGGATGCCCACTGCGATTTCCATCGTTGTAAAAAATGCCTGAGATCTTTCGATCCAATTGATATCGAAAGCGAAGACTAAAATTTCTTCGAGGATCCAAAGCAAAATTAGAAAAACATAAATTGAAAAAAAGTAAAACCGCTTTTCTTGAGGAAACCAGAGTCTCATTTTTACCTTCTAAGAAGATTCACAACGAACGTTTTTTTCCGATCTCAAATTCAAATCGTTTTAGTAAAATCTGAATTCGTTCAACAAATTTTCGATCGGATTTCGGATGTAAGGGAAAGTAAGAATTTTTTTGAGTCACGAGTCAAGTCGGATAAAAGATTCTTACTTTCCTTAGGTAAAAACCACTAAGCCGTCAATGGTTCGTAGGTAATTACCGCAGTTGCTGTCCCTACCTATTGCTTGGATTCCTAAAACGAGTATTCTCAAAGGACTTTCGAGGATAAAATTCATGAAACGCTTTCAGTTGACATTCAAACGTATTGGAAAGATATTATTTTTCAGGAAACAATATGCGCTCTTCTGTGTTGCCGCTGTGTTCGTCGGATTAACGGGTTGTATTATCCCTCAAGAACGATACGGAGCGCAGATTCTAAGTCCGACCGACTACGTTTATAAAGGTGATCTTCAGGGTTTGGAGAATTCTCTTCGAAGCGGGCAGGGAATCAATCAAAGAGATCCTTTTTTTAGGAATTTCACGCCTCTGATGGTTGCGGCTCGAGAGGGCGAATACTTAATTGCGGAATATCTGATTCGAAACGGAGCGGACGTAAACGCGAGAACAAGAGACGGTCATACCGCTTTGATGATGGCGTCTACGAACAGATATCCCGAAATCGTAAAACTTTTAATTCGTTCCGGAGCGGATGTTCATGCCACAAGCGTTCAAGGACACAACGCATGGAGTGAGAGCACATTAGAAGACTCTAAAATAGTTCAGGAGATTCTTTTGCAGGCTGGCGCCGGTAAAAGACAATGAAAGCGTTAAAACTTGTCTTAATGCCGATCGTTTTTCTTTTTTTGGAAAATTGCAATGTAGATACTGCGCACTGTGAAAACGGCTGCGATCAACAGCTCTCTACTTGTTTACTCATTGCGCTAAACGATCAAACTCCCGCCCATTCCATGACGGTTTCGCTTATTTGTTATGAACTTTGTGACGCTTGCAAAAATAACTGCACTTCCCGATCTTCTTCCGGAACTTCCAGCAGATCTCCAAGTACAAGAACGGGTGGAGGCAGCAGCGGAAGAAGTAGCGGTGGAGGCGGGGGACACGGAGGGGGGAGTAGTGGAGGAGGAGGCCATAGCGGCGGCGGTGGTGGAAGCGGAGGCGGTCACGGGGGAGGTGGACATGGAGGCGGAGGAATTATATTCTAACTTTAGAATAGAGTTAAATTCTGTTTTAACTCTTATTTTTAGAAAGTGTTTCAACCCTTTCACCATCGATAACACTTTCGTATAATAACAGTTAAAGGGTTTAGACTTAAGACGTTCCTTATCGAACATCATATTCGATTTGAAGAGCCACAAAAGAAGAAGTGATTTTTCCATACAAATCGGCGATGTGAGCCAGGGCTTGATTGAGCGCCGCAACGGAGCTCTGATTTTCTGAAAATTGAATGGAATGATTGTTTGCACTTTCATCCTTCGAAGTCCTTTCCGGAATCAAAAAAATTCCGCCTCGAGTTCGAATCGTTTGTTCGGAGTTTGAAATTGCAAATACGTTTGTCTTAAAGGTTCGAGCGTAAGAATCGGCGACTAAGGCTAGCGTCACTTCGTCCATTCCCGGAAAAACTTTCATCGCGATGTTTTCGTAAGACCAGAAAGACAAAAGATTCTTTGCCGCAATCCAATAGTGTTTGTTTTCAAATTTAAAATTCGACGTATTGTGTTCGGTTCCCCAGTCGTTTACACCGAATTCTTTTGCAATTCGTTCCGCTTTTTCTTTTCCGGCGATCGATTGAACGAGCGCGATTGAAACCGGAATCGAAGCCGTCACACCGGTTGTCGTTATGATTTTTTTATCCACAACATAGTGTCGATTTCGGATCCATTTTGTTTGGGTGAATTTTTTTTCCAAATTGTTAAGCGAATACCAGTGTCCTGTGGCGCGCTTCCCACTGAGAAGACCGGAATTTGCAACGAGCCAAACTCCGTCGCAGATTCCGACGATAACCGCACCTTTCGAAGCTTGTGATTGAATCCAGCGGATTAAAGTGGAATTTTCAGAATCGTGAACTGCGGGAACGATAACAAAATCCGCTCCGTCCGGAAAGGATCGATCAAAATCCGAGAGCGTTGTTTGAATTTCAATTTGCAACGCGGGAAACATTCTCATCGGACCTGAATTGGTTCCTAACGCATAGACGTCGGCCGTTTGTGATCTCGTTAAGACTCCATAGGGAACTATAAAGTCTGAAAGTTCCGTGTATTTATTTTCACCAATGACTGCGATCACCGGACGCTTTCGGTTGAATCTCGGTTGGAAGGTCGGAATTTTTTCTTCCAGGATTGGTTGCAAAGTCGGTTCGACGATTCTTTCCGAAGAGTTTGTGCAGTTCAGAAAGAATCCGATTCCTGCGAGCTGAAAAGTTACGAGAAGGAATAAAATTCTTTTTGAATTTGATTTTTTAAAAGATGGAATGTTCTTATCGTTTTGTTTCATACTCATTAGTTTCTCATAACTTTTCGATCGAGTCGTCCGTCCGGATACGGAAGGACCTAAATTTTTTAGAACGGAAAAAAATATAGACAGAGTGTAAGGATTCCCTTCACTCATTCTATGCTTATCTTTGTGGCGTTTGGCTCGGGGCTTGCGTTCTTGCTCGCTCTTGCAAATTTTATTAACGATAGAAAAGAATTTTATCTTAAGAATTCAAAACGCGAAAATCCATGGATTCGTTTATTAAATCAAAATTCAGCTTCGGTTCTTTTTATCTCAATAGCGGTCGTTCAATTTCATATTTATTTAGAACTCTCCGAAGAATTGAATAACGTTTCTTGGTTCGCGGAATGGAATGTCCCGATTCTTTTTTTAATCGGACCTCTTACCTATCTTTATTTTGAAGAATTGAGCGGGGCCAGACAAACAAAGATTCGACTCTTTCATTTTTTACCGACCGCAGTTTCCCTGATTCTAATGTTTCCGTTTTATCTTCGCGATGAAGAATCTAAAAAAGCATTTTTGAAAAATCAAACCTCCGATGATATTTATTACTGGATCGTTCTTTCGCTTTTGATTTTTGGAACCCTTTCCAATTTTCTCTATCCTGCAATTTTGTTTTTGAAGGTTTGGAGATGGAGAAAAAAAACACAAGACGTTCTACGCGAAACATTCTCCCCATTCTTAATTCTTTTCGCAGGAACTCTGACGATTTTATTTTTATTCGTAGTCGCGCAGATATTCTATATGCCTTTGTTTTTGATCGCGGCCGACGGTTTAACGATTTTGATTTCCGCGATTTTCCTTATCAGTGCGACTCATTCTTCGATAGTTACGGACTTTCAAAAAGAATCCAGAGAAGCTCGTTACAAAGAAAGTCGGGTGATCGGTTTGGACGTGGACGCCATTTTGATTCGTTTGGATGATCTGATGAGAATCAAAAAAATATTTTTGGACGAAGCTCTCACTCTTGCAAAACTTGCAAAGGATTTGGATATTCACGCACATCAGCTTTCCGAAATTCTCAACACCCGATTGCAGCAAACGTTTCGAGAATACATAACGCAGTTTCGTTTGGAAGAATCCGCAAGATTATTAAAAGAAGAATCGGATCGTTCCGTGCTTTCGATTGTTTACGCGTCGGGATTCAATTCCAAGTCTGCGTTTCACAAACTCTTTCAGGAAAGATTCGGTTGTTCTCCTTCTTCGTATCGATCAAAATAGATTCCGTCGAGGTTTTATATTTTCGCGGGGAAATATATTTTTCTATCACCTTTGCCGATTTAATGTAGAATAAAGCTCATAGATCGGATTTTACTGCTTGGAAAGAAGAACATGAAAATCTCCGCGTGGATCAATGGAATTTATAAAGATCGAGATTATCTGACAAGAAGCCGCGCCCTTCATTTTTTTGTTTTTAACGTATCCTTCATTCTATTAAGCGTATCGTCCTATCTTTTTCTCTGGTTCTTCAAAGGCCAATTTCTCCGTTTCGGCTTTTTGCTGATGACCGCTTCCTCCGTTTTCTCGTTGATCTTTTTGTTGAGAAAAAAATTCGAAATCGCCCTTCGTATCATTTTGGTCGCAAGCGTTTGTTCAGTTACCTTGGGTTGGTTTTTTCCTCCTCCAAGCATAGGTTTGGACAGGGTTGGAAAAAGTCAGGTGCTCTATATATTTATTATGATTTTCTTATATTTCTCGGATATCAAAAAGACAATTATAGTCTCTCTATATTGTTTATTTCTGATTATAGTGGACGAGTTTTATATCAAAGAGGAACACGATCCTCTTTTTATCGCCGATCGAATCGGATTGTTTCTAATGTTTACCGTGATTTCGATTTTGGCCGTGAAAACATTGCACGGATCGGTTCAGGAAAAAAACGAGCTCATTTCGGAGATTCATCATCGAGTCAGAAATAATTTACAAGTTCTTTCCGGCTTGTTGGAAATTCATAGCAGTTCGGACAAGGGAAATTTACAAATCATACTTTCCGATTTTCAAGATAGAATATTAGCGATTTCTGAAGTTCATAATTATCTGTATAAATCTGAAAATTATTTCGAGATTGATTTTGCCGAAGTGATCGAAAAAATCACGGTAAATCTTTTGAACAAGCTCGGAAAACAAACGATTCAGATTGAAAATGAAACTCCGCAAACTTTTATAAGAATCGAAAACGCGATCCCCTGTGCGATCATTTTCAGCGAACTACTTTCCAATTCTCTAAAACACGCTTTCCCAACTGAAAAAGGTGCGATTGAGATTTCTTTTAAGAAGGAAGGAAATATTTATTCTCTAAAAGTTGCGGATAACGGTTCCGGAATTCGAGATTCCAGGGTTTGGTTAAAACCGAATACGGCCGGATTTACTTTAATCCAAATTCTTACAAAGCAGATACGGGGAAATTTTAGAATTTTTACGGAATCCGGTTCTAAAAGTATTCTTGAGTTTAATTCTTAGAATCCCGAAGGTTTAAGAATTTTGTATATTCAGAAATTGAAATAATATCGCCGGTTGTGAACCCAATAAAGATCGATTCTTAGATCAAAGACTGTGATCGATTACGATCATCGCGTTGATCAAAAACAAATGAAAGATGGAAAAGAAAAAGAATTTTCTTGCGGCTTGTCTTTCCGGATTTTTCATCAGTTGAAAGGAAAGAATTCCCATCCAAATACAAACAAGAACCGTAGAAATCAAATAGAGAAGTCCCATCGAGGATTCAAAAAAATAAAAACTAACGCAGGAAATAGAATAGAGAACGGTATAAAAGAAAATGGAACGCGCCGTTTGTTCGATTCCTTTTACAACGGGTAACATCGGAAAGTCTGCGTCCGAATAGTCGTCTTTTAGAAAAATTGCGAGCGCCCAGAAATGCGCCGGAGTCCACAGAAATATCATCGAGAAAAGAATCCAAGCCTGGATCGGGAGAGAATTTCCCATCGCCGCATATCCGATCAAAGGCCCCACACAACCCGCTACACCGCCGATTACGATGTTCTGCGGCGTTCTAGGTTTGAGAAGGATCGTATATAAAAACACGTAGGAAACTAACGCCGCAAAGGCGCAGAGCGCCGTGAGAAGGTTCACGTAAGCGGTAAGGAGATAAAAAGAAAATCCAGTCATAGCAAAGCCGACTAACGTGGCCTGCAGAGTTCCGATTCTTCCTGCCGGGATCGGACGGTTGGAAGTTCTTTTCATTTTTGCGTCTCTGTCCTTTTCAATCACTTGATTGAAAATAAAAGAAGCCGAAGACATAAAGAAAGTTCCAATGAGAGTAATTGCGATTAAGAAACCGGAAGGAGACTGGTTCCCTGCAAGATACAAGCCGGGAATGATGGTTGCCAAAACGAGAGTGGTAACTCTCGGTTTGATCATTTGATTCCAATCGGAAAGGAAAGTAGAGCTTGCCATGATTTTAATATCCTGAAATTATCTTTCAGGCCTCCGTTCTGTCTCCGAGGTTAAAACGATCGCTCTGGAGATTAAAGAAAGATATGAAAAAGTCAGCAGTAAAACCGCAAAGCCGGTATGCAGAGCGGTCACCAATTTTGGGAGCCCGAAGAAAACATTCAAAATTCCTAAAATGATCTGAGCGACCAAAAGATACATGGATATTTGAAGAAATCTCCTGCTCATAGTCGGAAATTGTTTCCAAATCGCGAATCCAAGTGCGATTGCGAGAAGGAGCGCCACGGAATAGGCTCCAAATCTATGAAACACTTGAATTTTAACGATTTCTAATGGATGATCCGGAATCCATTGGCCCCAACAAGTCGGGAAATCGGGACAAGCCAAACCCGCGTAATGAGAACTAACGCGTCCTCCGAGAATGATCTGGATTACGATTCCAATCAGAAGAAGAAAAAGAAACACATTATCTTTTCTGAATAAAGAATCCGGCTTGATAAACGATTCTTTTCGATCTTGTGCTTTGTTTCTTGCGTCGATAGAAACCGTCAGTATGACAAGAAAGAATGCGATCGCGTTGAGAAGATGCAGATTCACCGAAGTAGGATCCAGCTTTAAAGTTACGGTCAACCTTCCCAAGTTGATCTGAGATATGAGAAGCAGAACCGCCAATCCTAAATAAATTCCGAATTCTTTTCTTAAAAGTTTATCCGCAAAGGTCCAGATCGTAAGACCTAAAAGAATCAAACCCAAAAAGCCCGAATAATAACGGTGGGACACTTCCATAAAGATTTGAAAATCGAAAGTGGGAAAAATTTTTCCAAAACAGAACGGCCAATCCGGGCAAGCGAGACCGGATCCGGTCGCTCTCACCAATGGGCCATAGAGCAAATTTAAAAAAATGAGAATGCTCAGGAACAGAGAGATTTTATAAAATAGACGAAATTTAGAAGAAAGGTCCAAGTTAGAGTTCATTCTTTCCTTAAGACCTCGAAAGAGGTTCTGAATTTACCATACTCGAAAAATGGTTCTTAAGGGCAATGTGAAAGTAAAATTTAAATATTACTTCCAAAAAAACAGATTCATCCGATCTTGTCCTTGAATCTTCCGATTTTCTTCTTTCAAGAGAATGAGAATCAACTACAGGAGCCCCTTTCCAATGGCACAAAAAGAAGGATATAATAAACCAGGATTCTGGACTTTCGTAATCGTTCTCGTAGGAAATTTAGTATTCTTTACTTACATTTCTTTTTTTCATCCGGGAGTGAAAGAACACTCTCTCAATCTTCCTGGGAATACACAGGCTAAATAATATCTGGGAAATTCCCAGGAGCTAAACCTTGGTTTTTAAAACTTCCTCTCTATTGGGGATTTTACTTTTCCTTTCAACGGCTTCTCTTTATTCTTATGATCCTGCCGCTCGGTTTGACAAAAACGAAAAACCAAAAGAGCTGGAGGGAGTTGGAGTTAAGGAGAAGTTAGGAAACCAACTCGATCTTTCCTTAACGTTTCGCGATGAAACCGGTAAGCGTATCTTACTGAGTTCCTTCTTCAAAAAAGACAAACCGGTTCTTCTTTCTCTTGTTTACTACAAATGTCCTACACTTTGTAATTTTCATCTCAATGGAATTACGGACACTCTCAAAAAACTTCCTTGGCAAGTGGGAAATGAATTTGAATACGTCGCCGTTTCCTTTGATCCCAAAGAAACT
This sequence comes from Leptospira tipperaryensis, assembly GCF_001729245.1. Lineage (NCBI taxonomy): Bacteria > Pseudomonadati > Spirochaetota > Leptospiria > Leptospirales > Leptospiraceae > Leptospira > Leptospira tipperaryensis. Next base: position 3,890,537 of record NZ_CP015217.1, on the reverse strand, counting down.
CCCGACTTAGCTTTTGCTAAGAAGAATTCTTATCTAAAAGAATACGCGCGCGGCGATGGACACGGTTGGCATTTTCTCACGGGCGATCAAAAAGAAATCACGGCTCTTGCGGACTCCGTTGGATTTTCTTACAAATGGAATCCTGAGAACGAACAATGGATTCATTCTTCCGTTGCTTATGTTATTACACCTTCCGGAAAGATCTCTCGTTATCTTCATGGAATCACTTTCGATGAAAGAACGTTGAAACTTTCTCTTTTGGAAGCTTCCGACGGTAAAATAGGGGATTTCACAGATCAATTCGCCCTTTTTTGCTTTCAATTTGACCCAGGAAAAAATACATATACTTTGTACGCTTATAATATGATGAAGCTGGGTGGTTTCTTCACTCTTCTCATTCTGGCGGCGTTCTTGATCCCATTCTGGATCAGGCATAACAGAAATTCCGAACTCATTAGGAAGGAGTAACTTCAAACAAATGACCTGGTTGAACCTCATTACGGCAACAAGTTTCATGCCGGTTCAGGCTTCCGAAGTAGCTAAGAATGTAGATAACCTCTATCTCTTTCTACTCGTGTCCAGTCTGATCTCCTTTGTCATTCTCATCGGGGGAATGACATGGTTTATTTTTAAATACAGGAGAAAGACCGACACTGATAAGACTGCCTATATTACACATAATACATTGGCAGAATTTCTTTGGTCCTTCATCCCCTTAGTAATCATGATTGTGATTTTCTGGTGGGGTTGGGTGATTTTCGCGGACCTCAGAAAAGTGCATGATAAAGGTGATATTGAAATTCACGTTACTGCAAGACAGTGGCAGTGGACTTTCAAATATCCGAACGGAGTGACCGTTGTTTCTCCAAATGCCACTGAAAAACTAAACACTCTTTTTCAACCAAACGGAATCTATGTTCCCGTTGGAAAAACGATTCGTCTTGTTATGACTTCTCAGGATGTTCTTCACTCTTTTTATGTTCCAGCCTTCCGGAACAAAATGGACGTGGTCCCTGGACGTTATACTACGCTTGTTTTTACTCCGACTGAAAAAGGCGACTTCGTAGTTTATTGCACCGAGTTTTGTGGAACTTCTCACTCGAATATGCTTTCCGCAATTCGTGTTGTAGATTCCGAGACTTATGACAAATGGTATGCGGCTGCGGGTAACGTGGATCTTTCTAAGGTTCCTCCTGCTGAACTCGGAAAAAAACTCTACGCTGAAAAAGCTTGTGCGGGATGTCACTCGATCGACGGTTCTCGTCTGGTCGGTCCTTCTTACAAAGGTCTTTTTGGAAGTGCGAGAGAATTCGAGGCCGGTCCTGGCGCAAACGCAGATGAAAACTACATTCGTAAATCCATTCTGCAACCGACTGCTCAGGTCGTAAAAGGTTATCCGCCTGCGATGCCTTCTTACCAAGGACAGCTTTCCGACGACGAAATCAACGCTCTGATCGAGTATATTAAAACCCTTAAATAGGAGAGGAATATGTCTACAGCAACTGCAAGTCATACTGACAACTACCTCAACCACGAAAAGGGAATCTGGTCCTGGCTCACGACAATCGATCACAAGCGGATCGGGATCATGTATTTCTTTGCGATTATGTCATTCTTCCTTTTGGGTGGAATTTTCGCGCTTCTGGTTCGTATCGAACTTTTTACACCGGGACAAACTCTCGGATTTGTAACTCCGGATATCTACAACAGAATGATGACCTATCACGGCGCCATCATGGTGTTCATGGTAATCGTTCCCGGAATTCCTGCGATTTTTGGAAACTTTATTCTTCCGATCCAATTGGGAGCAAAGGACGTTGCCTTTCCAAGATTGAACTTAGCGAGCTGGTATATCTTTATGTCCGGCGCGGCGATCGCAGCATTCTCCCTTTTTACCCAAAAAGTGGATACCGGTTGGACCTTTTATACTCCGTATTCCATCTCTAACTCCGTTTCCAACGGAGTTATCTTGTTGGTCATGGGCGCGTTTGTGATGGGATTTTCCTCCATTCTGACCGGGTTGAATTTTATCGTTACGACCCACAAGCTGAGAGCTCCCGGAATGACGATGAACCGAATTCCTTTGATGGTTTGGGCGCTTTATGCGACTTCGATCATTCAGGTTCTGGCAACTCCGGTTTTGGCGATTACGCTTCTTCTTCTTGTTGCGGAAAGAACTCTCGGTGTGGGAATTTTTGATCCAACCCTCGGTGGAGATCCGGTTCTGTTTCAGCACTTCTTCTGGTTCTATTCTCATCCTGCGGTTTACATTATGATTCTCCCTGCGATGGGTGTGATCTCTGAACTCGTGGCGACTTTCTCGAGAAAAATCATTTTTGGATACACTGCGATTGCGTATTCTTCTCTTGCGATTGCCGCGGTTTCTTTCTTGGTCTGGGGACACCACATGTTCGTATCCGGTCAGTCTGAGTTTGCGGGAGTTTTATTCTCCTTCATCACGATGCTCGTAGGAGTTCCTACGGCGATCAAACTCTTCAACTGGATTTCAACGATGTATAAAGGATCCGTTCGTCTGGACGCTCCTATGTTGTTTGCAATCGGATTTATGTTTCTCTTTACGATCGGCGGTTTGACCGGGGTTTTCCTCGCTTCTACCGGTATGGACGTTCACTTTCACGATACGTATTTCGTAGTGGCTCACTTCCATTATGTAATGGTGGGTGGAACTTTGATGGCCGTTATGGGTGCGATCATCTACTGGTTTCCAAAAGTTACCGGTAAAATGACTTCCGATCTTTTAGGAAGAATTTCTTGGATCTTTATTTTCACCGGATTTAACGTAACCTTCTTTCCACAGTTCATCCTTGGATCGATGGGAATGCCGAGAAGATACTACGACTACTTACCTGAATTCACCAGCTTAAACCAAATTTCCACTGTTGGGTCTTGGTTGATCGCGGCTGGATTCTTAGTAGGACTTGCGGCCGTGATTCACGGTTTGATCGCAGGAAAAGAAGCGGGAGACAATCCTTGGGGTGGTAAAACTCTCGAGTGGACCATTCCTTCTCCGCCAACTCACGAAAATTTTGAAAAAACTCCAGTCGTCTCAGGAGGACCTTATGAGTACCGCTAAGCACGCGGAATTCCACCATGCTCATCACTTTGACAGTGCTGAGCATCAGTATGACGCTTCTAAACAAGGAATTTGGTTATTCCTTGTAACGGAAATTCTAATGTTTGGCGCCCTCTTTGTGGGTTATACGATTTACCATTCATTGTATCCTGAAGTTTTTCACGCAGGAAGTCATCACTTGTCCGTTCCTATGGGAGCGTTCAACACTGTAGTTCTTCTTTTTAGCTCCTTTACGATGGCGCTTGGAATTCACTACGTTCAGGTTGATAAAAAGAAAGAAGCCGTGATCGCATTGGTCATTACGGTTCTTTGCGCCCTGACGTTTATGGTTGTGAAGTATTTTGAATATACTGCGAAGATCCATCACGGACTTCTTCCGGGTAAATTTTTTACAAACACCGAGACGCCGGATATTAAGAACTTAGCGATGTTTTTCGGTTTTTACTTTGTAATGACCGGGATTCACGGATCTCACGTATTGATCGGAGCGGGACTCATCATCTGGGTGATGATCAAGGTAATCAAAGGAGAATTGAATTCTTCTTATTACACTCCGTTAGAAGGTGTGGGTCTTTTCTGGCACGTAGTCGACTTGATCTGGATCTATCTTTTCCCTCTTCTCTATTTGGTGGGTTAAAGTCCGATCTAAGAATTCAAAAAATCTGAAACTTCTTTCAGAGAAAAAACCCCGGTTCTGCCGGGGTTTTTTATTTTAGGGAGAATCCTTTAAAAAAGAATCAAAGGCGAATAACGTATTTGTTGCTTAGAATATCCGAATATGAAAATTAGATGGGTAAATAACGTTCAATATCTTCCACAAACTTTTCCAAAGTGGATCCTATTCGGTTGCAAATATCCGATTACGTTTCTTTTGCTCGGGCTAATCAACGGCGGGATCGGATATTTTCTTTTTTATTGGTATTATTACGGAATCCAATACGAATGGCTTCCGAACAAATTGAATTCAGGCAAAAGCTCATTAGATTATAATAATTTTTTAATATTTTTTCTAATATTTCTGATCGTAAGCGGAGTTTTTTTCTGGCTTTTTTGGGTTCTCGCTTTGAGCAAACCGGCAGGAACGATCACTGTCGAAGAAGCGATAGAAATGTCCAAAAAATTCGATTCTAAATTACAACCGACGGCTTCTTCCTTCTCGCTAAAAGATTTTATGAAAATTCGTTGGATCAATCACGAAGTTCAACCGTTACCGGGTTCCCCAAGTTGGATCGTCTTTGTTTGTAAATATCCATTCTTATATTTGCTTCCGACCTTGATTCTTTTTCCATACGCCTATTTTTGGTATCGTTGGATTTTAGAATGGGAATCCGGAGAAAAGGAAAGATTATATTTTGGAAAATTAAGCCTTCTCTACGATCTTTTTGGAAAAACCGGAGTCATCGGTTTTTACCTTTCGATTGGAGGTGGGTTTCTCTGGCTTTTTTGGTATTACGCAATTCGAAAGCCGAAGAACTGAAATCGAATCTTCTCACCAGATTTCAATTTTTTTCGACGGAATTTGGGCATTTAAGCCGATTTTAAAGATAGAATTTAGGATTGCTAAATGCAAAATATCGATTATTCCAGAAGACTCAAACAATCCTCGATCCGAACTCCGGTTCGGGAACCCGCTGATTTCGACAGAACGATTCAGATGGTTCAACACAGTAAAAAGTCCGGTTCACCGATTCAGATTTTTTCCTCCACTCGTTCCGTATTCATTCTATTATTAGGTTCGATTTCCCTTTTTACGGCGGGACTCGTCGTAGGTCTCAAGTTGGATCAGAAAGAAGAAACGTTTGCACAAAACGAACTGCAGACTTTCCGAAACGTTTCTTCTCAAGAAAAGAAGAATGAGTCCGGCGGAATCAAATCCTTGTTTTCATCGTCCGAAACGGATTCTACTGATTCTTTAAAGAATCCGGAATCTCTTACTCAGATTAAAAAGCAGGAATCTGCTTCCACAAACGATTCTAAAATTCTCTATCCTCCGCAAACCGGAGAGACAAACTATTTGATCGTCATCGGAACTTCGGATTCGTTAAAAGCTGTGGAATTGGGAAAGAGACTTTTGATGGCAAGAAACGAATTTAAAGGAAGAATATTCCGTTCCTCCAAAGGTGAGCTCTACTTAGGCTATTTTTACTCGGAAGAAGAGGCAAAAGAGGCCTTGGAAAAAATTCAACCTCTCAATGATCCTGCGTTTCATTCGGCAAAAGTTCGCTCAATCAAACTTTAGTTGTCTTTTGGGATTATTTTGTTGACTTTCGTCAAATTTGTGCTATTTTCTTAAGCAGAGTTTTAACGGAAGTTATCATACTTACTTGGCTGCCAAAAAGAAAAATTCCGAAATCGAACACAAGGTAGGCGACTACGTAGTCTATCCCATCCATGGAGTTGGAGAGATACTGGAAATCTCCAAGAAGAATATCCTTGGTAAGAAGAAGGATTGCTACGTTCTCGAAATCCAGGGTAGTAAGATGAAGGTTATGATACCTGTTGACAAAGCAGAACAGGTTCGAATCCGCCCTATCATCGATAAAAAAGAGATCAAGAAAGTCATCGCGCTCCTGAAAAAGGACGAAGTCGATACAGAAGAAGACTGGAAGATCCGCTACCAAAATAACCTCAACAAGATCAAATCCGGGTCGATTTATGAGGTCGGAGAAGTCTGCAGAAACCTATTTCGTAGAGCAAATGGAAAAGAGCTCTCCATCATGGAGAGAAAGCTGTACGAAAGCGCCTATAATCTTGTGAAAATGGAAGTTGCTTTAAGCAAAGGTGTTACCCAGGAAGAAGCTGGAAATTTAGTTTCCGACGTGCTCGCTAGCACTCTTTCTCCTGGTGAAAAAAAGTCAGACGAAGAAGAATAAATTCCGCCAAAACTCAAATACAATTAAGGATTTGAGTTATGATTCATCTCTATAAAGTACTCACTTCTCTATTCCTCTCCGGAATTACATTTGCAGTTACTCACAAGCAATCCGCTGACGTCTACTTATCCGGTCCTATAGCCGGAGTCGTTCTGGTAATTTCTTTAATTCTTCTCTATGGAGAATCCAACCTCTTTCCTAAACTCAAAGCCGATGTACTTTTTTGTGCCGGACTTGGGGCTTTACTCGGACTTGCAATCGCATGGTTTGTAGGCGCAGTCGTTCATTTTGAAGAATTGAATACCGCTCTTTACTTCCTTTTCGCGCTCTTTGGAATTCTTTCCGGAATTTCTTTTGCGAAAGAACCAGGTCTTGGAATTTTCGGGGGTGGCGGTGGAGCCGGCGGCGGATTTGGAGTTGGAATCGAAAAAGAAGAAGTTCGAGACAAAATTCTCGATACGTCGGTCGTAATCGACGGGAGAATTTTAGACATCGCGGATACGCATTTCTTAGACGGTCCCCTGATTCTCCCTAACTTCGTTTTGAGAGAGATTCAATTGATCAGCGATTCTTCTGATCCGATCAAAAGAGCCAGAGGGAGAAGAGGTCTCGAGATGTTGAACAAACTTCAACGCAAAGGATCCATCGAAGTAAAAATTACTTATAAAGACTATTCTGATACTCGAGAAGTGGATGCAAAGCTGATCAAATTAGCCAGAGATACCGGCGGGAAGATCGTGACGAACGATTTCAATTTGAACAAAGTTGCCGAACTTCAAGGTGTAAAAGTTCTCAACCTGAATACCCTCGCGAATGCCCTTAAACCGGTCGTTTTACCGGGAGAAGAACTTGGAATCCAAGTAATCAAAGAAGGAAAGGATGAGAATCAAGGCATTGGTTATCTGGAAGACGGAACCATGGTTGTCATTGAAAACGGCGGACATCTGGTTGGGAAAGAGGTCAAAGTGACAGTAACTTCTATCATCCAAACCGCCGCTGGAAAAATGATTTTTACAAAAGCCAACCCGAACGGGGCTGGAGAGAAGGGAAACCGTCAACCGCATTCCTCTTGAATCCAGTTGACTTTCCACTTTATCGTAAAATAATTGAAATAGAATTCCCAAGGAGCAATCAAATGCAGGCCCAGACTCAGGTAAAAGGTTTGAAGGAACTCGGACTCGAACCTACTGAAATTTTCCATAACCTTTCCTATGACGAAATTTATGAGCATGAGAAAAAGAATGGAGAAACCGTAGTATCCAGCAATGGAACCATGATGGTAGATACCGGAATTTTTACCGGTAGATCCCCAAAAGATAAATATTTCGTAGATGAACCTTCTTCTAACGGAAATATTTGGTGGAGTCACATCAACTTTAAAGTATCCGAATCTATCTTTGACGAACTCTATAAAAAATGCGTCAATTACCTGAGCCAGAAGAAGCTCTATGTTTTTGACGGTTTCGCCGGTGCGAACCCAGAAACAAGAATGAGCTTGCGCGTCGTTTCTGAAAAAGCCTGGCAACATCACTTTTGCACGAACATGTTTCTTCGCCCTTCAAAAGAAGAATTGGCCGGCTTAGATCCTGAATTTACGATCATCAATGCCTGCGGCGTGAAGAATGAAGATTTTAAAAAACACGGAATGAATTCCGAAGTTTTTGTGATCTTTCACCTTGCTAAAAAACTCTGTATCATCGGTGGAACCGAATACGGTGGAGAGATGAAGAAAGGTATTTTCTCCGTAATGAACTATAAACTTCCATTGCAAGGCATTCTTAGTATGCATTGTTCTGCGAATGTTGGTAAGGACGGAGATACGGCTCTCTTTTTCGGACTTTCCGGAACTGGAAAGACGACTCTTTCTACGGATCCAAATCGTAAGCTGATCGGTGACGATGAGCACGGTTGGGATAACAACGGGATCTTCAACATTGAAGGCGGTTGTTACGCGAAAGTGATCAACTTAGATCCGAAGACCGAACCGGACATCTACGAAGCAATTCGCAAAGATGCTCTTTTGGAGAACGTGGTTTACGATCCTCAGACAAAAGTTGTAGATTATTCTTCTGCGGCTAAAACCGAGAACACTCGTGTTTCTTATCCGATTTTCCATATCAACAATATACAAGTCCCTTCGAAAGGTGATCATCCGAAGACTATCATTTTCTTAACGTATGATGCGTTTGGAGTTCTTCCTCCTGTCTCCAAGCTGAGCATCGAACAAGCGATGTATCACTTCCTTTCAGGTTATACTGCAAAAGTTGCAGGAACTGAAAGAGGAATCAAAGAACCTACGGCGACTTTCTCCGCATGTTTTGGAGCGGCGTTTATGACTCTTCACCCAACTTCTTATGCTAAGTTGTTAGGTGAAAAGATGAAGAAACACAATGTTAGAGCCTATTTGATGAATACCGGTTTAGTGGGTGGTTCTTATGGCGTTGGAAAACGTATGAATCTTCCATCAACTCGTAAGATCATCGATGAAATTCTCAACGGAAACATCGAGAAGTCCGAGTTTGTAACTCACCCGGTTTTCCAAGTTCAGTATCCAAAAACGATCGACGGTGTAGATAGTTCGATCTTGGATCCGAGAGAAGCTTGGACTGATAAGGGTGCTTATGACGAGACTGCCAAGAAATTGGGAGAAATGTTCATTAAGAACTTTAAACAGTATGCTGAAGGTTCTAAAGACTACGACTTTACCGCTTTCGGCCCAAAAATCTAAATTAGAATTTCTGAATAGAGGAGATCGTCCGATCTCCTCTATAATTCCCGCCCTTTTACCCCACCTTTTGCATTTCTTTACTTAGGCACTGTTTTCTTCTCTAAGCCAAATTGTGTTTAGAATTTCGATAAAAATAGGATGAGCCGACTCCTGTATTTAATCGATGAGAATCGTTTTTTCCAAGTCGGTATATTTTTATTTCTGAATATGCTAATGTAAAGATGTCTCGGTGAATTTTGTTTTGTAGTAGGTCCTACGTTTTTCCGAAAAACTTTTTTCGGCCCCACCCTTGTTGGGTGGAGGAGGCGGGCTCGTGGGAAATAATTGGAGAATTTTTCTATATCACAAAAAAAGTTTTTTTCAATAAGAAATTCAACGCCCATTTGTCGGAATTCCTACAGAAAAAGGATTCTCACCTTTGGTATTCTCATTCTTTAAATCCTAAGTCTCCAGCAGAACTTTCTCTATTCAAATATCATTATGTCTCTTTTAGTTACGAGCTCCTTCTAAAACCAAAGAAAGTAAGAAGAGTAAGCAATTTTAATAAGCTAAGATCGAAATTTGGATAATATCGGGTCTTTTTTAGGGCTTTTCCAGTCCCGGAAATCTCACTTGACAACTTATTGTGCGCTGCATAAAATTGGTCTATTCTCAGTGAAGAAAACAGAGGAAAGAATTATGGAAAAAGAAATAAAGGAAGCGCTTAACTTTGCGATTGGAGCGGCAAAATCCCTCCGCGAGCAAGCTGACAGCATTCTCCTAAAAGTTGAAAAAGAATTCAAAGAACTTGCATCGAAAGGAGCTCAAGATCAATCCGAGGTTGCTACAAATCTCAGAAAATATATCGAAGATGCTCTTCACTCCGTCGAGGGTGTTGCGGGTCAAGTCAACTCTAAGGTAGAGGAAGTCAAATCAAAAGTAGGTCAAGGCGTTTCATCTGCAAAAGCAACTTTGAACGGAACTTCAAAGTCTAAAGCAGACTCTACTGCCCCTAAAAACTAATCGTTTTCCTTCCTGCGTTCTTGAAATGCAGGAAGGATTTTGATCTCTCCAATTCCTCATAAATTCAATTTCAAAAATTTTCCTTTCGTCCAATCGAGTTCTATAGAAAACTCTATACTTGAAAACAGAATCAAAGGTTTTTGTTCTATTTTATTTCTTTCAAGGTGAGTAAATTTAGTATATTCTAAAATTAGAATGTTTTTTTGGAATTTATTTTTCGAAAGAAGTTCTTCGCATCAGATTCTCGTTGAAAACTGAATCCGGATTTTTTCGATTCCTTTAAACGACCTTTTTGAAATCAATACAAGTGATAGAAATTTTAGTTTTCCATCTCGGCGATTAGATCCGGTGTAGATTTTAAATCTAATCTTAGAATTAAGGCTTCTCTCGGAGAAAGTTTTTCTTCTTCCATCGGAATTTCAAAGGACGTATTCATCATCGCTACGTTTTGATCGATTTTTCTTTGAATCAGTTTTTTCAGAGTTCCTTTCTTTTTCTGAAATAATTCTTCTTTGGAAATTCCTAAGTTCATAAATGTTTCTTCGATTAGATCGATCGTCTTGTAATCGGAAGCGATTGCGGAGTATGTAAAAGAATCCAGTTCCATTTCTTCAAGAAGCGCCTCCCAGAGTTTGGCCGTTTTACGTTCCATGTTTCTGCATTCATAACCTTGACAGATGGACGTTCCGTAAAAGGAATAATTCTGACTCAACGGATCTCCGCTAAAAATCGGATGAATCATACAACCGATTCTTTTATCAAAAGCGCCAAGAAAGGGGCAATTATAAGTATGTTCGTCTTTTCGCTTTATGTTTTCTTCTTTTTTCTCCCTGACTTTTCGATACTCGGCCATGGTCCAAGAATTTTTAAAATCGACGGAGGTTTTAAATTCTTTTGTTCTCTCGGAGATGAGATTTCGTATTTCATCCGGACTTAAGTCCAGATTGAATATCCCGCAACAGGAGCCGCAGGAAAAATTACCTTTATCGGGTTGGCAAAGACTCAAAGATTAATGATTCTGTATGGAATTTTTTTCAGTTTTGAATCCGGGAAAACTGAGCTCTAATTCTTTCGTTTCCGGATTTTCTATGACGCTACAGAGCAAAGGAATAATCGTCATTCTATTTTCATTGAATACGATCACCTTTCCTCGAAACTTTTCTATCTGTTCTCCGATATAATCCTGTTTTACGACCGGCGCTACTACGAGAGAAGTCTCGGGTTTGATTCCGCGAAAGAAAAGATGATTGTTAGAATTCGTGGAGACAAGGAAGATGCTGGTCTTTTCCAATTCTTCCAGCTCCATTAGCAAATTCTCATAATAATACTGAAATGAAATCAGATAACCGTCCGCGGAATCTTTTAGAATTTGACCGCGTCTATAAAGTTCTATCCACTGAATCATTTTTTGAATCGTATCTTTATTGATCTGAAGAACTTCCTGAATGTTGCTAATCAAAGGGCTGATTTCTAATTTTTTGAAATCGCTCAAACATTGATATATTAAATCCCACCACTTTTTGATTTCAACGGCGTCATCGGGATTGTTCGGAATATATTTTCCTAAAGAATGATGTTGGTGATCGCTAAAAATAATTCCACCGACGATCTTAGAAAATTCTTCAAAGGAATAAATCAGAGATTGTATGAGTTCAAAAGGTGTTTCCGATTCTTCCTTTTGTTTCTGGGTAAAGCTGTAATACGAAGCCGCAATGTTGGATGGATAGAATTTTGAAATCAGAGAAGGATTGATAATTTTTTGAATCGGCTTTCCTTTCGTAGGATCCGTCATTACCTGTTGGTTTGGGATTCCGTGCAGAGAATAGTTGGTCCAGGTCAAATCGTTTGTATCGAAGATTCTTCTCGCGTATTCTTTTGCTAAGAATAAGGATTCTCCAATACTTCTGTCGCTGAATAAGTAAGAATAAAATTGAATCGTAAAGTCGATCGTATTCTGATTATCGATGATTTCCCAATTGGTTCCGATAAAACTTTTAATCCCTGACATGAGAAACGCGCCGGCAAAGTTGTTCATCAAATCGGAGTTGAGAGTTCTGGACGCGTTTGAATTTGACTGACACGAATTACTAAAAACCAGATCCGTATTGAATCCCGAATTTTTGATTTCTCTTGCTTTCAGAATTTTGCCTTCGGAGATTTGCCATCCGTTTTCCAAAGGATCATCGGAGAAAAAGAGATGTCCCGAGTAGTGAATGATATTCTTTCCTTTAATCAAAGAAAGCAGTTTCAATTTGGTAACTTGTTTCCCGCCGATAAATTCGATTTCAAGTCTTGACGGAGAAACTTTTTCACTCAATACTTTGAAGAGCTGTTCTCCTTCTTTTTGCGCCCACTCCAAATCTTCAGTCGGATCTGCAATGATCAACATTCTTAGTTTTTCTTTTTCTTTATAAGAACCTTGGCTCGATTCTCCTCTTACCGTTTTTCCGATAAAAAATTTATCGGATAAAAAACAGGTTCCATCGTGTAATAGTTCCCACGGAATCACGCCGAGTTTTGGATCGATATTCAAGTGAAGATACTTTTCAGTAGTAAGGCGAAGCTTTTCCTGAATCGAAGCGGGGAAGAATTGATCGTAAAAGGTTTCTCCGAGGATCTTCAATTCGTGAAGAATTTCGGTTTCGAGAGTCTTTTGACTCATTCCTTTCGAGTTTACGGCGTTTGAAACTCTTACTAAATTTTCAATTTCTTTAATATACTCTAAGATGAGATCTTCGTCGATAGTAGACTGAAGGTGAGACTCGGATCCGCTTCCGGACGTATCTAAGATATTAAATACGTTTACCGTCCCGACTCTGTCTATGATCAAGTTTAACATAAATGTGAATCCAAGATCAGATTATAACAATGGAGCGATTTTTCCAGAAATTCTTTTTTTAGAATGAAATAAAAAACAAAAACCTTCACCGCGAGGTTTTGAATCCTTGCAGTGGAGGTTGTATTCGGGAGTTTCTTTTTAAAATTTTAGGCTTCGAGGAGGATAAACAAATCCAAAGATTTGGAATGATTTTTTCCTTGAAATTCTACGGTATATTTTCCTTCTCTCAGTCCTGAGAAATTTGCAATTCCGTCGTTATTGAACTGATTAGAAAGGATAAATCTTGTATCTTTGTAGAGATTTACTCGTTGGAAAGAATCCGCGTCCGGAGATTCGATCTTCACGCTTAGAAACGCAGTTTCCGGAGTTTCCTGGACCAATTGATACGTGAACTTGGAGTTATCGAGAACCTTTTCTTCAAAAACTACGAATTCAGACGGATCTTTTGTTACCACAGATCTCATGGAAGGAGCGTAGTCTACTCTCGTATTGATTTGTAGAGATTCTACCAGACTTTCAAAGATACGGGCGCCGGACTTCCCCAGTTTTACAACGATAGATTCCTTGGACGGAGATTTTCTCGCCAATTCCAGAGTGACATAACGTTTCAAATACTCAGGGACATCTTTCGTCAGGTATCCATTGAGATCCGCCTTTTGCAGATCTATAGCTTCCTGAAACTCAGAATACTTTCCTTGTTGAGCGGCTTGGTTTAAATACGACACAGTAGCAGAATGAATGCCTGCTTGAATCGATTCTTCCATTTGTATGAGCTGGTTCTGCAGATTTATATCTGTTTCCGCATTGCTCGCCTCTCCGTTCAAGAGTGAGAGCAGAAGCTCGTTATTTTGATTCATTTCAGATCCCGAATCCATTTTGGTTCTCCAATAGCTTAAAAAGACGGAATTTTTTAAAAATCCAAATCACTAAAATCTAGCTTTTTCTGAATTTTTTCAATTAAACGTAAAAGAGTGACACTTACGTTTCCTTCCGAAATTCCAATCAAATCGGCAACCTCTCTGTAAGGGGTTCTTGCGAGGAAATGTCCCTTTTTCTTCTTATCCAGAAGCTTTTTACGCTGTTCGTATTTCTTTTTCAATGCGTGCGAAGTCTTATCCACTTCCATTGGTAGAATGGGGGCAATCTTCGCAGTATTCTGCTGTTTTTCTTTGAGATCGAGAATATTCAAATAAAGGGACGTAATTTTGTCCTCCATCCGAATGTTCTCCTCTTCCCGATTGGAAAGATCCGATCTGAGATCGAGAATTTTGTCTTTGAGGGACTGAGCCGTCAGTCCGGTTTTATCTATGAGATATTGAATTTCGTCTTCGTTGAGATTCAGGTAATAGATATAAGAAAGTTTAAAAATGACCCTTTTATCGACGCCGATTTCTTCCAGAGCTTGGTTGAATCGATCCGAGATTTCAACTGCCTCTTCGTGCAATTCGGGACGAGTATCCGGTTCGTCTTCGATGGTGGCGTATTCTTTCCCTTCTTTGCTGATTTTCCCGAGGTTGGTAACTTTCAGTTCTCGTTTGGTTCTTTGCCAATCGATGAGCATATTCCGTAAAACGGAATAAAACCAGGTTCGAAAACTGGATTTTCCACGGAAGCTTCCGAATCTGGAGCCGGTTTTTAGTCTTTCGAAGGCATAGATGAAAAAGTCTCCCGCGTCGTCCTCGCTCAGATGAAAGATCTTCATCGGAAAATTGTAAATATCTTCCGAATAGATTTCGAAAAACTGCTTGAGCGCCTCTTCATCTCCTTCTCCACAACGGGTGACGAGGTCTAGGGTTTTATCTTTTGACAAATTCATTTTGTATGAGTTACTTGCACTAGGTTTAAGTCCGAATGAAAAGATTTCTCTTTATCGTAATCTGGACCGCGTTCCATCTGAGCATGGAAGCGGAAAATAATAAAGTAATAAATTATCTTGTCCCAGTCAAAACCGATCAACTGGAAAACAAAATTACCTCAACGTTTGGAGAATCTCGGGGCGACCATTTTCACAATGGAATGGATATTTCTTCAGTGAATGAGCCGGTTCTTGCGATGGCGGATGGAAAAGTCTTATATAGTCGTTATGCGGAAGATCATCCTTTCGAGGATGAACTCGGGACTGGGAATTCGGTTTGGCTGGATCACGGGGCGGGTAACTTTACGGCCTATTACCATCTAAAGGATGGAAGAATTTCTAAATTATTAAAACCTGATTTGATTAAAGCCGGAGAAAAAATCGGGGTCACGGGAAATTCCGGTCACTCAAGCGGAGCGCACCTCCACTTTGTTGTACTTCGAAAATACGGATTGGAAATTTTGGACCCGCTTAAGTTTCTTTCTCCGATTCCGGATTCCTCCGTTCCCGAAATCTCCAGCCTTCTCGTTCACGTAAATGGAAAGTTTACCAATATAAACGACGGGGACAATATCAACCTCTCCAAAGAATTTCCTTTTACGGTTTCGATCGTGGACGCAGGGGAGAAAAAATCGCAGAGAAGGGGAATCACTAAGGTTCAGTATTTCTTAAACGGAGAAGCTCTTCGTTCTGCGGATTTCGGATCATTGCAATATTCTTTATCTGAATGGAAGAATTCGGACGGTTTTGCGTTTACGAATCTTTATCATAAAGATCAGTATCTAGTCGGAAATCTCAATTTAAAATCAGGTGAGAATACAATCAAAGTTGTCGCCTGGGATTTTCGAGGGAACGTAAACGAGAGAAGTTTTACTTTTTACGTGAGCAGACTTTAGATTCTAACTTCTAAGAATTTTCGAAAGAGTGCCAGCTAATGATTGTTAGGTGGGTTTCGAGAAGAAGGAAAAAGTTTTTTTTGTAAAGCCGACCCTTGTCGGAATTCATTTGTTCCGACAAAAACCTTATTGAAAAAAGCTTGATTCCGGACTTGAAGTCCGTTTGAGATAAAATCACGATGAAATACAGAGTTTGAAAAAAAAGAAAAAATTCTTAACCGACGTTGCCTGCGATTTTACTTTTGTTAATCGGTTTTAGCTGTTCCCCAATGGAATAAAAAACGGATTTATCTCCCAACAAGTCTGCGAGTCTTAGGAAAAGTTCCTGCACCGGTTGAATCGAATACGTGTCGTGCGCTCGAATGACTCTTTTTTCTTCCGAGTCTTCCACGATGTGAAAGAATACGGGAGATTCTCCTTTGTAACAAGCAAGGAGCGCGTAGAGTTTTGGAATCAATTCTTGATCTTCCGTATGTCTTTCTTCCAGACGAAGATGAAGCGACTTTTCCAATCGTTCCTCAATCGTCGCGTCGTCTAAGATTTCGATACTATTGACTTTAATCTGACCACGAAGTTCCGCGTCTCCGATTTCTATCTTATCGAGGTCGCCCTTGATAAAGATCGCCTGATCTTCCTTTATAAAATCCTTATACTTCTGATACGTTCTCGAGAATGCGACGCATTCGATTTCGCCGGTTCTATCTTCCAACTTGAAGTTTGCGAATTCTTCATTGCGTTTGCTTAGTTTTACGTTTTTAGAAGAGATAACTCCGGCTACTTCTACCTTGGTTCCTGATTTGAGATCGTCGAATTTTTCAATCGGAATCGTTCGTAAACTCTGGAGTTGTTTTTCATATTTATCTAATGGATGACCGGAAAGATAAAGTCCCGCGACCGTCTTTTCTCTTTTTAATTTCTCGTCTATTTCCCATTCAAGAGCGTCCTTGGGAAGGTTGAGGGTAAAGGTGCCTTCGTTTCCTCCAAAAAGAGAAAACTGACCTTCGTTTGTTCTTTCCTGTTCTTTTTGAGCAAAGGTAAGAATCGAATCCACCGATTCAAAAAGACATTTTCTCGTAAAACCGAAGGAGTCCAAAGCGCCCGCTTGGATCAAAGCTTCGAATACTTTTTTGTTGATCAGTCTTGTATCGATGTTGAGCGCAAAGTCTTGAATCGATTTGAAACCGCCGGCCTTGGCACGCGCTTGGATGATACTATCGCCCGCGGATTCTCCAACGCCCTTCATCGCAGAAAGACCAAAACGAATCGTAGTATCGTCGATTACGCTAAAGGAAGTTTGGGATTCGGAGACGTCGGGGTTGAGAATTCGAACTCCCATTTCCCGAGCGTTGTTGATATATTTTACGATGTCGGTCGTCTTTCCGTGGTCGGAAGCAAGCAATGCCGTCAAGTATTCGATCGTATAGTTTGCTTTTAAATACGCGGTTTGATACGTAATCATCGCATAGGCTACGGAGTGGGATTTGTTGAATCCGTAACCACCGAATCTTTCCAATTGTTCGAAGATATCTTTGGCGACTTTTTCTTGAGTGCCTTGTTTAACCGCGCCTTCTACGAATTGTCCTTTCAGTTTTTCCATAAGGTCGGCTTTTTTCTTCGCCATTGCCTTACGAAGCATGTCGGAATCACCGACTGAAAATCCTCCGACAACGCGGGAGATACTCATCACCTGTTCCTGATAAACGGGAACACCAAAGGTTTCTTTTAAGATGGGTTCGCAAGCGGGGTGCGGATAGGTAACTTGTTTTTTACCGGATTTACGATCCAAGTATTCGTCCAACATCCCTTCCCCCATCGGACCGGGACGATACAACGCGATCAAGGCTACGATTTCGTCGAAGTTACTGACCTGACTTTTAGCGACTAGATCCGTGATACCCGTGGATTCTAACTGGAAGATTCCCAGGGTGTTTGCTTTTCGAAGAAGAGCATAAGTGTTCTGGTCTTCGTAAGAAATCTCATCCAGGTTGATTCGATTTCCTCTTCTTTGTTCTATGAGTTTGATTGCGTGATCCAGGGTCGTTAAGTTTTTAAGACCCAAGATATCCATCTTGATCAGTCCGATACTTTCCAGATTGTTCTTATCGTATTGAGTTACGATGGATCGAAAACCGGGCCTTTCTTTTTCCGCGACTGTTGAAAGAGGAACTACTTCTTCGAGAGGATAAGGGGAAATTACAACACCGGCGGCGTGTCTTCCCGGTTGACGATAGTTTCCTTCCAATCTTTGAGCGATCGCAAAGATCTTATGATTGATATCGTCCTTTTCGGAAAAGTTTTTGAGCTCCGAAGAAGTGTTGAGCGCTTCTGCGATAGACATTCCCAATTTGTTCGGGAATGCTTTGGTCATATCGTTGGCTTCTCCAAAAGGGAGATTTAAAACTCTCGCTACGTCTTTGAGAGCGGCCTTAGCGGCGAGGGAGTTGAAGGTGATGATCTGTCCGACCCTATCCTCGCCGTAACGTCTGCGGATATAGTTGATCACTTCTTCTCTTCGTTCCACGCAGAAGTCGGTATCGATATCGGGCATGTCCTTACGATCCGGATTTAAGAATCTTTCGAAGAGGAGATTGTGCTGCAGAGGTTCTACGTTTGTGATTCCGAGCGCAAATGCTACGATGGAACCTGCTGCGGAACCTCTTCCGGGGCCGACCGGAATTCCGTTTCTTTTTGCGTAGTTGATATAATCTTGAACGATTAAGAAATAACCCGCGAACTTCATATTCTTGATGGTATTGAGTTCGAATACGACTCGATCTTTGATCACCGGGGTTAGACTTGGATACTTTCTTTCGATTCCTTCCCAGATTAATTTTTCAAGATAAGAATCGGCGTTAAAACCGTCGGGGACCTCGAATTCCGGAAGCAGATAGTTTCCGAACGTAAGTTTAAGATTTACTTTATTACTAATTTCTAATGTGTTATGAAATGCGTCCGGGATTTCGGGAAAAATTCTCGCCATCTCGTCCGGACTCTTAACATAAAATTCACCGTTGAATCCGAATTCCATCGGATCGGTGATTCTTTTCTGCATTCCGATTCTAAGAAGAATATCCTGAGCTTCCTGGTCCGTCTTTTTTAAAAAGTGAGAATCGTTTGTAACGACTAAAGGAATGCCGGTCTTTTTACCGAACTCGTAAATCTGTTTCGCGACGACCATCTGTTCTGGGATTCCGTGATTCTGAATCTCCAAGTAAAAATCTTCCTTGCGAAAGATTTCATGAAGTTTGCCTGCGAGTTGAAAAGATTCATCAATCTTTCCTTCGAGAATCTTACGATTGACTTCGCCTGCGAGACAGGCGGTCAAACAAACGAGGCCCTCGCTGTGTCGATCCAAAAGATCGTAGTCGATTCTCGCCTTTTTATAAAAACCCTCGGTATAAGATTTACTGGAAAGACGTATTAGGTTTTTGTAACCTTCTTCATTTTTTGCAAGAAGGATAAGATGGTATGCGTTTCCATCCGCGATTTTTACCATTTCCGTTTCTTGTTTGCGGTTGGGAGAAACGTAGAATTCGCTTCCAATGATAGGTTTTACGCCTTGTTTTGTAGCCTCGTTATAGAATTCGACGGCTCCGAACATGTTTCCGTGATCGGTCATTGCAACCGAGGTCATGCCCAATTCCTTGACGTGTTGCATGAGCTCTTTGATACGGATCGCTCCGTCAAGCATGGAGTAGTTTGTGTGCAGATGAAGGTGGGCGAAATCCTGCATTGTAAGGGACATAATAGAATTTCGGCGAACGCGACGTCAAGAGTCTAATCATCCGAAATTTATAAGTTAGACCGAATTCTGAAACTTTTTGCTAAGAAGAAATTTCGAGGTCTTCATAGAAAATGGAAGCGCGGATTTTAGGGAAAAATCAGACGGTCAAACGGGTCTTTGAAAAGATTCTCTTCGTTTCATAAAATGGGGGCATTTTTGTTTCCCTTTTTTGGATTTCTAAGAATTTACTTCGTTTTTACTTTCTTAGTTTTGATCATCGGCTTTGTTTGAAAAGAGAATGGAAGAAGAATTTTTCCCTGCGTGTAAATAGTCGTTTTGATCTTTGATCGTTTTGGGATTTGAAGTTCCGTACGAAACGGATTTTCCGATTCAAACGACAAATTGAGAAAAATTGCTTTTATGGATTCGAGAATTTTATCCGTTCTCGCCGGTTTGGATTGAAAGAAGTAGATTATAAAAATTGAATCTATTCTTTTAAGCAGAAAAAAAATCTTCGCTTCGCTCGCGATCTTGTCTTAAATCCGTGTTTTCATTCTTCCGACAAATTTTATCTTTTTGAAAAAAGCTTGCTCCGGACTTTAAGTCCGAAATGGAGTAGTATGTCGGCGGTGTTTATACTTTTACGATTTTGAAAAAATGACCGGCTCTAATCGTTGAAGCCAATTCTTAAAATAGGTTTCTAATTCTTGGGATCGGGGGTGGGAGTTCGCGTGATGAATTTGAAAATCTTTCTGATTTTGAATTTTATCTGCATAGAGCATCTGATTTACTTCCAGGATCGGAGAAAGTTCAATTTCTTCAATGGATTGAATGATTCTTTTGGAAAGATATGAGTTCGCCGTTTTTCGATATTCCATAACGAGCATCATCACGTAACCATCCACGTCTTTTGCCCTCCGGAAATTCGCCTCTAAATCCGAGTCGGATTGAAAGATTGGATGAAGACAAAAGGCTCTCTTTGCAAACTCGCTCGCTCCGATTTCGGAAAGAATTTTTAGTCCTTCGTCAATATGTTGTATCAATGGAACCTTGGATCTAACGGCGGCCTTCCCACCGTAAAATTCACGAATCCATTCGTATTCTTTCGAAGTTATCATTTTTGGTTTGGAAGCGATTCTTTCTAAGAAATTGTCCGAGGGAAGAATTCGGTGGAACACCGCTTCTCGATATTCTACTTGAATTCGGCTTTGGAGCCTATTTCAAGTAGAATTGTATCGGAATTGGAAAACGCGAAAGATTCTTAGGCTTTTGGGGGAAGGGGGCCTAATTTGTCCAAAAGGAGTTGGTTGACTAATTCAGGATCCGCTTTCCCTTTGGAGATCTTCATTACGTAGCCGACAATGGCGCCTAACGCACGGTCTTTTCCGCTTTTGTATTTTGCGACCGCATCTTGATTGTTTGCAATCGCTTCTTCTACGATTCTTTCGATTTCCTTGTCGTCTCTCACGACGAGAAGATTTTTTTCGGTTACGATCGTTTCCGCATCTTTATCGGAAGTTAATAATTCTTCAAAAACGGTTTTTGCGATCTTACCGGAAATTTTTCCGTCCGCGATGAGCTTTACAAGCGCACCGATTCTTTCCGCAGAAACAGAAAATTCTGATATTGTAATGCTTTCTTTGTTTACGATTCCGAGAATTTCGTCTTTCACCCAGTTCGAAGTTCTTTTCGCATCGCCGGAAACCTTCAGGGCGTCTTCAAAGTAATCCGCGATTTCCCTTTCCGCCGTGAGAACTTCAGCGTCGTATTTCGGAAGTCCCAACTTTTCCACAAAACGATTTTTTCTTTCGTTCGGAAGTTCGGGTAGTTTTGTACGAACGTGTTCGACCGTCTCTCTTTGGAGAATGATTACCGGAAGATCGGGATCCGGAAAGTAGCGATAGTCGTGACTCATTTCTTTGGTTCTCATCGTTACGGTTTTGTTCGCGACTGAGTCCCAGAGTTTTGTCTGTTGTTGAAAGGTCTTTCCTTCAAGAGCCATTTCTTTTTGCCATTCTACTTCGTAGTCGATCGCCGCTTTCACGGCTTTGAAAGAATTGAGGTTCTTGATTTCCA
Organism: Leptospira tipperaryensis; assembly: GCF_001729245.1. NCBI lineage: Bacteria > Pseudomonadati > Spirochaetota > Leptospiria > Leptospirales > Leptospiraceae > Leptospira > Leptospira tipperaryensis. Next base: position 3,869,450 of record NZ_CP015217.1, on the reverse strand, counting down.
CTCTTGTTCCGAATTTATCCGATCCCTTCGGACGAATGGAAACATTCGCATCACAACGGAGTGAGCCTTCTTCCATGTTACAATCCGAAACTCGAATGTATTTCAAAACGGACTTTAAAGAATTTAGATAATAGTATGCTTCGTCAGAGGATCTCATATCCGGTTCGGAGACGATCTCGATCAGTGGAGTTCCGGCTCTGTTTAAATCGACATAGGATTGTGGAACGTTCGGATCCGCGGAGTGAATCAACTTTCCTGCGTCTTCTTCCATGTGGATTCTTGTCAAACGCACATAACGTGAAGATTCTTCTCCTTTGATCGTAAAGGTAACGCCGCCGCCCGTGCAGATCGGTTTGTCGAACTGGGAGATTTGATAACCTTTCGGAAGATCCGGATAAAAATAATTCTTTCGATCGAATTTTGTAAAAAGAGTAATGTCGCAGCCGAAAGCAAGACCGGCCATAATCGCTTTTTCCAGAGCCAGTTCGTTGAGAACCGGAAGGGCTCCGGGAAGACCCAAACAAACCGGATTTGTCTGAGAGTTCGGAGGAGCGCCGAACTTGGTAGCGCTGGTCGAAAATATCTTCGATTCCGTATTGAGTTGTGCGTGCACTTCCAGTCCAATGACCGTTTCAAATTCTGCCAACTGTATCTCCTTTTCCGGATTGTCATCCCAAACCGATCGGGGATTCTATCCCTAATCCTTGGAAGACGATCTCTAAATGTAGTCTCGGGAAAGCGGAATCTACGGGCAACGGATTTTTTATGAAACAGATCCTATGTATAGCAAACCAGAAAGGCGGAGTAGGCAAAACGACTACGGCGGTTCACCTTGCCTTTGGTCTTGCACTGAAAGGAGAACGTGTTCTTCTTTTGGATTTGGACGCCCAGGGAAACGCAACTTCGGTTTTCCCTGAAGAAAAGTCGGTTCCTTCTTCTTCCGAAGACGGAAGAGAAAAAAGTTTATATAGAATCTTTCGAGACGGCGGAAATCCTACCGACGTTTTGATTTCTACAAGAATGGAAACGTTGAAACTCGGTCCTTCTCATCCGTCGCTCGCGGAAGTGGATGTGATGCTTTCCGGAAAGATCGACGGATTTTTTCAACTTCGAGATTCTTTGGAAACAATCAAAGATGATTTTGATTATGTCATCATTGATTGTCCTCCGAGTCTTTCCATGATCACATTGAATGCGTTTGTCGCATCGACCGGGTTATTGGTTCCCCTTCAGGTTTCCAAATTTTCCTTGGACGGAATCGAAGCGATCTTAGAAGCTCATAAGAATACGGTGAAACGTTTTAATCCTTCACTGAAAGTTTTAGGAGCGGTTCTAACGATGTTCAATCCAAGGACGACTCTTTCTCAAACCTTAGAACCGATGATCGAACCTTATTTGAAATTATTTTCCTCAAGAATTCCTCCGTCCGTAAGCGTGGAAGAAGCTCATATGTTAAAACAAACTCTTTTTGAATACCAGCCAAAAGGAAAGGCTTCCAAGTGTTATCAAGGTTTAGTAGAAGAGGTTTTGGCTCTTGGCTAAAAAGGATCTCCTAAAACAAGCAGCCGGGGCTCACGTTCGTAAAACCTTGGGAGGAGACAATTCTCCCGAAGGCGAATCTCAGGATAATACCGCGACGGCTCCCCAGGAATCGAATTCGACGGATTCTTCCCAAGACGTTGTTACACAACCTTCCGAGGTTCGTTTGGAAGAGAACGTTTTCAAACGGGAACCGGAGAAAACCGAAAATTCATCGATTCAGAATTCATCCTCTTCCGAGGCAAGAGAGGAAAAACATTTGCCCAAAAAGAACCACCTCCACAGGATAAGCAGTGTCATGAGATTGGAAGATTATACAAGACCGGAATCCCCTGAAAGAGAAGGATCCTCACGTTTTTTAAAGATTGCCGGAGTGATTCTACTCGCGCTCGCGATTTGGTTTTTTTGGCCCGCGAAACACGAGATCTATATGGACATCGATAAGATGACTCCTGAGAAGGTTTCGGGAATGAGCTCTCAAAAAGAATATCATTTCTCTCATGGGCAGGACTTCTTTATCTATTATAAGAAGGGTTGGTCCACTCCCAAAAGAGTTCGTCTTTCGATCTACAAAACTGACGGCGGAAAGGAAGAATTTTCAGTTCAGGAAAAAGACTTTCGGAAGAGTTTCGAGAAGTTCCAAACTTACTACGACGATACTTTTTTCGATCAACAAGGATCCTACGAAGTGGAAATTCGAGACGAAGACGGAGAACTCCTCGTAAACAAGAAGTTTACGATCGATTGAGTTTTTCAAACGTCTTCTTATATAATATAAATTGAATGAACTTTAAATCTAAATCCTTTTTAAACAAAATGTCTTCTTTTGTTTTGAAGACGTTCGTATTTTGCTCTTTATTTTTTGCTTTGGAAAACTGCGCCAAAGAACCGATTCCGGCAAACATTCCCGCGGGCGCAAAGTTTGAAAAACAATTCAACGCCTACGTTTTCACAGAACCCGGAAGAAGAAGAATCTATTACGACAACGGAAAGATTTATCAAGACTGTGAAATCAATGAGTTGGGTTTAGACAACGGTATCTGTAAATTCTATTCTAAATACGACGATCGTTTGTTGTCCACCGGCCGATTTGAGAATGCGGTTCGTCGTGGGGAATGGATTTGGAATTTTGACAGCGGAAATCTTTACATTCGACAGAACTTCGGAAAAGGAAATAGAAAATCCGAAGTGTTGATGAGTGGAGACGAAGGAAACGAAGAAGGTTCCTACGAAAGATTTTATGTAAACGGTCAGGTGGAGTTAAAGGGAAGTTATTCGGACGGTTATCGAAACAACCTTTGGCAAAAATTTTATCCCGACGGAGAATTGGAATACACCGGCTATTATAAGAATGGAAGAAAAATTCGAACTTGGTTCTATTACTATCCTACTCATAAAACGGAAGCGATCGAAGTTTTTGACGAGAATGGCGGCTTTATTTCCAGAACTACTTACCTTCCTGATGGAATAAAAAATTGCGAGATGCAAAAAGGTTCTCAGACGATCTGCGAGACATTAGCTTCTTCTAAAAAGTAAATTCGTGAAGTTTACTCTTGGAATTTTATTTCTTTTCGTAGTCTATCTAAGCGTTTACTTTTCTCTTACAATTTCCAATCTCTGGATTCTTCTTTCCACATTTTCAGTCGTTCATATCGGTCTTTTTCAAGCCTATCGAGAAAGTCTAAGTTTGAAATTTTATCTTCTTTGCTCTATCCTTCATCTTCTGAGCATACTTCTGATGAATTTGTATTTCCGACAAACGTAAAATTGTCGGTCAAAACTGGGATTTAATGCTTTCTTCGCGGTCTCGATTGTTTACAAACAGACAATCCAATTCTATAAATCAAAGGTAATTCTTCCGAAATTTATACCTTTGAACAAATCTTGATTCTAAAATGAAAATGAGAGAACGAGAGGAATTGGTTAAAGAAGTTTGTATTCGTGGAAGCTTCTTTACTCAAACTCGGAAAAATTCGAACTGAAGAATTTTTGAAACAAAAATCATTCTTTCATTTCAGTAATTTGTAATAGTTCCTACAGATGAAATACAATCGTAGAAGACTTGAAAACGGAATTAAGTCCGTTCTCAGTAAAATTACGGTAGAATTTGTCGAGCCGCAAGGTTCAGGTTTTGGCAGACAAAAACGTATTGAACGAAATGGAAGTTCGAACAGAAAATTTAATAGGTTAGAATATTCTAAAATTCTAACCTATTAAAGAGGCACTTGTCCTTAAACGGCTTTTCCGGAAGTAAAATCCAAAATCCAAGTGTTCATGGAAAGGACCGTAAAAAGAAGCACGACAAACAGAATGATTCCTAAAATCGAAAAGCTGATAAAGATCGTATTGCGGATGATTCTAAACTGAAGATAACTGATAGAAAGCGTAATGTTTCCCGCAGAGGTCAGTTCGTCGCTCTTTCCCATTCTAAAATAGTTACGAATATAAAACAGCATAAGGAAAAAGATAAGTACGAGTAATAAGATTCCGAATTCGAAAGAATAGTGTTTTTGAAGAAGAAAAATCGGAATGTAGACGAGATTTCCCAGGATGATTCCCGCCACCATGATAATAACGAAATGGAATAGAATCGGAATCCAAGAAATTTTAGAATTTGAATTCGATTGAAATTCTCCTTCTTCTCCATTCTGAGCCGTTTCCAAAACGCCAAAACGATCGGCGATTTTTTTCCCGTAAACTTTGGGAATCGCAAAACACATGTAAACGAGGAATCCGGTTAAAGTGAACAAGCTTAGGGAAGAAATGGTTCCTATGATCGGAGTCTGAGAAACGCTTCTTATCGGGTGTTGAAGAGACATCAATACCGGAAGAATCGAAATCAAATAAAGGCTTCGGTTTAAAAAAGTATAAAACCAGGCCCGATAGTAAAGACTCAAAAAGGAAGTTACGGAAAGGAATATTAGAAATCCGTAAATAAAGAGCATGATCTTATGACCGAGAAGAATTCTATTCAATCGATCTACGGTGGCGTCTAACTGTGCGTCGGCGGGAATCGCCTTTTCGTTCAATTCTTCCATGACTTTGGAAGTCAGAATAATCTTGGATATCAATCCTCTTTCGATTCCCCACTGAGGAGCGAGTTCTCTTCCGGAGCCTTCCAAGAGCGCTTCCATGGAATCCATATCTCTCGGATCGTAAAAGACGGGTTCGAAGGAAATATTAATCAGACAGAATAATAAAATGATAAAAGGAAGTAATTTTGCGAGTGGTGTTTTCATAATTTGATTAGAGGAGGAATACAAAAATTGCGGTCATCGCAATTCCTAAAACGCCGAGTGCAACAAGGATCGTTATCAACAATCCGGAATCTTCGGTCGTTTGAGAACTCTGGGACGTTGTCTTAGAAGACTGTTTTCCCGTTGTTGGAATCGTTTTTTCTCCTGTGTATGGTTTTACTTTGATTGAGTTTTCTTCTTCATAGATTTTTCCAAATATATCGGCGCCGATCTGAACCACGGTTTCGTTTTCTACTCCGTTGTTTTTGGAAGTAACAACGGTTCCCGGCACGGGACGAATCTGTCCTTCGGGAGTTTCTAATTTCATCGATTCGATAATGCCCTGAGAAGAAGTATCCGCTTTTAAAAGTTGTATCATAACTTTGTCGCCGGATTTTAGCGAGTTGATCTGAACTCCGGAAACAGGAGAAAGAACAAATTTCATCGGAATCACTCTTGCACCGGAAGGGATATATTGTTCTACCGATTCAGACGGTTTTCCAAATTCTAAAGTAGGCGACGAAGAAGAGGATTCTAAAGAAGGAAAATCTTCGTCCACAGTTGTGGAAGCATCGGAAGAAGTTTCTTCGGAGGCGCTGCTCGGATTGTTCTCTTCCTCTAGTCGCGCTCGATCTACAATCATATAAAAAATTTGAATATCAGGTTTAGAATTTCCCGCCGCTTGATTGATGATCTGATTTAGAATGTAGGAAATTTTTTCGTTGTCCTTACTTTTGAAATAGTGCATGAGCTGTTCCATGAAATCATCCGATTTCCCATTGGTTTGAAAAAGCTCGCTCAATTTGTTTGTAAGATTCTTAAGTTGTTTCCCTTCGTACTTTAACTTTTGACAGAGATTTACAACGTCTTTATGAGTGGAAACTGAAAGTTGTATGGAAGCGATGTTATCTGACTGGCCTACTGCGACTACTTCCAATTTATCGATCTTTGCGTTCTGAATATCGATAACGCTTGTAAAGAGAATGTGTATGGAAGAAGCGGTGTCACGAGAGATGAATTGAAACGAATAGACCTGATTGGAGCTCATGTATTTTTAACTTAAGAAGGCTCCGTTTTGGAAACTTTCTTCTTTATTTTTGACATTCTGGTTCGGATTCAGAGAATTGTCAAACTAAGGAAGGTTTTAACCTTCTAAATTTAAGAGTTTTTTGATGAAGTCAAATTTGTTCCGGGGTTCTCTGATATTTCTGGTAACCTCCCGCTATATACGGGGGTCCCGGGTCGCAGGTCTCCTATCTTTAAAGTCTAGACTTTCGTTTATCGTGATGGCGGTGGGTGTTTCACTGTTGATCGTAGTCTTATCTATATTCAATGGATTTCAAAGACAGGTAAAAGAATCTCTTTGGCAAGGTGGCCCTCACATCACCATAGAAAATAATTTTGATTCGGGTGATATCAAGAATTACGAAAAGGTCGTTGCTTGGATCAGTAAGAATCCTTACTTAAAAGATAGAATCGTTTCCATCGGTGGAAGTATCACAAGCCACGGTCTGATTCAAAACAGCAATTCGTTTATTCCCATCATGGTTCGCGCGCTTCCCGTCGAGAACATTCAAGATTTAATCGGAAATCGTCTTCCGAACTTTCCAAGGATTGTTCATCACAACCGCGAAGAGATAATGAATTATAATTCGGAAAATCAAGTGTTGATCGGTAAGGAAATGGCCGGGCTTTATAACTTTGATTTAGGGGCGAATCTTACAATGGCCGTTCCGGGCGGAAGATTTTCTCTTGGAAAGGGTGTGGACGTTTCGATCAAAACCTTTCGTACCGTAGGATTCTTTAAGACTGGTTATTATAACTACGATACACATTACGTTTTTCTTTCTCTTCCGGTAGCACAGAGATTCTTTAGCTTAAAAGATTCGGTGAATCAGATCGCGATCAAAGTAAAATCTCTTGACGATCTGCAAAATTGCAAAAGAGAAATTCTTAAAGAATTTAGAGATCCTGAATTTGAAAATGAGATCGGTTACTCGGCTTCTTTCGGGGTAAGAACGATTGCGGAAGAACAGGAAAACTTTTTTACTGCTCTGAAGTTGGAAAAGACGATCATCTCTATTATAGTTTTCTTATTTATCATTCTCGCGGCATTGGGAATGGTCGCCAGCGTTTACAGTTTAGTGAGAGCTAAGAGAAAATCGATCGGTGTCTTAAAGGCTCTCGGATTGCCTTCTTCCGGCATTCTACTTATCTTTACGTTAAACGCGATGGTTGTAGGAATTTTGGCGTCAATCGTCGGCGGCGTTTCCGGAATTTTTATCGCGAGTAATTTGGAAACGATCGTAAACGCGCTTTCCGAACTCATCAATATGGTCGGGTTTTATTTTTATCATTCCGAGTGGACGAACGTAGAATTGGTTCCGAAGGACGTCTACTACTTCGATCATATCCCGGTCGATATAGACATTTCATTTATCTTTATGGTGACGACCGCCGCTACGATTCTTTCCGGAATCGCGGGTTATTTCCCAGCAAGATGGGCCGCCGGACTCAATCCCGTGGACACAATAAGGAACGACTAACGTGAGTCTGATACAAGTAAGAAGTTTAGTAAAAAATTATCATATTCTGGATAAGGAATTTAAGATTCTGGATCATCTGGATCTGGACGTCGAGGAAGGGGAGATCGTTTCCGTAGAAGGAAAATCGGGAATCGGGAAATCTACTCTTCTCAACATTCTCGGATCCATGGACACTTACGATTCCGGAGAAGTGAGTGTTTGCGGAGTTTCCTTGGATCAAATTTCCGAAATTGGAAAAGAGAAGTTCAGAGCTGAGAAAGTTTCTTTTATCTTTCAACATCATCTTCTTCTTCCTGACTTTACCGCGCTCGAAAACGTTAGCATTCCTCTTTTGATCAACGGAGTTCAACCTGGAAAGGCAAGACAACTTTCGATAGAGATGTTGGATCGAGTCGGTTTAAAGGATCGTCACGATAACTTTCCTTCTCAGTTGTCCGGAGGAGAAAGTGCAAGAGTCGGCGTTGCGAGAGCACTTGTCGCCGGAAAGAAACTCGTTCTTGCGGATGAGCCGACTGGAAATTTGGACCGTGAGAATTCAAGAAATCTAATGGCTTTGATTTTAGAACTTCAGAAAGAATTCCGTTTTTCCATGGTGATCGTTACGCACGATATGGAGCTCGCGGCTCTGGCTCATCGAAGAAATACGATGGCCGGAGGAAAGTTGCAGCCGATTTCCTGAATTTCAAAATCGGAAATGGAGAATTTTTCGTTCTTGGTTCCGATCGACAAATGAAAGAAAAAATTGGCTTGTAAGAGAATTTCAGTCCGTCCTCAAGTTAAATCGGTAAAACTGAACTTCAAAGAAAACCACTTCGCTTATCGTTTCAAAATCTTTCGACTTTGAAAAAGAAGATTCGAAAGGATTCGAGAAGATTGGTTATATCTTTGAAAAGAAGTTATGGAGAATGATCAGCGGATGTTTTCGGAAACCTGTCTGCACTGCGGAACCAATCACTCAATCTGGAACGAACGCGGAAAGATCGGTTGTATTTATTGTTTGAAACTCTTTCGAAAAGAATATCGAGATCATCTGAGGGATGAGAATATCGATTTTTCCTCTCGCTACCTCCAAGGCGCTGAGTTTGAGCGGTTTTCCCGTTTTGAGTCCCTTTCGGAGTCGAAGAAGATTCGCGAGTTGGATCAAATCGCTCCGCCTTTTACCTTTCGTTTTAGAATCAGCCGAAATCTTTCAGGAAGAATTTACCCTGCAACCTCCGGAGTTCCGACCCAAATCTTAAAACAATTCTTACTCGAAAAATTAGAGGTGGATCCGATGCACTTCCGAACAAAAGACCTTCCAGCGAGGATCCCTTGGGGAGAAGGAAATTTATTTTTGGGCGATGAAGATCATATTCGTTGGGAAATTCTCTCTTCTTCGGTGGGCGAATTGTTCCTTAAAATCGAGAAAACTCCCTTGGAAAAAATGCAGAATCAAAATTTTTTTGATTACGATCAGGAATTGGGTTATGTCACTTCTTGTCCCACAAATGCGGGCTTGGGAACCAAAATCAGTCTGAAATTCTCCACAAAGATTTGGAAAAAAGAGGGAGTTCCTACTTTTAAGGTCCCCGGCGTTTTAGAGTTTTACCTTGAAAATTCTTCAGAATTCGCCGTTTTTTATCTGAAAAATTTTGCTTATTCTCAAAAAAATTCCTTTTTAAATTTAGTTTATTATTTAGTCTTACAGGTGGAAGCGGGGTTTTAGCCCGGAATTTTACTCTAACTTCCGTTCCTTTTTTGAAAACGTTCCGATATTGAAATTAAAAGCAGAACCTCACTCTCGGGTGGGAAATTGGAAGCGAATTCAGTCTAATCATTACAAATAAAACACAAAGGCGCTGTTATGCTGGAATTTACAAAAAGAGCCAAAAGAGTCATCAACGAGATTGCTCAGGATGAGGCGAAGCGTCTTGGTAGCGATTATATCGGGCCGGAGCACATCCTTCTCGGTCTTCTCAAAGAAGAAGATTCGGTCGCTATCAAAATCCTGAACAACCTCAACATTAACCTCAACGAGTTGCGTAAAGAGGTAGAAAGAAGAACGCGCGAAGCATCCGGAGCCTTGCTCATGGACGTAGCCGGAGGTCAGGATCGATATCAAAAAATTATCGAACTCTCCAAGGAAGAAGCAAAACGTCTCAAACACAATTATGTAGGGACGGAGCACATCTTGCTCGCTCTCTTGAGAGATAACAATAATATCGCTGGCGGCGCTCTCTATTCTTTCAGCGTAAATTATAATGTTATAAAGAGCGAAATTCTTCGTTTGCTCGGAGCTCCACCTACAAGTTCCGTTGGAGTTAGCTCTGCCGCTCAATCCGGTCCGCAAGGAACTCAACCTCGTCAGGAGAAAACAAAAACTCCGATCTTAGATGAGTTTGCACGCGACCTCACTCAACTTGCAAAGGATAAGAAGTTGGATCCTGTTGTGGGAAGAGCGATTGAAATTCAAAGAGTCATTCAAATTCTATCTCGGAAAACAAAAAACAATCCGGTTCTTGTAGGAGAATCCGGTGTGGGTAAAACCGCAATCGTAGAAGGGCTTGCTCTTGCGATCGTTGAAAAAAGTGTTCCGGATCTTTTATTCGAAAAAAGAGTTCTCTCTTTGGATCTTGCGTCTTTGATCGCAGGAACCAAATACAGGGGAGAATTTGAAGAACGTCTCAAAAAGATCATGAAGGAAATTACAACTTCCACAAACATCATCATCTTTATCGACGAGCTTCACACTTTGATCGGAGCAGGAGCTGCTGAAGGCGCCGTGGATGCCGCAAACATTCTCAAGCCTGCATTAGCGAGAGGAGAACTCCAGTGCATCGGCGCGACTACGAGCGCGGAATATCGGAAATACATCGAAAAAGATTCTGCGTTGGAAAGAAGATTCCAAGTCGTAAAAGTTGCGGAACCTTCCGTGGACGACGCGATTCAGATTCTCCAAGGTTTGAAAAAAGCGTACGAAGCTCACCACAAAGTGAGATATTCGGATAAGGCTTTGGAACAATCCGTAAAACTTTCCCACAGATATATCAACGACCGTTATCTACCTGATAAAGCGATCGATATCATCGACGAAGCCGGAGCAAAAGCCCGCTTGGCGAACTGTGCTCGTCCTCAAACGATCAAGGATCTGGAAGAAGAGATCAAATCTCTTGCGAGCAAAAAAGAAGAATTGGTTCGCGCTCAAGAATACGAAAAGGCCGCCGGAGTTCGCGATGAAGTGAACCGGAAAAAACAGGCGATGGAAGAAAAGATTCGTTCTTGGCAAGAGAAGATGGAAGACTTCGCGGTCAACATCGAAGAAGACGATATTCTTTCCGTGATCTCATTGTGGACCGGAATTCCATTGGAAAAAATGGAGGAATCCGAATCCGATAAACTTCTCAGACTCGAAGAAGAGTTGAAGAAGCGGATCGTTGGTCAAACGGATGCGATCGAGAAAATCGCGAAAGCGGTGCGTCGTGCGAGAACAGGATTCAAGAGCGAAAGACGTCCTACTGGATCTTTTATCTTCCTCGGACCGACAGGGGTTGGTAAGACAGAGCTTGCAAAAGCTCTTGCAAACTTCCTCTTTGGAAACGACGACGCGATGCTCCGTGTGGATATGTCCGAATACATGGAACCGCACGCTGTCAGCCGTTTGATCGGAGCTCCTCCGGGTTATGTAGGTTATGATGACGGAGGTCAGTTGACCGAGTTTGTCAGAAAGAAACCTTATTCTATCATTCTTCTGGATGAGATTGAAAAGGCGCATCACGACATTTTCAATATTCTTCTGCAGATCATGGAAGAAGGAAATTTGACCGATACGAAAGGACGAAAAGTCAACTTTAGAGATACGATCATCATCATGACTTCCAATATCGGAGCGAAAGAAATTCAATCCGGTGGAAGACTTGGTTTCGAAGATCGTAAGGACGAAGCTGCGAAATATAAGTCCGATCAAACTCGCGATCAGTTGAAAAAATACTTCAATCCGGAATTCTTAAACCGCGTGGACGAAGTCATTTACTTCGGATCTCTCACCAAAGAAAATATCATGGATATCATCGATATTATGGTGATCGATACGAACAAAAGATTCCGCGAAAAGGCGATTCATGTTTCGATTACCGGTGCGGCCAAAGATCATATCATGGATATCGGTTACGATGAGAAGTTTGGAGCGAGACCTCTTCGGAGAGTTTTCCAAAGAGAACTCGAAGATCATATGGCGGTTCAAACCCTCAAAGGCGCTTACAAGGAACCTACTAAAATCGAAATCGATTTCAAAGAAGGGAAACTTGACTTTGCGGAAACCCCGTGGACGGACTATAAACCGGCTGACGCGAAAGCCGGAGGAGACGACAATTCTTCTGGTAATCCCGAAAGGTCGGAAGAAATTGCCTTAGTCTAAAGGATGCCGATTCTCATCCCTGTATTGATTCTGGTTTCCTATCTTCTGATTCGGAGGATTTGGTTCCATCTGAGGAAAATCAGAACCATTGCAGGGATTGAGAAAATCTCTCTCTGCGTTTTTCACCCCGATTTATTTCTTCCCGAGGTACGGGTCTTCTACAAGTATTACTTTCAGGGCGGAGTTTACTACGGCTCGGGTTATATGCTTTTGACCGATTTCCTCGGTCAGGAAGAATACTCAATCTATCGAAATACGGACGGTCTCCCGGTTCTCGAAATGGAAGACCAAGTCGTTCTTTCCGAAGAACAGATCGAGCATTTTCTAATGCAGAAGTATCCTAGTATCATCGTTTATATTGATCCCGTAGAACCGTTTCATTCTCTCATTGATTGTATCAATGCAAAGTCGATGAGAATGACCGCCTAAAGATTCAAGAGAGTATCAACATGCTGATTCGAAAATTTCGTTCTATCTTTCTCATTCTGAGCGCCCTTGCCGTATTTCATTCTTCTTTAATATACGCGCAGCCCAGCCAGGAATATTCTTCCGCTCTGAAAGAATTCGAAGGTAAGAATTACGAAAAATGTCTGGAGATCATCCGCGCCCTTCATGAAAAGGGAGGAAGGTCTTACGAATCTCATTATCTCGCCGGTCATTGTCATTTTTCAGCAGGAAGAACTAAATCCGCGGGCACTCATTGGTCCGAAGCGCTTTCTATTAAACCGGGAGATCCCGCCGTCAGTCTAGACTTTGCAAGATATCTTTTGAACAACGGAAGAGAAGACGACGGACTTGATATCATCGCCCGTGCCTATGAACTCAATCCTCGCAACAAAGACGTTCGACTTCTTTTTGGAACGGCTCTTCTCTATAACGGAAAGGCAAAAGACGCGCTGAGTATTACCGAAAAACTAAAAGCTGAAGATTCCAACGATTATCGCCCTCTTGTTTTGGAAGGTCAGATCTATTATTATCTGGGAAGTATAGAAAAAGCGGAAGTAAGTTTGAAATGGGCAAATTCTTTGGTTCCCAATAACGCAAACGTTCTGAACAACTTGGCTCTGGTTTATGAAAAGGCGTCCAACCAAGAAAACAAAAAGGGAAAGTTTTCGAATGCAAAGAATTATCTCAATTCCGCGAAAGAACAAATCGAATCCGCTTTGAAGATTGAACCCGAAAATTCTCACTTCAAAGGTAATCTCAGAAGAATCGAAGCAAAACTCAATGCCCTCTCCAATAGCTGAACAAACCGTCCTTTTTAATACCCTCGGATGTAGACTCAATTTTTTTGAGTCCGACGGTTTGTTTTCTTCTCTTACAAAACACGGATATCGTTCCGCAGAAGCGGAAGAACACCCCGAAGTTGTGATCATCAATACATGCACCGTTACAAATAAGGCCGATTCTCGAAATCGGAACACAATCCGTAACGCGATCAAAAAATTTCCGGGCTCTCAGATCTGGGTGACGGGCTGTTACGCGGAAACCGATCGTGAATCGATCGAAGCGATACCGGGTGTCGCGGGTGTTGTCGGTAATACGGAAAAATCTAAACTTCCATCCATGATTCTTGAAAAAAAAGGTCTGCTCGACGCAGAGGATCTGCTCGGAGTTACCTATGATCGCTTCTCTTATTCCGACGTTTTGCCGAACGGACATACTCGCGCTTATCTTAAAATTCAAGACGGTTGTAATCGAAAATGCTCTTATTGCAAAATTCCGCAAGCACGCGGTTTGGGAGTCAGTCGAAATTATCAGGACGTTTTGGATCAGGTTCGATTCTTACAAGATCATGGAGTCGGAGAGATCACTCTTACGGGAGTAAATCTTGGCTGGTATCGAGATTCTGAAAATAAAAAGGCGTTTAACCGCGTTTTGAAAGATATCTTAAGTATATTAGAATATTCTAGACTTCGAATCTCCTCGATCGAACCGCCCGATGTGGGAAGCGAACTCGCGGAACTGATGTCTCATCCTCGATTTACTCCCTTTCTCCACATTCCTCTTCAAAGTGGAAGTGATGAGATTTTAAAGAGAATGAAACGAACTTACACTCAGTCAACGTTTCGCAAACGAGTGGAAACCGCTAAAGAAAAAATTCCCGGCCTCTTTTTAGGAACCGACGTGATCGTAGGTTTTCCGGGTGAAACGGAAGAGATGTTTCAAGAAAGCGTGAAAATGGCTCAGGAACTCGGGTTTGCAAAAATCCATACGTTTCCTTTTTCGGTTCGGAGAAACACGTTAGCCGAAACATTTCCTGATTCCGTGAGCAAAGAAATCAAAAAAGAAAGGGTTCATATTTTAAACTCTCTTTCTAGAGATCTTCATAAAAATTATTCCCTTGGTGAAGTTGGTAAAGTGAGAGAAGCGATTCTGGAGCAGGGTGGAACCGCCGTCACCGATAATTATCTCAAAGTGAGAATTCCGGAAGAAGATTTAAAGAATTTAAAAACGGGTCAGTTTTTGAATGTGGAGCTTTTGGAATATCAAACGGAAGCCGATAAAGAAGGAACTTTTTTAGGTCGAGTTTTTAGATAAGAATTTTATATTCTCCGTGCTCAAGTTTGAGTCTTTCCTAAACTTCAAATCCGTAATTGGAACATTCACTTCCGATTCCTGTATAAATTTTCAATTTACAGATACGAATCAGCTTCGCTTTCAAAATCTGTTTTACAGTATTTAAGCTCTCGACCTTTCCGAATTTAAAAAAATCAAGATTTACACTGAATCTATGAAAATTAATTCCCGGAATTTATGCCTTTGAACATGAATTTACTAAAAAGGATAAGAGCTTTTCCAAAAACTTTAGAATGTAGGAACTCCAAAAAAGAAAATTAGTCGCCTAAGGGACGTAATCTGTAGGAACTCCTGCGTTCTGATTACGGCAGGCTGAGCGTTCTAATCAGTTTCTTCTTTCAGATTTTGAATAACCTATAAATCAAAATTCTTAAAACAAAGTAGAATCTATGTTTTCATTCTGGATCTTGTAGCTTAAAAGTTTTATAGTTACTCCTCATTTTTGAAAGGGCAAATAAATTTCTACAATGGCATCAGTTGAATTAGGAAATTCTAATGTAAGAAAGCCGCCAAAAACTTTCAAAAGCGCACTGTGAATTTTCAATCCTTGTCCGGCGGATTCGATAAGTTCCGGTTCCTTTTTTGAGATCTTGTTTTTGATTCGAATCAGAATTCCTTCCTTTTCTTGAAAAGAAATCGAAACCTTCTTCTCATTTCCTTCGCCCGAATAACGAATCGCATTTCGAATCGATTCCCTGCACGCGTAAAAAAGAATTTCTAAAATTTCAGGCTTTGTGATCGGAAAATTCACTTTGAGCATGGGATCGTAGCTCCACTCAAACCAAGAAATCTCAAATTCCGAACCCGTAAGTCGAATCAGAGCGTCGATCAAACCAAGTCTCTGAATTTCCAAACTCGTATCGGGTAATTCCCTCAAAAAGCCGGAGACCTTTTTATGAAGATTTGTCAAAACCTGAATCTGCTCCCCGATAGCCGGGTTCTTTTCTACTTGAGATAATTCTAATATAGAAGAATGAATGTCGGGAAGAATTTCGTCGTGAAGAATCTGTCTGGTTTTGTAATCCACAATTCTTTGTTCTTCCATGTGTTTTCTCTGCAGGGAACTTAAAGTTTGAGCGTTGCTTTCCACAAAAAGAGAATTTAACATCCAGGAAATCGCAGCTTTTCCGATTTCGATTTCCTCTTCTGCATAAAGCCCTCCGTCGACCTTTTCTCCCAAAAACAAAAATCCAGTTCCGGAATGATCGTTCTCAACTTTTAAACAGAGAACATAACCGTAAGAATTCTCGTCATCCAAATAGGCGATTCCGTCTTTTTCAAAAATTAAATTAGAATATTTGAATTCAGTTTTTTGAGAGGAGTCGTTTAGAGTCGGATATTGTAATAGTAGATCCGGTATAAACGGGATTCTATTGTCGTTTACGAAAAATGCTTTCGAGGTTTCTAAAATTTTAGAACATAAGATTTCAAAGGATTTCCGGAAGCGGATCTGAATTTCTTTTCCGTCGAAAGACGTGTTGTTAGAAGTTTCCTCCGGAATCATGATCGATCTTAGAATCGAATTTTCCTCTAATCTCAGATCCTTGTTCTTTTTTAAAAGAAAAGTTCGGGAAAGAATATAAACATAAGAAGCAGAAAGAAAGAGTTCGATTTTCTGAAATCCAATGAGCGCGAGAATCAAATAAATTCCTGAAAGAATTATTAATCCGAAAATCGCATTTCTCCATTCTCGACGTAAGCTGATCTTCGGTAAAATTCGCCCCGTAAAAACTTCGTAAGAAATCAAAGCCTTTCCTAAAACCAAGATGGCCGCAGCGACGAACAACTGGATTCCGATTAAAAATCCATAGAACAAAATGGGGCTTCTTTGGGATTGTAAGACAGGGTCTTCGGATATTCCTAAGCCTTTTCCCAAAAACAAAAAGAAAACAAGAATCAAAACTCCAAGAAGAAGATACGAAGTGGAATTCAAATAAGGAACCGCTTTTTGTCTGGCGATTTCCGGTAGTATCTGTTTTGAAATTCGAAAAGATTTCAGAGCGACGATCGGAGTTAAAATACAAATCAGAATATAGATTATATAAGAAAGACGAAAAGAAAAGGGGACTGCATTCCAAAAATTGAATAAAGATAAGTTCGGATCGAATTTACGAGCCCAAAGAATAAAAAATAGATAAGCAAAGATTTGAGCTAATATCAAAGATCGAAAGATAAATCGATAGATTCTTTTTTGTTTTAAAAAACCTACGAACCAGATGATGATAAAAAACCAACCGAAAGGAATCAAAATCAATCCGAAAATTCCGGGAAAAAAATAAACCGCCGGATAACTAGAAACTTCGAACAATCCGAATTCTCCGATCCACGAAAAGAATCCGAAGAGAAGGGACGCAGAGATTAAAATCGAAATCGTAAATGTCGCGGATCTATCTCTTTTCTCTAAATTTACGTAAGTCGTCGATGATAGCCAAAGTAAAAGTGAAGATAAAAAAAGAAAAATAGAACAAATAAAAATCTCAGGATCAAGATTCAATGTTTGTTTCCCATCGGATCCATTCTCCGGACCCATTTTTGTAATACGCGCTACCGTCCTCTTCCCATTGAAGAAAACGATTTTCTCTTACGATCAATGCGGCCCTGATTCTTGCGACCTTTTCATCGGAGCTCGATTCGTTTAGATCCCATGCGGCATAGATTTGTCCGTTGATTCTGCTGATTGTCCGTTTATCCTTAAAGCCGAGACGTGTCGCGATCTGTTCGTTGCTTTGCCCCGCGGCTAACATTTTCGCTACGATCTTTTCGTTGGGTTCTAAGATCGCCATTGGAGAATTATCATCTTGATCCTTGACTTCTACGATTCGTGATTCGATTTCGGGATCGATAAAACTTTTTCCTTCGTATGCAAGTTGGATCAAGGGAACGATCATCTGCGGCAAAAGATAATTCGATTTACGGACGTAGGCGTAATGACTCAGAATCCCGGATTTTCGAAAGGTTCGAAAGTATTCGTCGCTGTCTTGAATGGAATAGATTACGACGGGTTTTCTTGGAAATTCTTTTCTAAGCGCAACTACGGTTTCAATGCCGTTTAACGTTCCGGCTAAACGAACGTCGATCAGAATCACGTCGAATTCTTTCTTTAAAGAAACGTCGATCGCTTCTTCTCCACTCGCTCCTTCGTGAACGATTTTGAATTTGCCGGTTTCTTTTAGACCGGCGACGAGGGCTTTTCTTAACTTCTCGTTATCTTCGACAATAAATAGTTGGAGCGGATTTGAGTTCATGACTGACGAAGCAGATTCTAAGATTTTTTGTATGTCTCTGTCAAGCACTTGAGTGCTTGGGTTTGTACACTCGGAGGGATGAATTGCCTTTCTAAACCTTGTATGATTTTCAACATGAAAAGAATCATTGAAGTCACACTATCCTCCTTTGCTCTTGCGTTATTCTCTCCGGTTTTTATCGCAGTGAGTTTGTTAGTTCTTATCCTCGACGGCCAGCCGATTTTTTTTCTCCAAGAGAGAGTCGGCTTATACAGAAAGCCGTTTCGAATTCTCAAATTCAGAACGATGAAAAGCGACGAAATTACAAATCTCGGATTTTGGTTAAGAATTACCGGCATAGACGAATTACCGCAGATCTGGAATATTTTCAAAGGTGACATGGGCATTGTAGGTCCTAGACCGCTCACACAATTTGATATCGATCGATTGGGTTGGAATCGAAAATTCTACGATATTCGTTGGACCATACTTCCGGGAATTACCGGCTTATCGCAGTTATACGCGGGAATGGGTTCTCGGGTTTCCTTTTGTTTTGATTGCTCTTATCAAAAAAGCAGAAGTATCGCTTTGGATCTTAGGATTATTCTCTTAACATTTGTGATAAACGTATTCGGAAAAAAGAGAATTAGAGAGAAATTAAAATCTTCTCTTAAAAATAGAAAACAATCAGTTCGTTGGAAACATTGGAGAGAACATTTTAGGAAAAATGAAAATCGTCCTCTTCCAAAAATCGATTCTCAAGTTTTAAAATTAAATCCGAATGAAATGAGTTCGATCGCCTATTCTCTCGCTATCTTTCAATTGGGTGAAGCGGGTGAAGGCAGGATCGCAAAACAAATCGATAAGACTATCCTTTTCGGTATTGATGATTTTTACAGAGAGGCCTTAAAACTCTTTGTAAAGGAAGAAGGAAGACACGCGAGAATTTTAGGAGAATGTGTTCGAGCGCTCAAAGGAGAACTGATCGAATCCAACTGGACGGAAAGATTGTTTTATTTTGGAAGAAGACTTCTCGGAGTTCGATTAAAGTTGATGGTCTTACTCGCGGCTGAAGTAATCGGAATCTGTTTTTACAAAAGGCTCGCGGATAAAATTCCGAACGGCTTTGTTAAGTCGGCTTTATTGGAAGTTGTTAAAGACGAAGGAAAACATCTGAAATTTCACAGCGATTTTTTTAGAATCCGAGTTCGAAACTTTTTTACAAAAATTATTTTTAGAACCCTCTGGAGATTGATTTCGTTTGCAGCTTGTATTACGGTAATCTTAGATCACAGAAAAACATTCAAAGTATTAGGAATTTCTAATTGGGCTACTTTTCAGAAATTTCAAGAAATCGCAAAGTCTACCGAAAATTTTATTATAGAAGGACTGGATTGGAAGCTAAACGGAAATCGTTTGCCTATTCTTACTCGAATAGAATTTTGATTTCGTTGAGCGTTTTACATTTCTCGTCACGCTATCGAATGAAATGAAAATTTACTTCGATTATCCTCTTAGGATTCTCTTTTTCGATTGATGTTAGACATACGTCTTGAAGAGAATCCAGTGAATTTACAAAAGAGGAGCCTGTTATGGAACAGATTGTTGCGATTTTTAAAAAACATTGGTTAAAAGGAGTCGGGTTGATTTTACTTCTGATCGTAAATCCGATCGTTTGTATCGGTCCCGGTCACAGAGGGGTTGTGACCAATCTCGGGTCGGTATCGGACAGAATTCTCGGCGAAGGGATCAATTTTGTAGCTCCGATTTTACAGTCGGTAAAAAGTATCGACGTTCGGATTCAGAAGGTGGACGCGAATTCAACGGCGCCTTCCAGTGATCTGCAGGAAATTCATACGATGATCACCCTGACTTATCATCTTTCTCCGAACCAGGTAAATAAACTATATCAAGAAATTGGAATGGATTACGAAGAAACAATTATCGTTCCCGCGATTCTTGAAACGATGAAACACGTGACGGCTCAGTTTACCGCTTCGGATCTTGTAATCAAAAGAGAATCCGTATCTTTGAAAATTCACGATCTTCTTCACACAAAATTAGGTAAGTTTTATATTCTCGTGGACGAAGTGTCTATGAAGGATTTCGAATTTTCTAAAACGTTTTCGGAATCGATCGAGTTAAAACAGAAAGCGGAACAGGACGCGCTTCGAGCTAAAAATGAATTGGAAAGGGTGAAGATCGAAGCCGAACAACAAATCGTAAACGCAAGAGCCGAGGCGGAAACCTTGAGACTGAAATCACAACAGATTACGCCGATGATGGTCGAGATGGAACGAATAAAAAAATGGGACGGTAAATATCCGGACACTTATCTTGGCGGAGGTGCGAATACACTATTTCAAATTAAGTAAATGAGTCCAAGTTTGAAGACGTTTGTTTATCTTTCTTCCGAAAGATTCGAGCTTTTGATTCTTTGAAACCATTCATCTTTTTGAAGGTCGATTTGAAAATGGGAACGGACTTCTTCTTCGAATTTCGAAGCCGTCGTCTTTTCCCAGTGATGAATACATTGTTTCGCGTTTTCAGATTTGTATTTTAGGAGAGGGCCTTTCCCAAAAATTCCGCCGATGTAACTATTACACTTTTGGCATTCAAAGAATTCGACTGCGATCGGAGGCAACAAGTAGGGGCCTCGATCGTATATCAAGTTGCATCCGGTAGAAGAAATCGTAGTTATAATGAATACTGCAATCCGTTTGAAATCGATGAATTTGAATTCATAAATATAATAAATTCTGAATATGAATTCGATTTATTCTAAGACCGAATAAACTCGTCAGTTGTGTCTTCTTCTTCCTTGAGATCGTAAAAACCGTATTCAAAATCTTTTCCCGCGACCACTTCCAAACCGTAGACGTGTTCGGAAATTCTTACATTCTTAATAATATCAAGATGATACATCTCGGCGAGAAATTTCATTTTGTCCAAAGAAATCTTATCATTGATTTTTGGTCCGATCGTGAATTCATTTTTGACCCAATCTAAGACGACGAGTTTTCCGCCTTTTCTCATAGAACGAATGAGGCCGTCCATTGCAAGACCAGGATCTGGAAAAGTGGATAATACTAAGGAGGCAAAGACCGCGTCGGGTGTTGGCACCCATTCCGGCAAAAGGGGGTGATCTGATTTTTCGATAAAGAAGGGCGTAAAGTTCGAGATCTCGTCTCGATTTTTCCAATGAAGAATTTCATCGATCAACTCTTGCTGACATTCTCCACCCCAAATCCAAGCTTCTTTCGGAAGTTGTTTCTTTAATTCTAAAGTAAAGAAGCCAAGACCCATCCCGAAATCGACAAGGTGACTGACATCCTTAAAGTTAAAATGTTTGAACACCACTTCCGGAGGAGTGAGTTCACGCCGTTTACTGGAAATCAGAAAATTCTGATATTCGGGGTTTTCATAATAATCCAGGTCGCTCATACGTTTCTCACTTCAGAATTATGTCTAATGGATCTGATAAGAAAAGTCAAACCCGAAATCGATCGATTCAACGGATGCTTTCTCTCAAAACGGGTTCAAAAGGGATTCTTTATTAAATTACGCGGTTTGAGCTGACGATATAATAACCAAGACATTCCTTTTATGAAAATTATAACCCGGACCATACTATTATTTTCATTCTTGGCGTTGGTTTCCTTTCCGGGAGCTCAGGATTCCGTTCTGAATAATACGCAAGTAGAGAACTACAGCGTTGCCAATTTAATTCACGCCGAAGTTTTAAAAAAGGACGAGAACTCGATTCGCATTTCTTGGGAAGCCCCGAGAGAAACCGGAGAAATCATCATCGCTCGTTCTTCGAGCATGATCGACACGCCTGAAAAATGTATGGTCGCCGATTCTTTGGGTAAATATCCGAGTGGAATCGCAGGCGGAGTAACTCAGATATTTGATTATAATCTCAAACCGGGAACTTATTATTACGCGGTCATCTTAGCCCATCACGTAAAAAAGAATACGGTCAAACTTATTCCGGGAAGAAACTTTACTACGATTCCGGTGATCGTCGAACAAGCGTTAGTTCCCGGAAATACAAACACTGAAAATAAAACTCCGGAACTTCCGGACGATGCAAGAATTACGGATCTAACTGTTAAGAAAGAAGGAAAGTATCTAAGATTAAACTGGTCTCCTTATGATAAAGCGATTCCTAACGCGACCGTTTATACGGTTTATCGTTCCTTAGAACCTATGTCTTCCTTATCATTGATGAGAAAAGCGGAGAAACTGACGGAGCTGAGCCATCCGGAGACTACGTTCTTGGATCAGGATCTCGGAAAGTCTCAGACTTGGTTTTACGGAGTCAGCGTTCGGTCCGGCGCGAAAGAAGTTCTTCCGTTAGTCAATGGACAATCCTTTACTCGTTTTTTCTATATAGGAAATTCGAATAAGGATAATCCGGAGAATATTACAAATACGGAATATCCTTACGATGAAATGCACGTCAAAGATTTGACGGCGGCTCCGGCAGAATTAAACGTCAAGTTGGAGTGGAAGGCGCCCGAGAAAGCGGATGAGAATACGATTTATACGATTTACCAAGCCGTCAAACCTCTGAGCGGCGGAACGGGAACTTTTCTCGGCGGAAACGTTCGAAAATTAGGAGAAGTGAATCATCCTGAAACGGCCGCACAAATTCGCCTAAAATCACGGAACGTTCCGATCTACTTCGGAGTTACGGTAAAACGTCAGAATAAGGAAGAATTCAACCTTGTTGAAAATGAATCTTTCGTACTTGTAGACGCAGATCCGAATGTGATCGCTACCGATAATCCAGAAACTGAGAAAAAGGAAAACGAGAACACAAAAGTCCAAGACGAAAACAAGGAAAAACCGGAAAAACAAGAAGAAGAATTTTCGGGAACCGACGACGAAGTGGACCGAGTTCTCAAAAAAACTTATTGGAAACGAGCTTATACGGACGCGATTCAGGACTTAAAACCGTTCACAGGAAACGGAAATTCGTCCGAAGTAAGAGGGAAGGCAAAATTTTTCACTGGACTCTCTCACTATAGAAAAGGCAATTATAAGGAAGCGCTAAAGTTTTTGATCAATAAAGATAGTAAATTTTACAACGCAGAACGTTCGGAATTCTGGTCGAAGCGTTGTCTGTCTCGGATCTCCGGAGGAAATCCATGAATCGTTCTATTATACTCATTACGGGATTTTTATTTATATGCGCTGGGCTTTTGACCGGGGTTTATCAAACCACGATTCAAGACGAGGATTCTAAACGAAAAGGCGTTTTGGAAAGAATCAAAGAAGGCGAAGAATACTTAAAACAATCCAATGCAAAGTCCGCGGAAAAAGCCGTGGATATTTTCTCCGAACTTTCCGCTCGCGAAATTCCGGATGAACATTCCTTTCGTGTAAAATACGATATGGGAAGAGCCTTGGAAAGAAACCAAGATAGTCTTCTTGCACTCGGAATTTATAGAGAACTGAATCAGAAAGAAGGTTTATCCAGGGACGAAAGATCCAAGGTCGCCTACTCGATGGGAAATCTGCTTCTTCAGCTCAATCGGGACGAGGAAGGAAAAGGACATCTCGAAGAAGTCCTTCGTATTTCCGCTGAAGCAAAACTTCGTTCTAGTGCGTTATCTGCCATCGCAGATTATTATATGAAGAAAGGGAACTATGATCTTTCCCGCAAAAACTACGTACTCGCATTACAGGAAGATCCGGAAAACGTAAAGGCACGGGTTCGCTGGGGAAAATCCTTACGGAGAATGGGAAAAGATTGGTCCGCCTACGACGTCTATGACGATTACGCACAAGCCGGATTCTACTTTGATCCTGAAAAAGAAAAAGTGAGTTCCGAATTCAGAAGCGGAATTTTGGAAAAGGCGAGACAACTCTATGTTCGCAAACAGTATTACGGCGCGATCGAGACGTTTAAAAAAGCTTTAGAAATGGGAATCAGTCCAAAAGCCGAAGAACACGCGTTATTCTACATGGCTGAAAGTTACGAAGCCATCGGCAAATCGGATTCCGCACTTCAATATTTGAATCGTGTTCTTGGAAACCAAGACGGTTCTTTGGATCAAACAGCGCTCTTTCGAAAAGGCACCGTTTATTTTAAGAATGGAAAGTATGAAAAGGCTGCCGCGTTATTCCAAGAAGCAACCGATAAATATCCGGATTCTCCAGTGGGAAGAAAAGCAAGCGCTTGGAAAAAAGAATCCTTAGATCAAGTGGAAGATAATCTTCATTATAAAGAATCGGACAAAGCGAAGAGTAAGGAAGATCTCGAAACTGAGAGATTCGACTAAGAAGCTTCCGTCTTAATAAATTCTTCGTCTTTGAGTTCTATTTTAATTCCGAGGATTTCATAGATCGCGTGCGGGATATCTACGATCGCTTTGATTTTTTCCTTTAAGATCTGCGTATATTTTCCGTAAAGAACGGTCGGCACCTGATTTACGGTATGGACGTCCACGGTAAGATTTTCCAAATTCCCGTGATCGGAAGTTATGATCAATTGATCGTTTTCCGGATCCAAAGCTTCCGTCACACCTTTTAAAAAAGATTCCAATTCTCCGATATATTTTTCCGCGGCTTCCCAGTTCATCTTATGTCCGACCTTATCGGTCAGAAAAAATTCATAGATACAAAGAGTATAATCGTCGTTCTTACAATTTTGAATGATCGACTTTCCGGTTTCATAAGGATCGCGAACACGAAGGAGGTCGTCCGATTCTTCCAAAAGCCCTTGCGAGAATTCTCTTAAATATTCGTGAGTTATGTCCATATAAAGGCCTTTGCCTTTTCTCAGATCTTCCATCGATTTGAGAGGACGGTCGCTCGCCATTTGAATGAGAGTCGAAGCGGAGACGTGACGGGGATTTTTTTTGATATGTTCTGCAAATGCGGGAGAGTAGCAGTTTAGAAGATCGACTTTGAAACCGTGCTCATCCAAGACCCGGATCATGGAATATTTACTGATAATCTTCTTTAGAGTAAATGTCGGAAATCCGCTCAAATGTCTCTGGAGCACCTTACAGGCATTGATTCCGGTCCAGAGTGAAGTCTGGCCGGTGGCGCTCTGAGGAAGACCTTTGATTCCTAAAGAAGCGTCCGTTTTGAGAAATACGGTCTTTTTAAGAATCTCGGAAGATTCTTCCGGAATCGGTTTGTCTGCTAGAGGTAAAAAGAAGGATTTTGCGTACCGAGCAAAGGGGTTGCTTTCCGGATCATTGGGCCCAAAGCCGATCCCGTCAATGAACATATAAAAGATCATAGTTTTCTGTCTGGTTTTCTTCTTTCAGGTTAGACCAAAAGGGCCGATACTAAGAACAGTGACGTCCAACTTTTACAGAAAAATCGTCTTTGCCCTAACACTCATTCTATTAGGGCTGATTCCTGTTTCCATCCCTTTTTTCAGGGAAGAATGGAAAGAGTCCTCGATGTCGTTTCCGCTCAACCCGGTCGGAAATGAGAATTTCTTAAAACGGAAAAATTTTCTAAAAGTTTGGATGGAAGCGAGAAAGGCTCCGCTTTTTGAAGCAGGTTCAAAGATAGAATACGGACTTAGAAACGATCCTCTTCCAAAAAGCGCAAAAGAGTTGGGCGAAAGTCTATTGAAGAATTTAGAACTCAAGTCGATCAAGATCTATGATTCTTCCTATCGTTTGATTTATTCGAGCGAAGAGACAAAAGAAATTTTTAACGGCGATTTGCGGTTAGGCGATTTAAGAATCGAACCTTCCGGGATCAACTTCGACGGCTCCGGTGTTCCGATCTATCGAAGCCAGGATGGAGAATGGTTTCTCTGGATGAAAGGTTTCGCTTTGGGAAAACATATGTCCTTACCGTTTAATATCCGAGAAAAACAAGTGTATTGGATTTTCGAATCCGGAAAAAACGGAACCGATTCATTGATCGGATCCAACGATCTAAGATCTTTGGATTATCCGGATAACATCGAAGAAATATTAGCAGAATTTAATAAAACAACCGCAGAATGGAAGGATCGTCCTCTCTGGGAAAAAAACAAAATCGGAAACAATACGATTTTTCTTTCCTATGATAAGGGATCGAGAATGAGACAACTTTTTCAAGTCCTTGTGTTTTTTGCCTTCTTACTCGGCGTGTGCGGATTGGGAATCATTTCTTCCACATTGGTGCATTCCATCGTAGTGGAAAAAGAGTTTGATAATAAGGAAAAAATTCTCAGACTCAGAGACGTCTTTTTAAGAATTTTGCTGTTGTTACGGAGGGAAAGCTGATGACCGGACTAAAACTTAGAATTTCCCTTTTATCGATATCCATACTTTCATTTTTCTATTATTTGATAGTTCCGTATTTTCCGGAAGGAGTATATTACAAAAATAGAATCAATTCTATCTTTGTAAATTTTAACGAAGAACTCCATAGATTAGAATCCGGTCTCAGCGATGTGAAGTCCGTTTCCGATTTAGAAAATCTTCAGTTGGAATTTCCGATGGTTTCCGGATTGAAGTTGATCACCGAGGCCGATCTTGCAACCCGTAAAGACGCCGATGGGAAACTTTTAGCGGAAACATTAAAAGAAGGCGGAAGTCGTTTATTTTTTTTAAAACCGTTTTTGGTTCTTTGTCTTCCCGTCACCGCGGAAAAAAGACTCATTCTTGCCGAACTGAGAGAGGATCGTCTGAGAGTTTCCTTTTCCGGAACGGAATCGATTTTGATCCCGGATCTAAAATTCGGCGGTTATATCGAACCCGGAAAAAAATACCACGGTTTGAGCGGAGATCAGATTTCTTCTTTGTTGATAGAAGGATGGAATCATTCGGAAAACGCGGTAAACCGAATTCAGATTGGAACCGCGCCTTTTATCGGATATTATTATGCGACTCCGGAAAATACCTATGGATTTCTAAAAGGAATTTTGATCTTAAAGCCGGGAAACGAAGGTCTTCCATTCTTATTCTTATCCGGTTTTCTCGGATTTCTATTTCTGATCGATCTTATGATTCGCATTTTGAGAATGAAGAAGGATTTATTTTCGGATAAAGAAGGAAAAGAAATCCAGGATCTCGTTGGACAAATTTCCAAGGGAGTGAACGGTCTTCAGCTCGCAAAACAAAAAGCCTTGGAATTAGTCGATAAAGACAAACAAGACGAAATCAGAACGCTTTCTTCCGAAGAGGTGGATACGGATTTGAAAACGCTTCCGATCAATCTTCAAGAAGTGAAAAGGGAGGGTGGCGCCTCTATTTTTGTTCTTCCGTTTGAACTCAAAGGAGAAGGATATATTTCTCCGGCATATCTTCGAGATCCCGAAAAATTTAAAGTTCATCCGATCGTTTCTCCCGAGATCGAAAAGAAACGATCCGAAATCTTCAATACCGAACTACAAACTCTGATTTCAAAAGTTAACGAACCGCCATCCGCAGAAACTCCACAGATATCCGACGTTTCAAAGAGAACTCCACCCAAAGCTCCGGTAGAAGAGCCTGTTCAAAACAAACATTTGGATTTGGGCCCCGGTTATATGAAATGGCTGACCTCGCTACCGATTCGTGATCGAAGAAAGATCCTGGAAGTTTTGGACGAACTAGGTTACGGATTGGAATCCGAATATTCATTTATTCTAAAATACTATATCTCCGTATTCTCGTCTCTAAAACTGAGCGGTTTTGCGATCCATTATTACGATAGAAGAAACGGAAGTTATAGTCCTTTTGTAACTTACGGTTTGAAGGAAAAAACCGCGGAAAACATGATCTTTCTCTATGACGATCAATACATAGGGAAAGAATCGGGAAGTTATTCTCTGATAGGAATCACCGAAGAAAGAAAGACGGATCGATTCTTTCGTAAAAAATTCGATCCTGCGGATTTAGAATCCTGTATTTCCATTTTGACGATTCCGCTTTCCAACTTTGGAATTCCATTTCGCTTTTTCTTATTCTATAAGGACCCGCCGACGGAAGAGAACGCGCAGGAGATCGAAAATCTTATCTTTCATTCTTTGGAACCCGTGATCAAAGCCTTCGAAGAATACGATCGTAAAATTTTGGGGGAACTTTTTCGCGACAAACGCGATATCGTTTCTTCTCGAATTCATATGATGAGAATTGCAACTGATGGAGAAAGAGGAGTTACTAAATCCTTCAAAGTGGAATTTCACGGAAAGGATTTTAAAAAACTCGAATCGTATCGGAAAAAAGTGATGGCTCAGATTTCAGAAATCATCGGACCGGAAGATATGTGTTTTGGAATCGGAGTCGGCGCTTTTGGAATGTATACGAGAAAGGATTTGGAAGGACAGATTCGTTCTTTCTTGGATCAAACCGGCCACACTTACGATTTTGTAGTCGATGTTTATCCCGGAAACGGAAAGAATCTGTTCACATATCTCTAAGATTTGTTTTGATACAATGAACTTTTCTCGTTTCGCGATTCTATTGATTCTATACTTATCTTCTTTTCAAATGTTCGTTGCCAACGAGGAAAATCGAAAAGAATGGAATCGGGCGGCTAAAGAAAAAATTCTCAAGATGAATGAGAAGGAAGAAGAGACCGAATCGATTCCTTATCTTGCGAAATACGTAGAAAAAAATCCATCCGATCTAACGTTTAAACTCTGGTATGCAAGGGCCTTATTTTATCGTAAGGATTTGGAATTACCTGGACACGCAGAGGATGTTTTTTCGAGAATGGAAAAGCTAAAAAAGATTCGAGAAAACTATCTTAACTCAGCGAAGATATTCGAGGAAGTTTTGGAATATCTTTCCCAAGCGACTCCACGAGATCCCGATCTTGGTAAGTGGCATTTTTTATGGGCAATGGCGGAGTGGTATGCGGGCCGAGACGATAGGGCAATTCAAATTTTTAAAAAGTCCTTCAAATATGATTTCCGACTCAACGAAGCAAACTATAACATCGCGAGTATCTATCAAGCGATCGGTCAGTTGAAGGACGCCGATATTTATTTTAGAATGTATCTCAAGAATGATAAAGAAATGAGAGAGGAAAACTGATGGCGAGAGTAGACAAACGATTTCAGCTACTCATGACGGAAGAAGAACTCGAACTCTTAAAAAATGAAGCCGACAAAAGAAGTCTTTCCGCAGGAGAGATGCTCCGACTTTCCTTGAGAAACGAAGTCTATCGCTCCGATTCCTACGAACGTCTGGAAGCTCTCAACATTCTCGCGAGTATGAAAGAAGAATGAGATATTATCTTTCCAAGTCCCTGCTCGAATCCTTGGTCGAAGGTGCACCCGATCAAAAAACAATTCTTGTGGAATCGATCGGAAATCTGATCAAGGAACAACATTTATTTTATACAGGGACAATTTCCATTCTTCCCCTTTTGGAAAAACAAAACGATCCGATGCAGAAGGATATTATCTGGACTCAGGTCAAACGCCTTTGTTTAGAAATTCTGGATTTTAAATCCGAAAATCTTTCCCTGGCTCAGAAATTATCCAAAGAGTTTGGAAATGCAGATTGGGTTTGGAACGAGATGGCGATCGCGATCGAAAAGGATTTGGACGGTTTTATCACGATCGATAAAAATCTTCCGAATCAGAAGATGATCAAGGTATTACTCGCTCAGGAAATAAACTTCAACGGGATCGCTTAGAGGTGATACTTGATCCTTTCCTGTTTGGAAATGATACGCCTTATTAAAGGCGCTGATTCTAAAGTAATAGGTAGTCCCTTTTTTTAAAAAAAGCTGATTCTTTTCCAGAAGGATTTCCGCGTTTAAGGATATAATCCGATTGTCCACGCAGGTATTGAGCTTATTATAATATTCTTGAATATTGCTTGCGTTCTTACCGTCCGGCAAACCGGTAATCGGATCTAAATAATCCGAAGCCGGATGTTTGGGTCTTGTCTTTTTGTTTGGAGCTTCGTTTGTCAAAGGATAAGTTCCTCGAATGATTCCCACCATTCGATCCGGATGAATTCCGTAGTGAATAAAATATCCGCCTCCGTTGATCACGTCTCGTTCCGGATTGGACTTCCAGGTCAAACAAACGCTCGGCCCGGAATCGTCGATTGAATTGTCAGAAACCTTTAGACCCAGTGGACGAACCGGAGGATTTGTTTCTCTATAAGTGAGGGTTAGATTTTTTAATTCCGGAGTTTGATTTCCGCTCGGATCGGACTTGAACTTGATTCTCCATTGATAGTATCGAAACGGAAGAAGGTCTTCTTTGTTTTCCGAAATTCCTAAAAACTTTTTAATGGAATTTTTGAGTGAAATTCTATAAACGTTCGGATCTAAAGAATCTAGTTTAAAAGATTCTAATTTTCTTAAGTCCACTGCGATCCAGGCCGGTCCTTCCGAGGTCGGATGAAAGACCGTGGGTGATACTCGGAAATAAAGTTCCATCGCAGAAGACTTTGGAATATCAGCTTTCAGTTCGATTTCTTCCAAGAAGGCGCTGGAGTATTTACTTTTGTAAACAGGAGAAATTGCGGTTCCAAATTTGGATTGGGTCGTATGCGTGTCCGGATCAAAGTCTTGTCCGGGAAAAGGAACGTCTTCGGCGTTCGGATTCGGTTTACCTCGAAAGACGGCGAAGTTTTCCATCCATCCGTAATAAGAACTCGCGATTCGAAATGAAGTCGTATCTTCGGGATAAAATCCCATTCTTATTAAATTTTTATTAGCGGGAATCGAACCTCTCGCGGATTCCTTTCCATTCAGATATAAAACGATTTCTCTTTCCGAAGGATTGAAATAGAGAAGAATTCGATTCCACTGATTCTTTTTGAGAGTTGTATTTGAAACAAGTTGAAGAGAAAGAAATCTTTTTTCTTCGGTTTCAAAGAAGGAATAAAATCCGGCTTTGAGTTTATCGTCCGCAATCTTGAGATCCCATCCGAAAGTGTTTCCGGAAGTTTCATAAAGTTTTGAAATGAGGGTCGCGTCTTTTTCAACGGTTCCGGGAAGAATGCTGAATGCGATATAAAATTCTTCCGTGAGATCTTTGGAAGTGAGAACACCCGTGTTGGAATGTGCGATTCTGATTCCGGTTCTTTTTCCGGAAAATCGAGCGCTTCTTTTTGCATGAAGTACGTTTTCGGAATCCGGAAGAAAAGAAGAAGAAAGAACTTTATAATTTCCTGATATATCTTTTAGGTTGGCCGGTTCTCCGGAATCAAAACTGAGATAGAGATCGGATCCGAAACTTCGGTCGCGGGTTTGAAGTTTAAGAGTTTTTTGTTCCCCATTCTTCCCCGAAAGTTCCAAACCGTTTCTCTGAAGATCGTTTAGAGATAGAATCTTGGTTTCCGGAAAAATAGGAAAAAAGGAAAGAGAGAAAAAGAGAAAAGCCGAAAGGGCGACTAACGATACTTTAGAATTTGTAATCCATCCCATTCGGTTTTTTTAATTAAGAGTTTAAGGTTTCGAGTTGATTGACTCTTCTTTCGTGGCGTCCGCCTTCGAAAGGAGTTGCGATCCAAGTACGAACGATATTGAGAGCCAATTCTTTTCCGAGAATTCT
Source organism: Leptospira tipperaryensis (assembly GCF_001729245.1). Taxonomy (NCBI): domain Bacteria; kingdom Pseudomonadati; phylum Spirochaetota; class Leptospiria; order Leptospirales; family Leptospiraceae; genus Leptospira; species Leptospira tipperaryensis. The sequence continues at coordinate 3,838,461 of NZ_CP015217.1, read as the reverse complement.
TCCGCCCAAAACAAGAACGTTTGCGTTGTTATGGCGTTTGGATAATTCCGCGGTTAATTGATCGTGACAGAGCGCGGCTCTGATCCCGCTCAGGCGATTGGCTGCTATGGACGCGCCGATTCCGGTTCCACAAAGGGCGATCAAACCTTCCACTTCTTTGGAAAGAACTTTTTTACAAGCGTCTGCTATGACGATCGGATAGTCGACGGAGGTTTCGTCTTTGGTTCCATAGTCTACGATTTCCAATTCTCCAGCAAGCGCTGTGCGGAGAAATTCCTTTAGTTCAAAGCCTCCGTGATCCGAGGCGATTCCGATTTTTTTCATGATCTATATTTGGTTATGTCCCGACCGAACTCAGGATTCAAGCAAATAATTCTTTGTTTTAATGTCAAAAGGGAGAATCGAAAGATTCTACAAGACGGATTCTTTGTAAGCCTTGGGCATCGCGTCCCAAAATTCAACCTGGACTAAGAATAGGGAAAGATAGATCATCGAGAAGTTATCTTCGGAGACCTTTTCTCCTTTGAGAGAATACGAGGTAGCGTCGTTGAGTCTTGTGAGAAGTTCGCGTTTTTGTTTGAGATGGGTCGTCAGAAGTTCCCATTCTATAGAATTGAGAGATCTAGTTTTTTCATCCGAAAGAATATAGTTTTCGTAATAAGAATTCAACTCGTTGTAAGTCGCGAGATGGCGATTCCAATCCAAGAAAAGAATCGAATATTCTTCTTCGGTAAGTTTTTTGTTTTGGATACAGTTCAGCGACTGAAAACGGGACCGTCCTTCTTTGTAAGCGATCGTTTCCGCGATTCTTTTCTTTTCTTCCAAAGAGATCGTTGATTTAAAGAGATTGGAAAGTTCGGAGGACGCGGCTTCGTTTGTAAAACAATCCTGAATCGGAAGTTGTGTGATAAAGTTCAAACCGGAAGCGCTCAGGCCTCCGGTTATACTTCCCAAAAAGAGAAATGCTAATAAAATTCTTTTTAAAGCTAAGAATTTCATTTCGCCTTAGATTCAAATTCTTTCATAAAGGAAATGAGTTTTTGAACTCCCGCGAGTGGCATGGAATTGTAGATCGACGCGCGAAATCCGCCCACCAATCTATGTCCGCCCAAACCGTGAAGTCCGTTCTTCTCCGCTTCGTCCAAGAACTTCGCGTCCAGATTTTTATCCTTTAGTAAAAAAACCGCATTCATTTGGGAACGTGCGTTCTTCTGAACCGGGCAGGTATACAAAGAAGAAGAATCGATGAAGTCGTATAACAATTGTGCCTTTTGTTCGTTCACCTTCTGGATGACTTCGACCCCGCCGAGTTTTAACAACCACTCGAAGACCAACTTTGCAATGTAAATCGAATACGTTGCAGGGGTGTTGTAGAGGGATTTGTTTTTTGTCATCACCTCGTAGTCGAGAAGAACCGGAATTTTTCTTCCGGAAATTCCTATCAGGTCGTTTCGAATGATGAGAAGACTCAAACCGGAAGGACCGATATTCTTTTGAGCGCCCGCAAAGATAACTCCAAAATCCTTTACTTCGATCTTGCGGGAGAGAAGTTCACTCGTCATATCGGCAACAAGAGGAATTTGTTTGATCTTCGGAAGCGTAGGATACTGTGTTCCATAGATCGTATTGTTGGAAGTGATGTGAAGATACTTTCCCTTTCCTGAAAGTTTGCTGTCATCGAGAAAAGGAACGTCCGTAAACTTATTGTCAGTCGCGTCATAGATCACGTTGACTCCGTTGAACTTGAGTCCTTCTTCCCAGGCTCTTTTTGTCCAGATTCCCGTGTGAGCGATGTCGAAACTTTCTCCTTCTTTGAGAAGATTGAGAGGGAGGGCGGAAAAATGAAGCGTGGCTCCTCCTGAAAAGAACGCGATCGAATAATCGTCCCCTATGTTTAAGAGCTTGCGTAAGAGTGATTCCGCTTCTTTGAGAACGTCTTCAAAGAGAGGTTCTCTGTGACTTACTTCCATAATGGACATTCCGGAGCCCTTATAATTTAAGAACTCAGCCGCCGCGATTTCCATGACTTCGTTGGGAAGCATGGCCGGTCCCGCGCCGAAATTGTAAATTCTTTCCTGGAATTGATACATATAGGATAAGGTTGCAAAGGGGAGTTTGGGGATCAACTTTCTTCTCAGAAAGAAGACTCCGGATCGGGAAAAATCCTTGTCGCAATAGAATGCTTGAGGATAGCATATCCCCTGGTCAAACGACTGCTTTCCCTTCCGGAGATGAAAAGGAGTATTTTAGAATGTTCAGAATCTTGATAGCACTTGTATGCGTTGGTTTTTCTTTTTCGTTATCGTCACAGGATAATTCTAAACTCGGAGAAAAAGAAATTCGTTCTTCGGGAAGGGTTCAGTTTATCAACCGTTCCTCCGCGAGAGCAGGAGAAGAAGTCAGAGGCACCAACGAAAAAGTCGGAGCCGGTTTAGCGGAAATTTTAAAAAAAGAACCTAATAAAAGTCACAGCCAAGGCGGCGTCAGCGTTACAAGAATCGCACCCGAAGACAAAAAATTCGGAGCCGATATTTTCTCTCTTTCCGAAGATTCCGATTACGGACATATCAATTCGATTCAAAGAATTCTTGCGGGTTTTGTAAAATCAAACTTCGGCTACGACGATAAGAATTCCGAAATTCTCGCGACTTATATTCTTTATTACAATGCGATTCATAGAAAGGGTAAGGCTTACGTTGCAAAGAAATATTCCAATTCCGTAATTAAGGTTTTGAAGCCCGAGTCGATCGGGATTTCCAAACGTTACTCGGAATGGCCCGGTAAAACTGAAATTCTCGTTCCCTTGGTGGAAGACGTTTTAGGAAAAGACGTTCATACGGATGAATTGGAAGACGAAGTCAATAAAGACCTCGATAAAAAGAAGGAAGGACAATCCGAAAAGGATAAGTTCGACGATCTTCAGAGAGAAAAAAATAAGAAAGAATTAGAAGAAATCAAAAGAAGAAAAGAAGAAAATCAAAACAAACAGAAAGAGCTGAACGACAAGGAAGTAAAGACGGACAAAGAACTTCAAGAGCTCAACAAAGATCCTGTTAAAAATAAACAGGAAATCGTAGAAAAGAAAAAAGCAAAAGAACAAGTCCAAAAAGAAAAAGAAGTAGTTAAAAAAGAAGAACAGAAACTCAAAGAGAAAGAAAAGGAAGTAGTTAAAAAAGACGAAGAGAGAAAGAGCAATAACAGTTCCAGTTCCTCGAGCTCGTCCAGTTCTTCTAAATCCAGCGATTCTAAGAGTGATTCCGGAAGTAAGTCTGGAAGCGATAGTAAATCTTCTTCCGACGACAAGAAGACGGAAGCCGAACTGAAAAAAGAATTGGCTGATACCAAAAAGGAATTAGAAACCAAGAAAGAAGAAGAAAAGAAAAAAGAAGAATTCGACAAGAACGTAGTCGGAGGTAAAATTCTTTTCTTAAAAACTTTGAAATATTTGGACAAAGGTCATTATAACAACGAACTTCAGGTTTTGGATCCTACTAAAGACGATACGATTTTTCGAGGAGACTTTAATAAGATCTGCGGAAGAACCTTCGAGATCGTAGACGGAAAAGCCCTTGTAATCGGCTTTGAAGACGGTCACTCTTCCAATCACAAACTGATCTTGATCGATCAAGAAACTTTGAAGCCTACCATCTCCGCGGAGGATAACATTTTTTGGCGTTCTCCAATGATCGTAAAAGGGGATGAGATTTACGCCTTTGAAGAAGTTCAGGAAAAATACTATCTTTCTCGTTTTGGAAAGGACCTTAAAAAACAGGCAAAATCTTCCGAAGAGATTAGCCCGAATTCAAACGTAACCTTTTACGGAGAAAAGATTTATGTTACCGGAAAGGAAGAAGGTTCGGGAAGCATTCAGATCACCGTTTTTAACAAAGCGGACTTGAAGCTGATCAAGAAGATCAAGCCGTAGTTCCGACCTTTTCAATAGGTTTAAAAAACCGGGAGCCCTTATCCCGGTTTTTTATTTTAAGGATTTATGAATTTGGAATTCGATCCGAAGATTCTTCAGGAAATTATCGATAAATTCGTAACAAAGTCGGAAAACTTTTTTCCGGTCCGAGATACATCGACGAATTCCGAAAGACCATTTTTAGCGGAAAGAGACTTTTATATCCAGGCACTTAAACACGTTGAGCTTCAGAAACCGATATTAGGTTATATTCGAAAAATTATCGATCACAACCGAAAAGGTCCGATTCTCTGGTCTTCGGAAGAAGAACACGCGGGGACGCACGCCGTCATGGCCTTAGCCCTTTTTGACAAAATCTATGTAAAAGAATATATCGACTTTCTGCGAACGAACGATCTGGATCACGAAGTTTATCAAAGCGACGATATTCAAGAGTTGATAAAAAGATGGGGTTGGTGTGAGGAGATATTATCTCTTGCCGCGGCAAGAAGTTTCCGGGGACAATTCGGTTCTGATCAGCTCGGCGAAATGTTAAGCGAAGGCTTGGAAGAATACTTGATTGAGACTGATTCCATCTCATCTTTTGCCGAGAAAATCTGTGTAGAAATTCGAAACGATTCCTCGATTCCCGAAGAAGACTATGAGGAAATCGTTTTAATCGTTTCCGATGCGTTCGAAGAAAATCAAAAATCCGTTCAAAGAACAATGAAAAGGGAACTTTCGAATTAAACTGAATGTCTGTCGCAGAAACGATTAAAGCGATTTCCAATGTATTTCAGAAGTCGGTTTTTTACCATCGGACTTGGTTCGAATCGGATAAGAATGTAAAACTTTCTTCGATTTCCAAAGTTCTTAAAAGAACGGAAATGGATTCTAAAATTCTTTCTATAAACTTGTATAGAAAGGATTTTTAGAAAGGAAAAACGTTTTCATTCGGAAACGGCCTAGAATGCCGTTCTATCATTTTAAAAAAATCTTATCTCAGAGAAGTTAATTCTCTGTAAGCGCGAACCACTCCATCAGCGATCGTCTTTGTGAACGTAAGAGCGACTCTCGCTTTTTCGGATGCGATCATAACTTCGTGAGCGTCTACTGAATTCGGATCAAAGACCATCTTCTGAGTCAGCTCGTCCGCTTCTACTTGAAGATCGTTTACCGAAGTCATCGCATTCTTCATCGCTTCCGAAAAACTTTCGGCGACGTAATCAGGAGAGACCGGCTGCTTTACATCTTTGTAATGTCTATCTTCCGTCGTGAAGACGTTTACTTTGTCTCCTTTCGGAGTCAGAGGATGAGCCTTTCCACCGTTATAACCGGAATTATAAGTATACCAGAGTGAAGAATTAGAATTGATTTCCATGATTATGCCCTACCTATTTCCAGCGCTTTGTTAAACATCGCTTTGGATCCGTTTATCATCTGTACGTTTGCTTCATAAGACCTGGAAGCCGAGATCATATCAGTCATCTCGGTGACGATATTCACGTTCGGCATTTCCACGTATCCTTTTTTCGGTCCGATCTGAATCGAGTCCGGGTGAGTCGGGTCGTAAACCAAACGAAGAGGAGTCATATCCTTTTCGATCTTCATCACCTTAACACCTTTTCCTTCTCCCGGAGAAACTCCGAACGGATATACTGGACTATTCCATCGGGTTCTTAGATTGACCGGAGTCATCACGACTCGGTCTCTTCGGAAAGGGCCGTCCCCATTTGTATTTCTCGTGGTTGTCGAGTTTGCGATGTTGTTGGAAATCACATCCATTCGCAATCTCTGTGCGGATAAGCCTGTTGCGGAAATGTTAATTGATGAAAAAAGTCCCATGGCTACTTCCTAAACGGTAAAATTATGTCTCATTAGTATAAATTCAAGAAATTAAATCCGATTCTTAAGCCATTCTCATGACTTGTTTGAGATCTCTGTAGTTCTGATTGATTCTCTCTGACATCATCATATATTGCATCTGGGAATTGGATGCTTCTACGACCTCTTTCTCAACGTCCACGTTGTTACCGTCGGCTCTCATGGTTGTCAGGTAATCGATATTTGCCTTTGGACTTACTTCCCGATAATCCAAGGGTTTGAAGAATGAAATGTGGCGGTCGTCGGAAATTTGGGTAGGAACCTCTTTGACGGCCTCGATTTTTTCGGATTCGATCGCTCTTTTGATCATCGATTCGAATATCACTTCGGATCTCTTAAAATGAGGAACGTCCGCGTTTGCAATATTGTCTGAAATTACTTTTCTCTTCAAAACGGAACTATTCATTCCTCTTTCCAGTAAATCCTGGGTTTTCATGAAATGGGTTTTCTCAAACATTATTTCTCTCCCCTCAAAAAAATCGGTTGAATTTGCGTTTTCCACGAGAGATTTTTTTTACTTAGAAAAGTTTTTTCGTCCGAAAGTGTATGAGGGCGCTGGAAAACTTGAAAGCGAATATCAAAATGTCAGATAATTCAGAAACAGTAGAAATTACACCGGATCTCACCATTCTCTTTAATGACTATTATGCGTTTCGGACCATGCTCATGGACGCGATCGCAAAAAAACCGAAATACATCATTTTGAATCTCGGGGATATCCCCGTAATGAATTCTATTTCCATCAGTTCTCTAGTTTGGTTTTTAAAAAATGCGAGATCGGAAGGGATTTCCTGCACAATCAGCGCGATCCATCCCGACCTCCTAAATACGTTCGAGGTCCTGAACTTAAAAGAATACATCGATCATCAGTGATTCTTCCCTTTCCTTTTCCCCTTTCTTATTAAAACCGACGTTTTCTTCCGTTTCTTTGGCTCCGATTTTCATTGGACAAGCAAGGACGGATCTCTATGTTTGAATCTATGAAAAAAATCGCTCTCATTCTAACTCTCGCTTTGATTCTCTTCTCTTCTTGTAAAAAGAAGGAGGAGCTGATTTTGGGAGATTGGGTAAAGGTTAAAAATTGTCCTGAAAAGGGAGAATGTAAGGATCCGGACAAGGGAAAGGGAAGTCATCTTCTCATTCTTCCGGACGGTCTCGCGAAGTATGATACCTTTCATCTTACTTATAAAATGAAAGACGATGATATTCATTTTAATCTGGCGGACCTCGCCTTTGATTTGGAATATAGAATTCTGAAAGTCAATGAAAAGGAACTTCAACTTCTAAACAAGAAAGAAGATAACGTAGAATTTTTTGAAAAGAACTGAGTCGGTTCGATATCTTCTCCATTAAAAAAATATGAAACGTCTTTTCCTTTTTCTCTTCCTCACGATTTGTTTTTTCGGAATTCTTTTTGCGGATGATGAAGATGAAAATCTGCCGGGAAATGTTTCTCCGAGTCCGAACTTGGAGAATTCCTCCGGATCTCCGACGGACGCTGCCAGGAGAAGGGTTCTAATCACCGCTCTCAATACGGAGACGGTCAATCTGATTCGAGCAAACAATCTCGCAAGAGCTTCCGTTAATATAGAAAGAATCAAGAAGTTAGACGAGAATACGGTAGAATATCACTACCTCAAAGGTTCTTATCTCTATGCGCAGGGTCGTTACCCTCAAGCAAAGAATTCTCTTCTGAGAGCGATTCAGATTCAACCGGGACACGACCCGTCTTACTATCAATTAGGAATGATCTTTGTTCAGAGAAACAAATGGCCGAGGTCCTTAGAGTATTTTCAGAAAGCGGTGGAATTATCCAATTACAATCCATTCTATAGAATCAATCTTGCTCTCGCTTATTTTGAGACCGGAAATTATCTTCGTGCAAAAGCGGAAGCGGAAAGGGCGATCGAGTTAAAACCGAATTTTAGAGCGGCCAAACTTCTTCTTTTAAAATCTAATTTTCTTTTGGGGAACAAGGCGGACGCGTATTCCCAGTGTGTTGAATTTGTAAAAGACGGATTTCAATCCAGAGAATTTATGCTTATCCATGCAAGACTTGTAATGGACATTCATCAGAACTATAGAAAAGCGATTAAGATTTACAATCTTTACGGAGAACTTCCGTTTCAGGAAAAACGATTTCTGGCGCACGCCTATTACAATACCGGGAATTATCGCGCGGCCGCGGCGACGTATCAACAAGTAGTTCAGTTTAGAATCGCGGAAGAAGAAGATAAGATCGAATACATACGCTCCCTTTCTTTTATCAAAGATTATAGAAGATTGGAATCCTTTGTGACCTCTTGGTTACAAGAAGAACCTGATAAAAGAAGAAAGGTCCAAGAAGCTTTGGACATCGCGGAGCTCCTCAAGGAAAACGACTCGAAAGTTTTCCACATGTTTCCTTCTCGATCTCCGTATTGAAAGACGGCTTTCCCCTTCGTCGTAACTCCGACAATTCTACCGTGAAAGTTCGCGCGCCCCACCCTGAACTTGGGTGGAGGGGCGGGTGGCGGAAAAAACTCGGAGATTTTCCTATATCACAGATTCGTATTTCACGCAACGATAAATAAGATCGGTTTCTTGTCGTAACTCCGACAATTCTACCGTGCAAGTTCGCGCGCCCCACCCTGAACTTGGGTGGAGGGGAGAGGCGGCGGGAAAAACTCGGAAACTTTCCTTTATCACAGATTCGTATTTCACGCAACGATAAATAAGAGCGATTTCCTATCGGAATTCCGACAATGAATTTTCTTAAACTTCAACTTTCACGTTTTGTCGGAATTCGAATCAAATAAAGAACAACCAAAATTCCGATCAGTGAAACAAGAATTTTCACGGCCAGGATCGGAATGAAAAAGAAAACAGTAGTTCCCATCGTTATAAAGATCATAGAAATCGCGATGATCTTGGCACGAAGCGGAATCATCTTATGAATTCTCCAGTCACGGATATAAGATCCGAAATATCGATTGTTCATAAGCCAATTGTAAAATCGATGAGAGGCTCTTGCGTAACAAGCCGCAGACAAGAGTAAAAACGGCGTAGTCGGAAGAATCGGAGTAAAGACCCCAATGATTCCCAAGGCCAAGGAAATGGAACCCGCGACAAATAGTAAAAAACGAATCAATTTGGATCGATGAAGCCGAACCTCGTCACTATAATCTTTCTGTTCCATATTCTATAGAATGAAAATAGCTTTTGACAATTCAATTCTTTTCCAAAACCGAGATTCCTGAATTCGATTTCGGATCCAATGGCTTCCTTAGATAAATTCTCTCGATCGTAGGATTTTTTATTGTTCCGTCCAAACGCGATTCGCTTCCAACCAATCGTTTAAGAGTTGCGCATCTTTTTCTTTTGCAAATTTTTTGAGCGACCCCAACTCGGCGGGAGAATACTGTTTTGCAAGTTGAAACAAAACGTCTAACTGAGCCACGGTATGGTCCAGGTCTAAAGAATTTAGATATCGGATGTAAAGAGGTAGATATTTTAAGCTTCTCTGAAGAAGCCAAAGTATTGCGTAGGTTCCCGTTTCCAATTCTTCGTGAGTAGCAAGTCCTTCGTCGTCGTTCTCTTCGTTAAATTGAATCAAAGCTTCTATGTATTCCGAAACGGAAGTTTCAATTAAAGAATCCGATCCTAAAATTTGAGAGAATAATCCTTGTTCGTCGAGCACTCGATCTTCTATCGTTACTCCGAAACCAAACCATGGATCCGAGTCCTCGAAAATGGGATCGGAGAATACAAAGTCTTCCGCGTTTTTAAGAATTCTCGTCCAGGTAACGACGGCTTCACTGATCGAAAAGGGAGTTAGATCTTTCAAGGGAACCAATACGAGATGACCCGTAAATCCTGCTTCCGGATCCATTTCCACGATTCGAATGGAAAATTCTGTTTTCATAATATACTCCTGATCAATGGAAAATGCATTCGGTCGACCGTTGATGACGCAAAACTTTTTCGAAAAAAAATCTTGAAGCCGAACTGAAGTTCGTTCCGAGTAGAATTTATAGTCATCGTTTTTTCACACTCAAATTTTTTAAAGAGGGCTCTTTTATCTCAATCCGAAAATTTAAAATAACATCTTCTTTTGCAAAAAACAAAATAGAACGTTAAACTCTTTTTCCCTAAAATACAAAGCACAAAATACATTTCGAACGGAACTCGGATCTTTATTACGAATAAATTTCCGAAAAGAATTCGATATCGAGAATTCTTTGCGCAAGAACTCGTAAAAGAATCGGACCAAAAAGAAACTGATTTGCTTTTTTGATAGTTACTACTTCGCAGTCTTCATGAGACACAAACAAATAGGCTGGCTCTTTGTGAATTGTCTTTTTTAGGGGATCGCTTAAAATCCAGTTTTGACCAAATTCGATTATACAAGGTGCGTCTTCCACGGAAAGCTCTTTGTTTTCTAACGCTTCTAAGAATTCTTCGTTATCACCTTCTTCGATTGCCTCCGGTTCCCAACCTCCAGCGTTGATTTTTCCTTTTTCGTCTAATCCAAAGAAACCGATCGAACCTCCGCCTAAGTCTTCGAAATAAATTCCATTGTGAACCTTTACCGTTTTTACATAACTCTTCGGTAATCCTTTTTCGGGAATTTTTGTAAACGGAGGATGACAGATCAGTTCCGCATTTTCATTTTTAAGATGTTCGATTTTGATTTCAGCGATCAGAGCGTTCTCTTTCTCATTCAAAGAAAATGAGATCAGGTTTTCGGAGAGTTTTTTAAGAATTTCTTTATCCTCTTCCGCTTCGATTAGAAAAGAAAAATGATGCAAGAACGCTTCTTTCGGAGGTTTAGAATTGAGTGTGGACTTCCATTCCGAAAGAAAATCGACGGAAGTGTTTTCTTTGTATCCTTTCTTGAGTTTTTCGGTTATCAATTTTTCCGCTTCCTTCCGACATTTGTCTTCCGAATCGAAAGTTTTTGTCTGTGTTTGTCCTGCGGTTCCTGTTTTTCCGAAAGTAACGGTAAAAGAAAGTCCGGAGGATTCTAAATTCCAAAATTTATCGGATGTTTCGTCTCGAAAAATGAGTTCTCGTTTTATCACACTTTTAACCTCTGTCTAAGTTTGTAATATTCAGATTTTAGAATGTATTGTTAGCTTTTTTAAAAAAATGAAATTATTTTTTTCGAATTCGTTTTTAATTTTAAAAATTCTCAAGGGTTATGCAATTGAAAGAAATCGACCGCCTCTTGATCTGCAAGAGGTTTGGCGTTTACATCGTTGGCGTCAAATTGATCATTTACGACCTTTGCTTGATCAAAGCTGTGATGTGTATTCGGATATACCGTGATCGCAATCGAATTGTTAGTTCCGGCGCTTGCGCCTAACGTTTGTGCTCGGGTGACTCTGTCGTCGCAATAACCGCCCGTATAAAGAGGATCGAGCCCAGCCGCGAGAATTTTAATATGTGTATAAGGCAGATATGTGCTCGTAGAAATTCCTCCAAAAGCGCTGTTCAATCCGCAACCGGGATAATAGGAAATCACCCCTTTGAATGGCCTTGGATATTTCACTCGGTACTGAAGTGTAGAATTTGTATCCACAGTCGAGATGACGCTGCTTCCCCCATGCGACCAACCAAGTAAAACAATTCTCTCATTTAAGATGATCGCGGATCTTCTCACGTAATCCAATGCAGCGTATGCATCCGTCGGGCGATCCGTAACCTCGGAAGTTCCTACACCCGAGCCGTTCCCGCATTGATTTTGTTCCGCGTTTCTCGGAGTAAAACTATCGAGGAGTAAAGTGGCGTATCCTAGATTTTTTCCGCGTCCCGCCCATTCGGTAAAAAGAGATGCGACTCCTCTCGTCGGATCGTTGAAAGAATAAGCGCCCCCGCACCCATGCATCATTACGATGAGTGGGAATTTACCCAATCCGCTCGGTTTTGAAAAGTATCCTGTAATGATGATATTCTGAGTAGAATTGAATATTTGAACTTTATAATTTGTAAGTTCGCTTTCTTGATCTATCGGGACAGGTCCGGAGATTATATTTTGAAACTCGTTTGCTTGAATGGCGCCCAGAAGAAAAAGAAAAGGAATTGGATCCTTCGTATGTTTGCAGTTAAAAGAGAAGAGAATAGGGGAATAAAAGAGAATCATAATTTGTAGGAACTTCATGCGAAGTATAACAGAGAGATTTTCAATTATTTCAGTTTTAATCCGAATTATTCTTCTTGGATTATAGATGGATAAAATTGGGATAATTCCGGAAGTATTCTCGATCGATAAGAATTTTGGATTTTGACTTTTCTTGAGCCATTCCCTATTTGGAAACAGTCGCGAGAATGTTTCCTTTCTTTGGATATAATGGATCCGATTTGATTTTTAAGAATTTGAATTACAGATTCTTCTTTAAGGCGATCGATACTCCCTTTTGCATCGCGAGCGCGATTCGATTGGAAACATAATTGCTCAATGCGGCATAGGCTTCGTTTCCCAAACCGAGTGAGTCTTTTGCTTTTGTTAGAATTTGATTTGGTTCTCGAATCGAAAATCGTTCGTCCTCTTCCGATTCTAAAAAGTTTTCTTGTTCAATCGATTCTTCTTTTACAAAAGTAAATTTGTTGAGATAATCTTGTGAAAGCTTTTCTTCATATTCTTTCCAGGGGAGAGAAGTTAATTCTTCTAAAAATGGTTTGAGCTCGTGAAATTGAGAGACGAGGTTTTTTAATTCTTCGACCTTTGTTTCTATCTCATTTTCGAGGGGATGATTCGGATAGAAATTTGATTTTTTTGCTGATATGGAATCTTGAAATTCTTTCTTGCTTATATTGTCTGACAAAACCTGTACACTCGTTTCATGATGGATTTGTTTTTAGCATAATCATCGGCAACGTTTTCACTTGATTTCACTTCAGATGATATCCTTGCCAAACAGGAATACAGGCGGTCCAATCGAGTTTATCGACCGTAAGCTTGTGCTACCAGGTTGACTATGCCCTTGCAAGATATCAATTCGATATTCTTTCCGAGCTCTGATTATTAAGCGACATCGAAAAATGACAAAGTATTGCCACGATATCAGCCTCTTCGAGGTTTTATTTTAATACGAATTCGGTTTAATTCTCTGCAAAATTTACGTTATGTGCTCTTTGTGGAAAAATAAGGACAGAATTTTCAAAACAAAAAGATTTGTTTATGGGAATATCGAATCTTCGGTTTCGATTGTGAACAAATTGAATCCGAATGTTTGAAAGAAAATTTTATATTCTCAAATCGAGAACAAAACGCTAAGGGCTCAAGTGTCGACGATTGAAGTCATAACTTGGTCAAAGATCGGTTTTGTCGTGGCTAAATAATGGGCGAGGTCGATTTCAACGGGTTGATTCTATTTTTATTAAAAAGCATTCGATTCGTTTGGTGCCGCGTTAGAAATTCTCGTCGCGAGCTGCGGTAAGAATATTATTTTTTTATAATTCTCTATTGGATTCGCTCAGGAAGTAATACGTTGAGAATTTTTGCCGGCTTCAAAATAAAAAAGCCGGACTTTTTACGGCCCGGCTTTGAGACATTCTTAGAAAGAATGAAAACTTTTAGGTTTCTTTCAGAGCTGCTACGATTTCTTGAGTCGCTTTTTTTCCGTCTTGGAAATACATCAGAGTATTTTCCTGGATAAAGAGCGGGTTAGGAACTCCGGCGAATCCTGGACTCAGACTTCGTTTAATTACGATTACGGTCTTCGCCTTATCAACGTCCAGAATCGGCATTCCCGCAATTGGGCTGGTCGGATCTGTTTTTGCAAGTGGGTTGACCACGTCGTTTGCACCGTTCACAATCACTACGTCGACTTGTTCAAAAGTGGGATTGATTTCATCCATTTCTTTCATCTTGTCGTAAGGAATATCGGCTTCTGCGAGAAGAACGTTCATGTGACCGGGCATTCTTCCAGCAACGGGGTGGATCGCAAATTCAACATCGATTCCTCGTTCTGTAAGAAGATTATAAAGATCTCTTACTGCGTGCTGAGCTTGTGCTACGGCCATTCCGTATCCAGGAACGATAACAACTCTTTGCGCCATATCCAAGAGCATCGCAACTTCTTCTGCGGAAGTACTTTTGGTTTTTCCTGCGTAGATGTCTTCTCCACCTTTGGAAGTATCAACGGCCGCACCGAGCCCTCCGAAGAGAACGTTTGCAAGAGAGCGATTCATCGCCTTACACATAATTTGTGTTAGAATGATTCCGGACGCTCCTACAAGAGATCCCGCAATAATCAGAACGTTATTTCCAAGAACAAATCCTGTCGCCGACGCCGCGATTCCGGAATAAGAATTCAAGAGTGCGATTACAACCGGCATATCGGCTCCACCGATCGGCATTACGAGAAGAATTCCTAAAACGGAACCGACCGCTACAACATACCAATACCATTCTATCTTTTCAGGTTCGATAACTACGAAGTAACTGAGCGCGAGAGAACCGAGGAAGAAAATGATTTTTACGAGTTGATCACCCGGATAACGAACCGCTTTTTCGGAAAGAAGTCCTTGGAGTTTTCCGTAGGCTACAAAACTTCCCGTTAAAGTCACTGCACCGATGATTCCGGAGGCCGCAGTAGAAACCGTGAACTGATACGATTTTAAGACTTGGAGATTGGTTCCTTGATGAATCACTTCCATCACCGCCGCACCTGCGACAAGAAAGGAAGCAAGACCTCCGAATCCATTGAGGGCCGCAACGAGTTGAGGCATAGAAGTCATCTCAACTTTTATGGAAAGATAAACTCCGATTGCAGTTCCAACGATGAATCCCGCTAAGATGTATTCGTAAGCGAGACCTTTTTCAACGAGAGCCGCTGCGATCGCAAAGAACATTCCCACTGCGCCTAAGAAGTTTCCACGAACCGCGGTCTTAGGGTGAGAAAGAAGTTTCAATCCTACGATAAAAAGAACGGAGGAGAGAAGATAAATTAAATTGATAATCGATTTTTCCATATTCTTACTTTTCTTTCTTCTTGAACATTCCTAACATTCTGTGCGTGACTAAGAATCCACCGATCACGTTGATGGTTGCGGCAACCATAGCAACAAATCCAATGATGTTGATCAAAGGGCCGTTCACCGAATGTAGAGATAAAATCGCCCCAATGATCGTGATTCCGGAAATAGCATTGGAACCTGACATAAGAGGGGTATGTAAAAGAGGAGGAATTCTTGTGATGACCTCAAAACCTACGAATACGGCTAATAAGAAGATCGTCAGGTAACCTACGAACTGTTCCATTATAACTTTTCCTAATCAGAGATTCCTTCCCAAAGAGCATGGAAAGGCCGGGTTTACCGATGGGATCACTTTTCAGAAACTCCTGTCTCCTGAAAACCTTTTTTTCTCAAGAGACAGGCGTCGCATCTTCCACAGGCCTTGCCGTTTTGCGGGTCATAACAGGAGAATGTGAGATGAAAGGGAACATTCAATTTACTTCCCAAGAGAACGATTTCTTTCTTAGAAAGATTTTGTAGAGGGGTTATAATTTTGAGAGGAGAACCTTGGCTTCCTTTTTTGGTTCCGAGTTGGATTGCCATCTCGAACATCTTGATAAATTCAGGTCTGCAATCCGGATAACCGGAATAATCCATCGCATTGACTCCGATATAGATCGAATCCGATCCGGTTCCTTCTGCGAGGGAGGTGGCAAAAGAAAGAAAGAGGATGTTTCTTCCGGGAACATACGTATTCGGAATTTCATCCTTTCCCAGAGAATTCTTAGGAACCTTGATCGACTTTTGAGTGAGAGAAGATCCTAAAAACAATTCCGGTTTTAACTTTTGAATCGTATGTGGGATTCCTAATTTGCGAGTAATCTTTTTCGCATAAGTCAATTCGATTCTATGTCTCTGTCCGTAGTCGAAGGATAAGGCCTGAACTTCCTTGCCATCCGCGATCGCCTGATACAAACAAGTGGTAGAATCCAGTCCTCCGGATAAAAGTACGACGGCCTTGTTGTTGGAAGATTTTAATTTTGAATCGGATTTCTTTCGATTCGGATTCTTAATTTTATCTGAGTTCAAAACTCGCCTCTCTCAGTGAGAATTTTTCGGACCTTCGTAGATGCAGGCGCTTGTACAAGTTTCGTTGAGTGTGATTTTATACAAAAGAGGAAGGAGCGGTTTGAGATGATTCCAGAGCCAGATAGAAATATTTTCCGAAGTCGGATTTTCCAATCCGGGAACATCGTTTAGATAATAGTGATCGAGATGATTTTCGATGAGGGGTTTTACGATCTTACTGACTTCCGCATAATCGATCAACCAACCGGTGTGAGAATCGATTCTTCCTTTGAGATGAAGTTTAAAACGAAAGCTATGACCGTGAAGTCTTTTGCATTTATGGCCGTCGGGTACGTTGGGAAGAAGGTGAGCGGCGTCGAAGCGGAATTCTTTAGTGAGTTCGATTTCTTCCATGAGGTCCTGCCCGAGTTGAAGAATACGTTTGGAAGATCTAAGAGTTTACCGGGTTCAGGAGAAGAAGACTGTGAAAAAGCCGGTCTTATTTAACCAGCTCTTTCAGAATTTCTTGTCTTTTTTGATCTTTCTGATGCTCGTTCAAAACCAACCATTCTCTTTTGATTTGTTTTGAGCTTACGCCCTTAAGTTCTGCGTATTTGTTAAGAAGTTTTGCAGTTTTCTGGTTCATATCGACCAAAAAACTGGAAACCGAGTCTCTGTCAAGTAACTCAGTGGTGAAACGTTCTGGAAGAGAAATTTCCGGAAGGAGTTCCTACATTTTTGACGGGAAGACGATCTTCGCGATCGAGAATGATAACATTTCAGTGCTTCCATTTTTTTCGGAGTTCCGACTTATCTCGCGACCCGTAGGGAGCGAGATATTGAGTTCTTCGCGACCCCTTACCCTTACTGATGAAGTCTTTCGCGGATCAGGCTCTTCCAGTCGTACATCAAACTGGATTCATAAATTATAGGAGTTCCTACATTTCAGAATTCCGAAGTTTTAAAAGTAGATCCAAGGAGTCGATGGATTCTTCCGAAGAAATTTTTCCGAGGATCTTTACGTCTTCCAAAACAAATCCCATCTTATGTCTCTTTGAAGGAAGAAGCTTTTGAAAGGAAAGTTCCGCTTTCCAGATTGTAGGAACTCCTCGGATCGGCCCCTTTTTTTCGATCGTATTCTCTTTAAAAAAAGAATCGATTTCCAAAAACAAAGAATGTTTTGAATCGACCGAGATTCTCGCGATGGTATTTAGATTTGAATCTTGGGTCGCAAGTAACTCAGCATCTTGCTCCCTATGGGTCGCAAGATGGGTCGGAACTCCGAAACTCAACTCCCAAAAAGAAGAACCTTCCTTGTTCATCGCCTTTCTTCCGTAAATCAAAACGGCTTTGATTGTTTGGAGCGGAGTTTTGAATTCAGAAAAAAACTTTCCTTCCGGATAAAAAAGAAACGCACTTCGACTTTCTATCAAAAAATTTTTCTGAAAATCTATGGAATCGATTTCTTCCGGAATTCCATTCCATTCTACCGGACGAACGAATTGAAAATTACGATTGAGAATGAGATCCAAAATTTCTTTTCTCTCTTTTATGCTTTGCGAAGAAAGGTTTTCGTTCTCATAATTCAGAATATCATAAAATAAGAATATTCTTTCTCCTTTTTGATTTTGAGAAATCCATCCGAGAATGCGCGCATTCCTTTTTACCTCTGAGAATTCTTGAAAGATAAGAGGAGTTTCTTCCGGGTATAAAAATCCATCTTTAGTCCAAATAAAAACTTCCGAAGGTGAGAGGATCACTTCAGCCGAAATTCCTTTTGGACAAAGAAGGAAATACATTTTCTCGGAGATCCGATTTTCAGAAAACGAAGAAGGACGAGGCGGTTTTTGGGGTAAGGAAGGATCGATTCGTTTTAAAATTTCGGTTTCGTTCAGTCTTTCGAGTTTTCGATCCGGAAACCAAGAGGAAAGAATTTCTACGATCGAAATCGTTTTCCAATGGATTTTTGATTTTCGAAATTTGTTTAAAAGAACTCCGGTTTCTAAATCGAAAAGGTCTGCTAAGATTTCGATTAAGAATGTTTCCTGTATTTTAAGATTTTGTTTTCCAAGAAGAAGTTTATGAAAAAAGATTTTTTCCGAGATGGAAAACGTTTTCCAAATTGAAAATAAGACTTCTCGACTTTGGTCTTTCGAATTGATAATTTGATTCGCTTTTTTTAAAAGGACTCTAAATTCAGTTTCGAAATTAGGAGAAGGATTTCCCGTCAAAAGAGAAATCGCTTCCGAAATCTCTCCGACTTCTTCGATCGCAGATCGAATCATCCAAAGAGGTTGGTCCAAATACTCGGAAGCTAAGGTCACGAGCAAATCTTCTTCCAAAATCGCTTTTTCTTTTTTCCCCGCGAGAAACGCAAAGACAAGATCCAATTCTTCCAAAGGACAATGGCAGAGAAACGACGTTAGGAGATATCTTCTTCGGTCGGAATCCGATTCTTCTTTGTATTCTTCGATCAATTTGGGAAAAGATAACACTGGATTGACTTACTTGGATTCGTTTCGTTTTCGCACAGATGGAAGAGAAGTCATTCTTTTTTGGTTGGAAAAGAATCAGAAAAATGAAAACCGATTAAAACTTTTCTTGCTCAAAGAATCCGATTTTATAAAAGTAAACCCCTTTAAAAAATAAATATTCGGTTAGTGTATGAGAAACTTCAGCTTACAATTTTTAAACTTTTGGAATCGTATTCCTCTTTGGATACGTCGTTCTTTCTGGTCTATCTTTGCGATTCTCCTTTTTGCGAAGATTGGATTCTCCCTTTTATTATTTTTAAAATCCCCTCGTTTGAGCGGAGAATTAAAAGTATCCGGAATTACAAGGCCGGTTTCGATCATTCGGGACTCTTACGGAGTTCCGCACATTCGATCCGAGGATTCGCATTCCGCCTACTATGCGTTAGGTTACGTAACCGCGAGCGATCGTTTGTTTCAGATGGAAATTCTCCGAAGAGCAGGAAGAGGGGAGTTGTCCGAAGTTTTAGGCGCGGACCTGATTCCTGCGGATACATTCTTGCGGCAAATGCTCTTAAGAAGAACCGCCGAAAAGATGCTTCAAGAAGGAGCAAAGGGTAATCCTCAGGCCTGGAAAGAATTGGATTCTTTTTTAGAAGGAATCAATTTCTTTTTGAAAACGGAAGCCTTACCGATCGAGTTTACGGTTCTCGGATACAAACCGAAACCATTTGATCGTTTGGATGTTTTGAGCGCTCTTTCGCTTTTGTCTTTTTCTTTTGCGGAAGCCCTTCGATTGGATCCGATCTATTCTACATTAGAGAAAAAACTTCCGAATCGTAACGTCGCAGAATTATTTCCGAGACACGATAAAGAGGATCCGTTTTCGATTTTCGAAAATCAACCGGCGTATTCTCCGAAAGCGATCACACAAGATCGAAGGAATACAATTTCGAATCTTGCGTCCCTTTCTTCTCCGGAAAAAAAATCCGATGACTTTTCGGAAGTTTCCAAAACGTTTCAAAAAGTGGATTCCATTCTGAGAGATCTTCCTCTTTTTACGGGAAGCAATTCTTGGGTGATCGCTCCTTCGAGGTCCGCAACCGGAGGCGCCATTTTAGCCAACGATCCCCATATCGCATTCAGTAATCCTGGAACCTGGTATGAAGTTCACATGAAGGTTGGAGAACACGAAACCTATGGGTATCATTTTCCGATTCTTCCGTTTCCTTTAATCGCGCATAACGCGAAAAAAGCCTGGGCCTTGACGATGTTGGAAAACGACGACATGGATTTTTATCAGGAAGTTCTCCATCCTACACAACCCAATCTTGTAAAAGAAAAAGGAAATTGGGTTCCGGTTCAAATTCTCAAAGAAAAAATTCCAGTCAAGGGAGAGGAAGCGAGAGAAATCGAAATTCAAGTTACTTCTCACGGTCCCATCGTTTCAAAACCGATCGAAGGTTACAAAGGCCCTGTGATTTCCGTTCGCTGGATCTTTCATCACGTTACAGTTCCTTTGTTGGATACGGTTTATAGTCTGGGTCGTTGTTCTTCTCTGGAAGAATGTTCATTTATCGTCCCGTCTCTTCCGGCTCCCGGTTTGAACGTTTCTTACGCGGATGCAAAAGGGAATATCGCTTGGTGGGCCGTTGGGAGATTTCCGATCCGAGGTAAAAAGAGTAATCCGCGAAAATTTTTGGACGGGGCTTCGGGTGAAGACGACGTGATCGGTTATATCCCTGCTTCAGAAAATCCGAAATTGATCAATCCTCCGGAAGGAATCATTCTTACGGCGAATCATCTTCCCGTCACCGAGTTGAAGGGATACGGAAGACCGGAAGGTTATTGGCAAGAATCCGATCGCGCGAGAAGAATTTACGAACTTCTTTCTCAAAGACAACGTTGGTCCGTGGACGACGTTAAGAAAGTTCAAACCGACGTTCACGCCTTTTCAGCGAGGAGCATTGTTCCTTTGATCGCCGGAGAATTGGAAAAAGAGAAAGAATGGAACGGAGTTTTCCGAGAAACTCTGGATATCTACAAGTCTTTTGACGGAGAACACACGTTAGACTCCGTTGGAGCTACGATTTTCCAAACCTTAAATCAATTCGTAATGCTCAATCTTTTGTCCGATGAGTTGGACTCCAGAGAACTTGCGATCTATGGTCACAACGCGGAACACTGGAACGCGTACAAAGCCGTTCTTTTTAATCCGGATTCTACATTTTGGGATGATCTAACGACGCCCGGCATCGCGGAAACAAGAAGAGAGATTTTGATTCGAGCTTTCGAACAAACGGTTCGTTATCTTTCTCAGAAACACGGCGGATCCGCTTCTTCCTGGAAATGGGGAAAGGCTCACAAGATTACGTTTGAACATCCGATTGGAAAGGTTCCTGTTTTGGGTTTGATTTTCAATCAAGGGCCTTTTTCAATCAATTCGGGAGAAGCAAACGTGAACGTCATGGCACAACAGGATATCAATCCTGAGATGACTCCGAAAGTAGGACCTTCGAAAAGAAGAATTATCGATTTGATCAATCCTGAAAATTCATGGTCAGTTTTGCCGACTGGAAATTCAGGAAACCAAGGTTCTCCTTTTTACGGGGATCAGATCAAAATGTTTTTAGACGGAGAACACAGGGCGATCCGTTTTACTCAATCGCAGATCGAACAAGATTCTAAATACGTATTAAAATTGATTCCGGAATAGAATTCAATTTTTCTAATACATGTGATCGATCATCTTTGTTTCGAAATTTTTGGATCGTTTGAGAAGATCGAATATTTTTCTTTCGTGTAGACCCTCTATGACCTTTGACATCGCTAAGGCATAGGGGGAGTTTTCGTCTTCACCCATTGAGTCGTAGTGTTCCTGCCACAAAGGATAATCGAAACCGTTTTCTTCGCGGAACTCGGCGAAACCTTCGTATTTCCATTCTCCCACGTAGTATTCGGGATCAAAAAGATCGCTCATGCTCATCGTCGCGCCTTCGATCACAAATTGAAAGACGACGGCCTCCGGATTTTCTTTTGCAAATTTTCGAATCGCGTCTTCCGCAAAGGCAATCAGTTTATCAACTTGAAACGATCTTTGGAAAGGATCCTTTTCCACTTTGATTCCTTTTGTTTCTAAGAATTTTAATACTTCCTTTCTTGTTTTCGAATCCGCGATGCTAAGAGCCGATTTCGGATTTTGTAAATCCGGATCGACTCCATTTTCCAAAAGATATCGGATAAAGGGCATTTTATCCTGAGCTCCGGGCCTGCAGGCAAAATGAAGAGGAGTATAGATTTCGTCTCCTCTCCAATTTGAAGGAGAATTCAAGTCTCCTCCATTCTCATGTAAGAATTTTAGAATATTCAAATGTTCATAGGGTTCGTGATTGGACGGACCGAAACAGGCTTCGTGAATCGCGTTTCTTTCGTGCACCTTTACGTTTGGATCCGCCTTTTGTTCTAAGACGAGATAACGAACTATATCCAATTTTCCTAAACTGGCCGCTCTTGGTAGAAGGCTCGGTTCCAAAGTCAGACCTTGTTCGAAGAGAAATTTTAAACATTCTAAGTTAGAGAACGTTGCGATTTCCAAAAGTGTGTAGTTTTCGTTTTTGAGATTCGGATCTTTGAGATCGATTCCAAAGGTTTGATACAGTTTTAGAATTTCGATTTTTCCTTTCGCCGCGGCTTCGAGAATATCCTTTGGATCCGGCGTTATATTTTTATTTAGAAGATAACTTACGACTTCGCTTTTACCGCGATCTCTGCATGCATAAAAGTGAAGAGAAAGATTGCCGGAATCCCTCGTGTCTAAAGGAAATCCGATACTTTCAAAATATTCCAATGCGGGAACGCTGTTTTCACTCGCGGCAAAGAACAAGGGAGCGGCGCCGTAGAAATCCTTTCCTCGAGTTTCGATTTCTTCTTGGATTTTTTCGATACTTCCCATTTCAATCCATTGAATCATCTGATATCGATGTTCCGTTTTTGCTTTTTTGAGTTTTGGTAGGTTCCTTTCTGTCATGGACACTTTGTTTTCCTCGATCTTCGATTCAAAAGATAGAATTTGAATTTTCCATTCTTTCGAAAACTTTAGAAATCCATTGTAATCGAGTTTCCTCGTTAATTCCTCTTGGATTATAATTAGAATAAGGCTTTCATTTCATTTTGAAAATATGAGAATCCTTTTTATCAATCGAAAGGGACCTCTTCCGTTTTACTTGTTCCGACAAAGGAAATCTCATTGAAAAAAGGTTGAAATCGGACT
This sequence comes from Leptospira tipperaryensis, assembly GCF_001729245.1. Classification (NCBI taxonomy): domain Bacteria; kingdom Pseudomonadati; phylum Spirochaetota; class Leptospiria; order Leptospirales; family Leptospiraceae; genus Leptospira; species Leptospira tipperaryensis. Next base: position 3,815,921 of record NZ_CP015217.1, on the reverse strand, counting down.
TAAAGTCCGTTCGAGATAAAATTTCGGAAGAATCCAATTTTTAAAAAAGAAATCCTTTCTAAACGTTCTCTCGAGTTTTACCGGAAACACAGATTCAAAATTCAGATTCTTCCGAATGAAATTTCGTTTTGAGAGTCTTTGCATTCTTCCCTTTCTCTTTGAGATATCGAACGATATCTTCCGTATCTCCGTGAGTGAGAAGAATTTCTTCAGCTTCCGTAGAGGAAATCGTTTGAACCAATTCATTCCAGTCGGCGTGATCCGAAAGAGTAAACCCTTTGCTAAAACTTCCGTTCTTTCTATTTTTTGAAAGCTGCATCCAGCCGGAACAAAAGGCGCTTCGGATTTTTTTAGATTCCGGATTGGGAATCGGAGAACCCGGAGGAGCGAGAAAAACAAAATGATTTTTAGAATTCGGGTTCCATTGATCCAAGGGTTTTGTTTTAGGAAGTTGGATTCCCGATTCTTCGTATCTCGAGTTCATGGAAAGAATGGAATCGTGAACAAAAAAATCCAAGTCGATCCCTCGTTCCTCCGCCGCGATCGACAATCCTTTTAGAATTCTCTGCGCCTTCCCGAGCGAATATCCGTAGAGCAATGAGATCGAGTCGAGGTTTCTATTTTCCAAAATAAAGTTTAGAATATTCTGAAATACGAATGTAGTATTTTCCCAGATATAATACGGTTTTGCAAAGGTCGCTTCCGAAAGAAACGTATCACATTTGAGAATTTCGAAAGGTTCGCAGGTCGGATCGGGAACCGTTTTGTAGTCTCCGCTGATCACGGTCACTTTCCCTTTGTATTCGATTCTTACCTGGGAAGATCCAAGGATATGACCCGCGGAGTGAAGACTGATTCTTACCCCATTTGTATATACGGCTCTTCCGTAAGGAAGTGTTTCGATCGGAGCTTTTTTTCCGAGGCGTTCTTGCGTGAGATGAAAACCGGATTCTGCGCAGAGGTAATGAGCGGAACCCTTTCTCGTATGATCGGAATGTGCGTGTGTTAGGATCGCCCTCGGCACTCCCTTCCAAGGATCGACATAAACATCGGCTTGAGGAATATACAATCCGGCGGGTGTTAAGACGATCATTTCCATTGACTCCAGAGAATTTCTTTTTCAGTCTGGATCGAACGTATTTTCATGAGCAGAGAAGAAAAAATCAGAAGATTAGGTCTCGTCCAATCCGAGGTCACCGATTGTAAGCTTTGCAAGCTTCACACGACTCGAACACAAACGGTCTTTGGAGAAGGCAATCCGGAAGCCGAGGTGGTTTTTATCGGAGAAGGTCCCGGCAAACAAGAGGACTTGACCGGCCGTCCCTTTGTGGGCCGCGCCGGAGAACTCTTAACAAGAATCATCGAAAAGGGAATGGGAGTTCCGAGAGAATCCGTCTTTATCGCAAACATCGTAAAGTGTAGGCCGACCCTCGATATGAAATTCGAAAAGGATCGTCCGCCGGAAGACGAAGAGACCAGGGCCTGCGCTCCGTATCTTCTCAGACAACTGGAAATCATTCAACCCAAGGCTATCATTACTCTTGGAAATCCATCCACACGTTTTATCTTAAACACAAAGGAAGGGATTACAAAACTCAGAGGAAATTGGGGTTCTTTCTATGGAATCCCGGTGATGCCTACATATCATCCGAGTTTTGTAATTCGAAACGGAGGGGAGAACAGTCCTCTCAAACGAGACGTCTGGGAGGACATTAAGAAAGTTATGGATTTGCTGGGTTGGAAGAAACCTTCTTAGGCTCAGCTTCGGTTTCCTTTAACCAGTTTGCGATTCTCTGATAAATATCGGAAGGTGCGTCTTCGTAGGCAAAAAGACCAAGATGATCATAGTCGATCGCCATTCCGTTGTCTCTTCCCGCTTCAAAATATTCCCTTTTTCCTTTTTTTCTTTTGTAAACGGGATGAATACTTTCCGTCGGAGAAATGTTATCGATTCTACCTCCGATAAAAAGGGAAGGGAAGTTTGTATTTTCAAAAGATTCCCATGTCTTCGGATTTTCTTCCAGAGCCGGAAGATAATTAAAGAGATTTTGATAAACGAAGAGGGTAGTAGGATCATCGGCGTCGAAAGAGATAAAACGTTTACAGAAGCTGTCCTTATTTTTACAGGAAGAACTTATATCCGAGCCCAGTCTTTTTTCGGCTTTCATCTGCTCGATAAAACTATCGTTGTATTTATAATCCATCCCCGTTCCGAGAAAGAATACCTTTGCGATGTCCGGAATTTTTTTGGCTTTGAAAGAATGGAGGAGAGATTGTCCGCCTAACGACACGCCGCCGAGAATGTATTCTTTTTTACCGGTGACTTTTTGAATTCTTCCGATCACTTCCGGAATCAAATTTTCTCCGACGTCTTTGAGGTTTATATTTTTGTGATCTTCGAAATGAAGAAGCCAAACCGAAAATCCGTTTCCGTTTAAAACTCCGATCAGACCCGATTTATCTCCAAGATAAAGGGCCTTTTTATTGATCAAAACGGGATCCACGATTAAAATCGGAGGATAAGAAGAATTCTCATAGGAGAACGTAGTCAGATAGACGTTCGGAGCTATGTTCGCCGTTTGTGAAGTGAATTTTTGATCGGTAATGACCACATAACGTGTGCATCCGAAAATCGATAGGATACAAACGAATACGAACGTGAAAAGCTTAATTTTTGTATATTTCATTCTTAAAATCCAAAATGGTTTTAGTTTCTTTTATCCAGCCAGGAAACGATCGGGCCGAATATTTCTTTGTCCGCGTGTTTTCCCACGATCAAGTCCGTATGTCCGTAATCGTCCGAATGACCGTTCGATCGGGAAGCGATAAAAAGAGATTTGTCCTCGGAAGAAATCGTGTCATACGCATAACGCAGAGAATACGACATTCCGAGTTTGTCTCTTCTTCCCGCAACGAAAAGAGTGGGAATTTTGATATTCTTAAGATTATCAGAATAGGATATCTTCTTGTCTAAACTCCGCATTTCTCCGCTTTCGGCGAGATCTTTGAACTGTAGAATTTCATTCTTCGCACCCGGATTGATGGAAGTAGTTTTTACTCCGGAAAGAATCGAAGGATCTATATTGGCCTTGTGCCAAAAAAGCTCTTCAAAAGATTTTTGGGGAAGAAACGGAATTCCCGTTCCACCTTGAATGCCGGCCCAGGTTTCGGTGGGAACAACGGGCCAAAGATTCATGAGCCACGTTAGAGATCCCCAGCGTCGAATCGCGGAACTCGGTGGATCCATGATCGCGGGAGAACCGATTGCGACAAAGTTTGCGATTCTCTTTTCGCCCAGACTTCCCACTCTTCCGTAGACTACCATTCCGCCCATACTATGACCGATCCAGTTGACCTTGTCCTTTCCGGTAGAATTTAACACGTGTTTGATGGCCGCATCCACGTCGTATTTGATATAGTCGTCCATGCTATAAGTGAATGTCTTATCTCCGAAAAAAAGAGACGGATAACCCGCTTCCCTTCTTCCTCTCAGATCCAACAACCAAACGTCGTAACCTTCTTTTTGAAGCCTTCCTACGATGGAACTTTTCTCGTTGATCTTCAGATAGGTTCTGTTGGCGATCAATCCGTGGCATAATATAACGGGATATTTTTTTGTGATGTTTCCGGAAAGCGGAGGGAAATGTTCGAGAGTTAGATCCCAACCGTCTTCCGTTTTAGGATGATGGATTTCGCCTTGAAGCTGTATGCTCGCTTGGCATTGGGAAAGAAAAATTCCCAGGATAAGAATCAAAAACGTTCTTTGGATATTCGATTTCATTTATAAATCAGTCTATCGACTTCTACAGAGAGGATCAAGTAGAATTTAATAAACTTGGTATAGGATGATTTTCTACTTCGATTCACCCCTTTCTTGTTACTTTCAGAATCTTTAAAGAAGAATTTTAAGATCTACTTTTAACTTTGAACCCGACTTTGAGAAACTTATCAATCTTCGGTTTTACAACGTAATGACAATACGTTTGTTCCGGATTGGATTGAAAGTAGTTTTGATGGTAATTTTCGGCGGGATAAAACTCTTTCAACTCTTCCACTTGAGTCACGATCGGATTCGAAAAATTTGCCGAAGCTTTTTGGATCGCTTCTTCCGATTGTTTTTTTTGTTCGGAAGAATGATAGAAGATGATCGAACGGTACTGAGTTCCGATATCGTTTCCTTGTCGGTTTAACGTAGTCGGATCGTGACAGATCCAGAAAATTTCCAAGATCTCGGGAAAGGTAATCACTTTTGGATCAAAGGAGATCTGAACAACTTCGGCGTGTCCCGTAGTTCCCGAACATACGGAACGATAATCCGGATTCCGAGTCTGCCCGCCGGAATATCCGGAAACGATCGATTCTACACCTTCCACCATTTGATAAACCGCTTCGAGACACCAAAAACATCCGCCGCCCAGTGTTGCTAATTCCATACTTTCCTCTCGATACAATTTGCCATTACAAATCAAACGGGGCAAGTCCGTTTTTGCGTAATAGAAAGAGCGTATCGAAGATTAGATCTTAACCGTCACCGCAAAGACGATAAATTTTTCCTCTTTGGAACGGGACTTGTGATAGTCAAAGACCGGATCGTAAGAACGAAAGTATCTTCCCTCCAATCTTACCATCGCTTGTTCGTTCGGAATGTAATCGAGAGTAAGAGTTCCACCCGAAGTCAAAAATCCGTTTTTAGTTCCCGATTGAATGATCGTTTGATCCCGATCGTACATTCTCTCGATACGAATCGAAGTTCTAAACTCTTCGATCGGTCTCCAAGTAATCCAAAACGTTCCGATATACCATTGTCGATATGCGTTTACACCCGGGTCCGGAACTCTTTGAATCCCGACGTCTCCGGAACCCGCTACGATGAAGAATTTTGTAAAGTGATATTGTAATATTAAATTATTGTAATATCTCGTTTGTCTTCTTTCATTGTCAGGAGCTTCGTTTCCGATAAAGGTGTTGTGAGTGATTCTAAACTTATCGGTTACTTGAAAGTCGATTTGAGTTCCGATCGCTTTGTCCCGATTGGTTTCGGTGATATTGGACCAGCCGTTCATCAGATGCAGTTGAAAGGAAAGTTTTTGAGAATACTGATAGGAAAGCCGAAACCCGCTCGAATAATAAGGAACGTAGTCGAGGGCGAGGGCCCGGGAATAATTCCAGTTCGAATGCGAGATCCAACTTTCAAGACCGATGTTCCCGAAATAAATTCCCGCGTCGAGCCAGAGATTTTTTGCGAGTTTGATTCCCGCGTAGGCTTCCTGAATATTCCGAACCGAGAATTGATTGGAATTTTTTTCGGAAGTAACTTCGTTTTTGTAGTTCGAGTTTACGGAATTACCGAATTGAAACGCGACCCTTCCTCTGTATTGATCCGTCTCCACTTTTCCATCGATATGGGCTAAGTTGATGTTGATCTCATCCCAACGCGCGGGTTGTGTGAGGTACTTATTTTCTCTCGACGGGGACGCATAGGGATTGTGAGCGTAATAAGAATCCGCAAAAAAACCGAACTTAGGAGCTTTTGGATCCGGCTTGGATTCTTCTTTTTTCTGAGTTTCTTCTTTGGTCTGAGCTTGGATTTGTGTCTCAGGTTTATTAGAAGAATCTAAACTTTGAATGGTGTTTTCCTTTTTTTCTTCCTTCTTTTCCTGGGAATGAATCGAGATCGAAAAGAAAAAAAATAAAATCAGTGAGATCCGGAAAGAGTAGGTCGGAAGCAAAAACCAAACCTTAGAATCCGCACCAACTCCTTGAGTTATAGAACTCCGAAGACGTAGGATGTATAACTTTAGCTTAATCAAAAATTCTAACTGAAAAAGATTTTCTTTATGTGTCATGATTGAATCTTATAAGATCATTTTCAAAATTCAAGAGGGTCGTATCAAATAGAAATTAGGATTCGGTTCTTGGAGTTAAGAAAGAATTAAGATCCTATAGATTCCGGATAAAAAAATCCAGTCAAAAAGAAGAACCGCGCTCATGAATTTGAGCGCGGGATTATAACGAAATTCTAAAATTTAGTTACGTAACCGAGATTGATCACGAAGTGATGTTTTGCGATGTGTTGTTGCTGGTAAGAATTGAGAAGATAAGACTTTGAAGCCGTGTCCAAAGGAAGAGACTGAATCGCGGAAGCCACGGTCTGATTGACGGTTCCATGAATTTTGGAAGGATCCGCGACTTTTCCGTCGTCCGCGTTGGTGTCGGCTTGTACTCCGTTTGCTTTTGGGTAAACTCGATCATTGTCAAAAAGATAAAGATCGGGTCGATAGACGTCGCTGACGCTTACATTCATGTCTTTGAAGTTCAGTTGCAGTTTCGCGGTGATGTCCGTAACTCCGGATCTTCTGTCCGTATTGTTATTAAAATATTGATAACCGACTTGCATTCCCGGAACGAATTTGAAGTCCTTTGTAAGTTCGTACTCGTGACTGATCGCAGCTCGGTGATGACTGTTTCCTTGGTTGAGTCCGGCGGTTTCCGAAGAGATCCGATAGTTGGAAACTATCTCCGGTTTCAGATATTCGAGAAAGAGCGGCTTCCATCCCATCGTGTAATTGAAGAGACTCGCGTTGGTGGGATAGTTCGCGCTGTTTACGACTAAAAATCCGGTGAAGAATTGACCGATCGAAGTATTCCATTCGTAGAGAATTTGTCCTATGAAATAGTCTCTGAGTCCGTTGTTTTCCTTTCTCGGTCTGATTTGATTCGGATCATAGGTCAACTGACCGGATTGTAAGGATTGAATTACCTTGTTCGTTTCGTCGGCGCCTCCAGGAGCGGATTGATAAAAGAAATCGTTATCCGTATTGGATCGACCGATCAGAGGATTGGCCATGATCAGGTTCATTCTAAAACCCGGAATCGGCGTGAAAAAATTTACAAACGTTCCCAAAACAAGTCCTTGCGAGAATGTTTCGTAAGATTCGTTGTTTCTTCTACTCAGCCTTTCACCGAAGAGGCTATTCCCCAAAACATAGACGTCGTTGGCCACCGTTTGACTAAATCCGAATTCCGGTTTTTTATCCGTTGCTTTCGGAAGATTTTTCGGATTGTCTTCCGGAATTCCGGATTGAATGTCCGGGGTTTGTTTTTCTTGCGCTGAAAGAGAATGAACAAAAACAAAAAGGAAAAAAATTATTTTAATAAACTGCATCATAATATTATAATTAACCTGCTGTGGAAGTTTTTATAGTTTGTGTCGTTGGAACCCGATTGAACTTAGAATTTACGATAAAAATTCCGACTATAACCAGAAGCGCGCCGATTACATCGAAAAGATTTAGGGATTCTCCTAAAAACAAAGTTGTTAGCATGGCGACGACCGGAATCAGATTTCCAAAGATTGCGGCCTTATCTGGACCGACTTTTTGGATTCCGTAATTCCAAAAAAGATAACCGAAGAATGTTGTGAACGCCGCCATATACAGGATTGCAAACCACGCCGAACTTGGAGTTTTACTCCATTCGATGTGATAGTCTCCGTTTAAAAGAATCAGAAGCAGCAAACAAATCGTTCCAAAAAAAGAAGTAAACGTAGTGATTTGAACCGTAGAAACTCCTTTGAGATATTTTTTCATTCCTACCGAATATAAGGCCCAGCAAGCGGCGGCTAAGAATATAAAAAGAATTCCCTCACCCTCCAAGACCGTTCGGATCGAACTCAAGTTTCCGTCCGAGATCACTACAAGAACTCCGAGAAAAGAAACGACCGTTCCTAAATACTGAAGAAAGGTAATCTTGGTTTTCAGAAGAATATAGGAAAGAAAAATCGTGATCGCAGGACTGAGCGCCACGATGATCGCCGCGTTTACCGGAGAAGCTTTTCGCATTCCCAGGAAGAAAAAGAAATTGAATCCGAAGACTCCAACGATCCCGAGAAATATAAAACTTCTGAGATGTTCTTTATTTACTTTGAGCAGTTTTCGATCGCTCAAAAAAACAAAAGTAAAAAGAAGAATCGAAGCTAACACAAAACGTAAAGCACCGGTTTGTGCGGGAGAAAAATAGAGAAGGGCTTCCTTTGCCACCTGGAACGTAGTCCCGGTGATCAATGCGAAAAGCACAAGACAAAGATACGGTTTGATCGAGTTCATATTAAGTCCTTTCTTCGTTTGCAAGAAGAGTTTCATACTCTTTGAGTTTTGCCTTGGTGAGTTTGATCGTAACTTCCAGATCTTTTTTCTTTTGTTCCAAGGTCGTAAGATGCGCGTTAAGAATTCGAATTCTCTTATTCAAGGGCGGTTTCAGATTCTCACCCTTGGAAATTTTATCTAAGATACAACCTTCTTTGATAAACTCTTTGATGTCTTCCAAAGGCATACTCAGTTCTTTGAGCGTTCGTATCACTTTTAGATGTCGAATCTCTTTTTCGGAATATTTGCGGTCTTTTCCGTGACTTCTTTCCGGATGCGGTAAAAGTCCCATCTTTTCGTAATAACGAAGCGTATGCGGACTGAAGTTCGTCATTTTTGAAATTTGAGAAATACTTAGGGTTTCGCTCACTGAATTCTCCTGCTTAGAAATCATACCGCTTAGACTTAGCTCTAAGTCAAGGCTTCGTCTCGAAAAAAGAATCGATTCTTTCAAAAAAAGACTAAGAGGCGTTTGATTCTAAATCTTTTGACTCACTTAGAGTTAGCTCTAAGTTTAAATTTCCCTAAAAAAAGAAGTTAAAAAAAGAATCAAAAATGAAAGGAGATTTTTGTTATTTTTCTATGACACAGAAATCCGTTCCTTCCTTCAAAAAGTCAGATCTTTCCTCGGGAAAGTTAGCCGAAATTATAGCCGATAGGATGTTGTCAAAACAATCCGATCGTGACCTTTTTTGGAAGGCGTTTGAATCTAAAAAGAAAAAAGCTCCCGCGAATTTTTTGGATCAATTTGAAAAACTCTACGGCTTTCGACCTCCCGAAGAAATTTTAGAATGGGAGAACGTTCGATTTGCTTACGAGCAAATCATGTACAACGTAAGCGATATTTGGAATATGATCGATCACGAAGGTGGTCTTCAGATCGAAGAAGAATCCGAAGAGGAAGATTACGACCCCGATTATCGCGCCGTTTCTTTTCAGAAATTTCTTTTAAAAAAAGCTCAAAACCTCGAAGAACAATTGAATTCCATCCTTGGATCCTATCAGGGTCTGATGTTTTTATTTACGGGAGTCGCGGACTTTGGATCGGATGGAGGCGGCGACAGTTGTTGGGTGAACTTACTTCCTAATGCGGAAGGTTCCGCAGAAGTGCATCGCTACAATCACGAAATCGGTGAGTTGGAAGATGAGCCTTTTTTTTCCATCAGTCACTTCATCGCTTCCAATTGGTCCTCGGAAGAAGATGACGACGACTATGATGAGGATGACGAGGACGGAGAAGGCGAACCGGAAGAAAGAATCGAATCCGTTTTGGATGAAAAGCTCCTCAAACAATACGAAAAGGAAGCCCAGAAGAAATACGATAAAAGGCAGTTCCACACAAAGTCTCTCGAACTATTTGAAAGATCGGCTTGGCTTTTAGGCCATTCTTACGGAGATCCGGCTTATGCTTACGCTGAAAAGTTGGCGTCAGCGCCGAAGTTCAGCGATTGGGAAGCGGAAAAGAAAATCTTAGAAAAATCACATCCACTCGCAGCCTATTGGATTCTCGCTCATTACTTTATGAAGAATGAAAATGCTTGTAGAGAAGCCTGCTCGATTGCCAAAAAACTTCCGGGAAAAATTCTTCCGGGCATCGCCAAATCGGTTTTATTACTACTCGATGGAAAATCGGATTCTTTAGGAAAAGTAAAGGGAAAAAAATTACAGGAACTGAGAGATCAAACATTCAAAAACTGTGATGCTTCTCAGATTGAACCCCAGAATAGAAAACTTCTGGAAGAAGCTACGGGTTTGTCCGGAAAAAAGAAAATCGCGACCGCGGATTTGAAAAAAAGAATTCAGAAAGGGGAAGCTCCTCTTTCTTTGATGGAAGAATTTCCGGAAGACGTGGAGACTCACGATTTCCTTTTAAAGGAAATCGGTAAAAAAGATCCAAAATTCTCGAAAACGGTGGAACAGTATTTTAAGGAAAGAACGGATTCTTCCTATAACGAATGGCCTTTTAATAAAGAAGATCTGGATTTGCGTCTTTCACTTCCGATTTCCGCCGCATTCAGACAAGGTTTAAACTACGACGTAGAAAATAAAAAAGCTTACGCCGGAATTATCAAAACGTTAGGCAAGCTTGACGATCAAAATGCGATGAACGCTTTTCGAGACGCGGTTCGAAAACTAAAACAAGACGATAAACGTTTGGAAGAAGTTATCAGTTGTCTTTTGGAAAGCGAACACGAGGACGCCCTTTCGATTTGGACGGAAGCCGCGTGGAAGTTCTTTGAAACTTTGGACGGGGCTCTTGAAAAAAAGAAGAAGGTGCAGGACGAAGGGCCAAACCTAAACAATATCTTCACCGTCTTTAGTTATCTGCAACAAGCCTTGAACGAACGTCTTTTGGTCGGGGACGAAGAATCCGGAAAACTCGCAAACAAGGTTCTCACTTATAGAAACAATTTAGGAATCTTTGGAATCGCTCTTGGTTATGCTTTCGCGGTTTCTGCAAAGATGGGATTCAAAGAAAATTTGGACTATATCCGAACGTATTTGGAGATGGGATCTCAGATCAAAGGAAGCGGAAGAGATTCTTATCTCCAGTTTAATCAATTGGTCAATCTTTCGGAAGGGGCCATCGCATGGGCCGTGTTAGATCCCGAAAGTGCAAAATCCGGTTTGAAAGATCTCTTCGAAAAAGCTGAAAAGAATTCCAGTCCGGGAATTTCGATCGATCTACTTGCCTGTTATCTTTCCGGGCTTTTGTTCTTGGAACCGAATCGAGAAGAATGGATTCAATTCGCTCAAAGAATTTTAGGAAATCGCGGAGAAGAATATCGTGCCTACGGCCCGATTCGAGCCGTGGGAAAGGCAAAGATTCAAGAACTCAAAAACCATCTCTACTATTACGTCTACGCGGATCCGAGTCCGATGGTGGATTATACTTGGACATACATAGAAGACGCCGCGAGAAACGCTTGGATTCAGATCGGAGACAAAGAACTTCCGGCCTTTGACGACGATGACGAATATGCAAATCGTCTTTCTAAAAATCCAAAGGAACTTCCGGCCGCGATTCTAAAACCGGAAAAATACAGCGTTCAACACGTATTTCAGAATATTAGAGAAAAAAAATATATCAATCCGGATGTCGTCAAGATCGGAGGGCCTTGGCTGGAAGAATCGCTTCGTTATTCTTGCGATGAATATAGATACGGCGGGAACTATGACCGCTGGGAGGCGATGAAAGCGCTTTTCATCCAAGGAGAATCCGCGATCCCGGTTTACGCGGGAATATTAGATCTTCCTTATGCTGGATCGGATTGGAAATTGTATTGTCTTCAATTTCTTCGATTTATCGAACAAGAAGGAAAAAAATGGACTCAGGTTTTACAACTGGACGAAGAAGCCCTCTTGAAGATTCTAAATTCAAATCCGCCGGAGTGGGCCGCTTGGGGGGATTTGTTATCGGCGAAATTATTTCTTCTGAAAGATAAGGATTCTTTCGAGACGATCCTGAAGCTGATCAAAAGAAGATTGAGTTATACCAACCCGCACATTTATACTTCGTCTTCAACGGAAGAAGCGCTTGCATCCAGACTTCCTTCGATTCTTCCGTGGTTTGGAAGAGAAGGAGATAACACCCTCGAAAGTCTTTGGAAAGAAACCAAAAAAGATTCGGAAACGCATTACATTTTGGATGCAGCCGCGAGAAAGAATCCCGAAATCGTTTTGAGTGAACTTCCCGATTTGGGAGAAGAAGGAATCGAGCTCGAACAAAGAATCAGCGGCGGAGAATACGGTCCGAGATTTTGGATCCAATTGAGTTCTAAGGAAGTGAAGTTCGGGATCGAAGAATTCCATCTGCACAGCATTTTGGAAAATTCGAGGGCTGAGTCGAGTTTGGATTCTTCCCTACTCAAAAAGGATTCTCAAAAAACTCTCAACGATATTTGGAAGATGGCCCAGATTTTGGGTTACAAGGTCGCTAAGAAAAAAACGAAGAAAAAGCGCTGAAGAGTAGTTAGGCGGCCGGAGTTCCGACCTTCGCGGCGGAGCCGCCCGTATTTTTCGAGAACCCCCTTGAAAAGAAGGAGTTCCTACTTCTCAAGGGGGTTTTCTGCAGATTTCGGGTTCGTGGACGAGAGAAAAGGTCGGCTTCGTTTTGAAAAACTCCGTAGTTCCGACCTCGAATTCCAAGAGCGATACCCAAAACTCCGGAAAATTCTCCCCAAAAGTAGGAACTCACACAATTTTCCTTTTCTCTCCCTTTCTCATCTCTTACACTGGTGGAATCCCCGGAGGTTCCATGATTCAGAACAATTATTTTTCGGATACCCAAGATATCCAGGATCACTTTGAGCACATCCTTCCCTGGACCGAAATCATCCTCGATTACGAAAACGAATTCTCCGACACATCCGACGGAGGTCCTACCAATCCTACGGAAGCGAAAGAATATTATAAAACGGTTTTGGAAACGGTCGGCGATCTTGCCGGAAACATTCTCTCTCCTCACGTTGCGGAATTGGATCGAGAAGGATTGCGATTCAAAGACGGAAAGGTAGAATTTCCTCCCAAAATGTTAGAATTGGTCGCGAAGGTCGTCGAAGCGGGCGTGCAGGCTTACGGGTTTTCCAGAAAATACGGCGGACTTGGAATTCCCTGGACCGTGAAATCATTTATTTCCGAAATTTTTTATCGCGTAGACGCGTCACTCGCCATTGCTATCGGTTGTGTCAATCTCGCTGAAATATTGGAACGCCACGCATCCAAAGAAATGAAAGAAGAATGGATTCCTCGTTTGGCCGCGGGTGAATTTGTCTGTGCTATGGGGCTCACAGAACCCGATCACGGATCCGATCTTCCCAATCTTCGAACCAAAGCTACAAAAGATCAAAATGGGAATTGGGTCTTGAACGGAACCAAACGTTTTATCACTCACGGATGCGGCTTCGGAGAAACTCCGGCGATTCTTCTCACGTTGGCTCGTTCCGGAGAAGTCGGTTCCGGTGCGAGGGGACTTTCTTTTTTCCTCGTTCAAAGTCCGGACGTTCAGATCGCGGGAATCGAAAACAAGCTCGGACTTCACTGTTCTCCTACTTGCGAAGTTGTCTTTGAGAATTCACCGGGGCTTCTGATCGGAGAAGAAGGATACGGCCTCATAAAATATACGATGGGAATGTTGAACGGAGCGAGAATGGGAATCGCACAACAATCCACGGGACTCGCGACTGCAGCATATTATGAAGCTCTAAAATACTCCAAAGAAAGAATTCAATTCGGAAAACCCCTGATTGAAATTCCTGCGGTGAAAAAAATTATCGATCGTCTTGAAAGGGAAACCCTTGCGATGCGTTGTCTGACCTTGGAAGGATCGAGGGTGATGGATCGATACTACTGGCGCGCGCTTCGTTTGGAAAAAAAAGGGGCTTCCGAAAAGGAAGCGAAGAACGATACCGTGGTTCGTTATTGGGAAAAGATCGCGAACGTTCTGACCCCGATCAGCAAATTCTATTGTTCCGAGTCTTGTTTAAAAGTTGTGAGTGATGCGCTTCAGGTTCACGGAGGCGCCGGTTATACGGAAGACTATGATATCGCGAGAATCTATCGAGATGCAAGGATTACGACTATCTACGACGGGACTTCTCAAATCCAGATCAACGCAAGTATCGGCGGAATCACTTCCGGTCTTACGCATACGTTCGGAGAATATCTGACCGAACTCGTGAACCAGTTGGATTCTTCTCTTGTACATAAATTGTTTCACGGATTTCAAGAACTCGTTTCTCTTTACAAGGATCTTCCCGCTAGAGAAGACAAAGATACCTACGCGGAAGAAGTTGTTATGACCTGTTCTCGTCTTCTCGCGGGAATTCTTTTGGAACTTTCCTGCCGTAGAATTCCGGAAGAAAGAAGACAAGCTCGTCTCAAACACGCAAAGGATTATCATCTGGACACGCTTTCGATCTTGGAAGGAAATCTTGCAAAACTAAAGGAAGTCAGCGGGGTTCCGGCTTAGGAAAAATTAAAAAACTACTTCTGCGATTTGAAAAAGTCGGATCCAAGAAGTAGTTTTGAATTTAAGAATCGAATTTTTTCGCGATTGTAATTCGTTTCGCAAAAAAGATTCTTTCGTTGAAATTCATTTCGAGGGAGAATCTCTATTCTCCTTTTTTCGAATACAGGACGTATTCTTTCGATCGAATGGATTCTTAACGATTTCAGAATTTGTGATCCACTGTTTTCCGGTTTTGGGGCAGTGATAAAGAGCGGCCCCGGATCGATCGTGATAACCGATCACCCGTTCGAAAAGAATTACGAGTTCTCCGTATAATTCTTGTTTGGTTTTAGAATCCGTCGTTTTCCCGAGTTCCCTCGTGATCGGAAGCGCCTTCTTGAAAATTTCGGAATCCTTTTCTTTTTCACCGCCTTTTTCCAAAAGAACTTCCAACGCATCCGTAGCCACGGCGCCGTCTTTCAAAAGATCGATTTGATCCGTGAGCTTCGAAAATTCCTCTAAGACAAAACTTGCCTTTCCTTTGTGCGCAAACAAAGGTCCGAAAGAAATTACTATCATTGTCATCAGGGAGATTCTAAGAATTCTACAATTGAGATTCATATTTGAAATCATAACCGAGTAGGCGCAGAATCGAAAACCAAAATTAAATCCCGAATCTCATTATTCGGATCGAAAAATAATTCACGTTTTTGTAAAATCGTCCCCACTTGGATTTAGGAATTCTTTCTTCGGAAACGATATCCCTCAAGGTAGAACGTAAATCGATGATTCGCGTTCCTCCACATTCAAAAAATTTAAAAGGAAATGAATATGAAATACGATTTGGCTTTGATCACGGGCGCATCGGGCGGATTGGGAACTGAATTTTGCAATCAACTCGCCGCAAACGGAAGCAATTTGATTCTCACCGACTTATCTTCGAGTTCTTTAAAAAATCTTCAAAGCAACTTGGAGAAAAGGTTTGGAATTGAAGTTCATACGATTCCCGCCGACCTTTCGGTTTCGGAGGGGCGAGAAAAAATCGTTTCTTATTTAACGAAAAAGAAATTAAAACCGGATCTATTGGTTAACAATGCCGGCCTCGGTTACATTGGCGACTTTGCGAAAGAACCCGAGTCCAGTTTTCTCACCACGATTCGAGTCAACGTGGAAGCCTTAGCGGCGATGACGCGAAAACTTCTTCCGATCATGATCGAAAACGGTAAAGGAAGAATTCTTAACTTGGCTTCTACCGCTTCGTTTCAACCGGTTCCGTATTTTACGATCTACGCAGCGAGCAAGGTCTTCGTATTGTATTTTACGGATGGATTGAGTTACGAACTCAAGGGAACAGGAGTGAGCGTGCACGCGGTTTCCCCGGGACCGATTCGAACTCCATTCTTTGACAAGGCTTTTCCGAAAGGTTTTAGAACTCCCGATTTCCTTTGGTTAACTCCGGAGAAAGTAGTAAAGACGGCTCTTTCCGGAATGGAAAAAAATCAGACTATCATCGTCGTAGGCTGGGTGAATCGGATTCAGCAGATTCTAACTTCCATTTTGCCTCGGAGAATGTCCGCTTGGATGGGATCGATCGTTTTCTCCATAGGCAAAAAGAGATAAAATTAGAATTTTAGAATATCCTTATACTCCGTTGCTCGCAGTAAGAAGAATCGGTTCTTGGTCTGTTACCACGATCGTATGTTCTTGTTGAGCGACGTAACTTCCGTCTCTGGTCACGAGGGTCCATCCGTCGGAAGTTTCCATTGCGATTTCGGATTTTGTGGAGATGAACGTTTCTATAGCAAGAACCATTCCTGATTTTAGTTTTTGAGAATATCTTTTGTCTTCATAACAAGGAATATACTTTGGAGCTTCGTGAAGGCTTCCTCCGGTTCCATGTCCCATTAAATTTTTGATAACGGTGAATCCGTAGGATTTTGCTTCCTCGTGAATCGCTTTTCCGATGTCGCTGATTCGATTGCCTGCTTTGGCCTGAGCAACTCCTTTGTAAAGAGAAGTCCGAGAACAATCCACCAACGAGCTAAGAATCGGATGCGCTTGCCCTAAGATAAAAGAACTTCCATTGTCTCCAAAGTATCCACCAAGTTCTGCGGAGACGTCGATATTGATCAGATCACCGTCTTTTAGAATTTTTTTGGAAGATGGAATTCCGTGTGCGATTTCACGATTCACGCTGATGCAGGTCGTGCCGGGAAAGTTGTATGTAATCACGGGAGCGGATCTTGCCCCGTATCTTTTCAAAAGATCGAGTCCGAAGTCATCCAACTCTTTGGTGGACATTCCGGATTTTGCAAAGGCTTTCATTTCTTTTAGAACGAGTCCCACGATTTTCCCGATTTTTTTCAGACCGATTAGATCCTTTTCTGTTTCAATAGACATCTGGTTTTCTCCGACTCGATTTTTTTGGTTTCAACTACGAAGTCAATGGATTCGTAACAGGCTTTTCCATTTAAAAAACGATTCTCTCTGCTTATCATTTGGAAATCAATAATCCTTTTGGGTTAATCCCCTTTGGATTCTTCCTTTTTTTTCCTTCCTTTTAAGAATCATTTCAAACCTTTCGTCTCTTGATTCTAAATTATAAAAGAATAGTAGCAAATGCCTCCTGAATCACAGAACTTACTCAATCATATTCAACCGATAGAATACTCCAAAGGTCAGATTATTTTTCGACAAGGAGATCCTTCTAAGGATCAGATGTTTTTTATTTCTAAAGGCTCAGTCGTTTTGTCCGAGACGGTTGACGGTAAAGAACGAGCTATTTGTCGAATTAACGAAAACAATTTTTTCGGAGAAATGGCTCTTCTAACCGGCGGTAAAAGAACCGCGTCAGCGATCTCCGCGACGGATGAAGTTCGTTTGATTTCCTTGGACAGTAGCATCATCGAAAACATGATCCATAAAAATCCGAAATTTATGTTTCGGATGCTTTTGACTGCGGCGAGTCGACACTATCGAGAAGAGCTTAACTTCACACAATTGCAACATCTTATAAAAATCGATCCTTCCAATTTGGAATTTGCGGACGATTATGAGAATTGTAGAATTCATAATCTAGGGGTAATCAGCAGAATCTACGGACATCTTAGCAATTATTTTCCTCCAGGAAAGTATCTGTTTCATTCCGGCGAACCCGCTTCGGAAAAACTCTGGTTTGTTCTACAAGGAAAATTAGTACTTTGTAAAGTAGCTAGAGACGGATCCGAATCTGAAATCAGAGACTATCATCCCGGCGATTTATTGGATCTATCTTCTCTGATCGGTTCGAACCCGAGAGTTTTTGCGGTGAAGGCTGTCGAAGATACTGCGATCGTAACTTCGATCGATAGAAATTTGTTGTATCGAGTTCTTACCTTGAATCCTAAATTATTCTTCAATGTGTTTAAGACGATCGTCTACGATTTTACGATTCTCAATCACTGCTTTAAGACGAGTAAGGAAGCGGAAGCGAATCTTGGCAACGGTGTGACTCATGTTTCTGAAACTGTGGAAGTTGCAGGCGAAAGTGGGGAAGGACTCGATCATTTGGCGGAACAGGCTTCCACCTCGGTGAACGAAGTGGAAACTGAATCTTCCGAATCCAGCTCCGAACCGGAAACGGCCGGAGCCTTGAACAAAGAAAATTCTTAAGGTTGAAATCCGAAAAAGAGTTCTTCCGAAGGAAGATTCTTTCGCCCGGTAAGGATGAAGGTGTTGATCTTTCCTTTTCCTTTGATCTCTACGTCTTCTCTTTTTTCCATCGAGAATTCTTCGGAAATCAGATCCGCAGTGGAATTAGTTACTTGGATTTGACCGCTCAAACCGTGCGACTCCATTCTACTCGCTACGTTGACCGCATCTCCCCAGATATCGTAGATAAACTTTTTGGTTCCGATTACCCCTGCGACAACGGGTCCGGTGTTGATTCCTATCCTCATATCGAGTTTTAGATTTCCTTCCTTAATCCTAAATCGTTTGAGCATATCCATCATTTCCCATGCCATATGAGCAATTGCTAATGTATGATCCTTTCTCGGTTGAGGAAGACCGCCCACCACCATATACGCATCTCCGATCGTTTTGATCTTTTCGAGACCGTATTTTTCCGCCATAAGATCGAACGCCGAAAATACCTTGTTTAAAATCCGGACCACTTTTTCAGGATGAAACTTTCCTGCGATTTCGGTAAAGCCTACGATATCGGCAAATAGAATGCTCGCTTCGCTAAAACTCTGAGCGATTACGGAGCTGTCTTTTTTAAGTTTATCTGCGATCGACTTCGGAAGAACATTTAACAAAAGTTTTTCGGCTCGTTCTTGTTCCTTTTGTACTTTTGAATAAGCTTTGGCTAATTCTTTTCTTGCCTTTTCGTTCTCGTCTAAAGTGATCCTGACCGTGCCGAGGACTTGGTTGTATCGATCTGCGATTTGCCCGACTTCGGTAAAGGGTTCGACGGGAACGTTATAACTCAGGTCTCCCGTTTTTTTTTGATGTTCCATAACCAAAAAAAGATCGATCAATTCGGTCGTCGCTCTGTGTTCAGAAATATTCAATCCCTGGTATTCTTCTTCAGGATCGACTCTCAATTTAAAAAATCGATTGATCGTCGAAAAAAACAGATACGAGGTTCCAAAGACGAATGTCCCGATGGAAGCGATTCCTAAAAGCTGAACTTGGATTTGTTCCCAGCGAGTTAAACCTGAATTTAGAATTTGAAGATTTCCAAAAATGCCGACACAAAGCGTTCCGAAAATTCCCATTCCCAAATGAACAGGTACAGCTCCGACCGCGTCGTCAATTTTAAATTTTTCTAATATATCTTCGATGGGAGATACAAGAATTCCGGCAAGAATTCCGATCAATCCGGCTTCCATCGCGTTCACCACGTTCGCACAAGCGGTGATTGCTACAAGACCGCCTAACGATCCGTTTAAAGGAAGGACCGCGTCCGGATAACCTTTTCGAAACCAGCCCACGAACAACCCGGAAAACATCGCGGCGCCCGAGGCGAGCACCGTGTTTAAAAGTACGGTCGGAACGTGTTTGTCAAAGGCGAGAGTGCTTCCTCCGTTAAATCCAAACCAACCGACCCAAAGGATGATTCCGCCTAACATTGCTAAGGGGAGGTTGCTTCCGGTAACTTTACGAGGAGGTTCTCCTTCCACAAATCTTCCTGTTCTAGGCCCGACTACGAGTAAAAACGCGAGGGCGACCCAACCGCCCACGCTATGAACCACGGAAGAACCTGCGAAATCTCTAAAGCCCAGAACTGATAACCATCCGTGTGTTTCCGATTGATAAAGCCCGGCCCAAACCCAGTGTCCCGCGATAGGATAGATAAAGCCGGAAATAAGAATCGTTGAAATGATATACGAAACGAATTTGAGTCTTTCTGCGATGGCTCCCGAGACGATCGTCGCCGCAGTACCGCAGAAGACCAATTGAAATAGAAAGAAGGCCGGGCTCCAAATATCATCGGGAGGAAATACGGGAATAAACCAAGATGTTCCTAAAATTCCTTTCCAAGACTGGCCGAACATTAAGCCAAATCCGATAAACCAAAAAAGAACCGTAGCGATTCCGAAGTCGGCAATGTTTTTGATCGCGACGTTGATCGAGTTTTTAGCTCTTGTTAATCCGGATTCTAAGATTAAGAATCCCCCCTGCATCAATAGAACAAGTCCTGAGCAGAGTAAGATCCATAAAACGTCGGTTAGTGTTTTTTCAGTCGAGCCCATAAACATTAAATGCATGCATACTTCCTGTAAAATTGAATCCCAAATTTTTTTCTATCTTAGGTTTTTCCCGAATTCGTTATCATTTATAGATAGGAGAGCGTAAGTCATCCGATCGAGTCTAACGCGGTATCGAAAAGATAACTTAGGGGACAGCCTTTTATTTTTATAATCGGTTCGTTATGATTCTGTTCTTAAGTTTATTGCTTATGTGAAACAAAATGATACTTTCTTTGGAATAAGAAACAGATCATCATAACGTTGTAAAACGATTTATTAGAATTCTTTTTGAATCATTATTACGGCTTTTGGGGATAATGATTATGATCAAAATTGAATACATATTTTAATGCGAAGAGCGCAATTGATACAATTTGCAGATTCTTTGAATAAAATGTTTACTTCTTCGGCAGAATTAAGAGGATTCTTCCTGGGGATTGAATTCGTCCTGCTTGGTCTTCGGCCTTCTTACCCGTCCCTAAAAAGTAATCCAGTCGTCCGTGTCCCGTTATCTTCGATCCTCGATCGTGAACGAATACCAAACGGTTCTCTTCGGCGACGGAAGGAGATTCAAAGGAAATCAAGGCCGGGATGCCCAGCGGAATATTCGGATCCATCGCGACCGATCTTTTTGGAATGAGTTCGATTCCGCCGCTTCCTCTCGGGGCCGAAGACTCTTTTTGGAAGAATACATACCGAGGATTTTTTAAGATCGCCGCTTTTACTTCCTGAGGATGTTCTAAGATGCAGTTTCTCAGATCGGAAGGAATCAGGCTTTGACAAACGCCGTTCAACGATTCGGCCGGGCTGATATAATTCTTTCCGTTATCGGAAGCATACGTTATACGAAACGCGTCTTCTTTGGGAGTTTGAACGACCGCGGAACCTTCCAGTTGTGCCAGATGAAGATCCACAATTTTTACGAATGCGATCGGATTGGTTTTGGAATTCCAAGAAGAAGGATTTTCCAATTCGGATCTACTTTCATAGGGAAGAAAATTTCCGTTAACGATCTTTCCTACCACCCTTTCCGTTCCCCGTTTTTTTACGACTAAGTCGGAAGGTGTTCCCAAGACGGGATGAGCAAATTCCCCTTCCGGTCGGTTTCTACCTTCTATAATAACTTCGTAATATCCTGTGATTTTTCCTTCGTTTGGATCGGCGGTTTCCAAAAGAAAAAATGATTTCTGGAATTCAATTTTTCTTTTTTCCGAATCTTTCTGTTTTAAAATTCTTCTTAGTTTCTCCAAGGAACTCAGAAAATCTTCTTTATTGTAAGAATTTTTGTGGAGTTTTGTTTTCCATTTCGCCGGTAATCTTTCAAAGTAAAGCTTTGATTCTTGAAAGGCGCGTTCTAAGGTTTTTATGTCTTCGATCTTTTGTAGATCGGGCGGTTTGTTTACCGGTACAAATCCGGATTCCTCCAATTCTTTTGCATTCAAATTTATAAAATTATAAAAAAAGAATATAATAAAAATAATAACTACAGGCATTCTTAGATGGATTCCGGATCGATCATCAGTTTGAATTCCGAAGGTGTCATCCCGGTAAATGTTTTAAAATATTTTTCCATCTCTCTCGCCGAAATAAATCCGGATCTCCTGGCTACATCCAGGTGTTTTAGATCCTTTCTCGTTTTTAAGAGATATTTTGCCTCTTCCACTCGGTATTGATTCGTATAACTTTCGAAAGAAGGAAGTTGTGTGGATTCTTGAATGAATTGTTCGAGATCGAAAGGTGTGATTCTCAAAATACTCGCCAAGTCTTCCTTTGTTAGTTCCGGATTCTTAAATATTCTTTCCACTTTAAATAGATGATCCAAGCTGAATTGAAGAGAAGGGGCCTTGTTTTTAGAATCGGGATCCGCGATCCGATCGGGCTTTCTTAGTTTTTCCTGCAACTGTTGTATGTCATAAGCCCGGCTTAAGGACTTTCTTCTAACGAACTTTTCACGATCCGATAAGCTGATCATCACAACGACATATACCGTTGGAAGCGCAAGAACGTAGGCGTGAACCGCGTATTCGTTATAAGGAATTACGTCCAAATAGTAAAGAAGTGTAATCATTACGCTCCCCACAATCGGAATCATACAGAGCGTGATCTTTCTCGCCGGTCGAAACGAGGCAAATACTAAAATAGTAGAGATGATGATCAGAGTGCAGGCAACGATATAAGTCCAAGCAAAGATTCGAACCGCGAGCGGACGATAAGAAAGAAAAGAAGTATAGATCGCTAAAAATAGAACGATAAAAGATCCTCCCAATAACATTCTTAGGAAGATTTTTGGAAGCGAGGTCGCTGAAAGAAACTGATACATAAAATGCACCGAGCACCCAAGAGCGAGTAACGCAAAAAGAGGAGGTGTTATATTTTGAAATTCCGGAAACATAGGCCAGAGATATTTGTAGCCGCTTGCAAAACAGGCCCAGCCTTCGAGAGAAACAAAAATCAAAAATCCGACGATATTCAAATAGATCGGATCTAAGGTCTGACGATAAACAAATCCGGTGAGTAAGGAGATAAAAAGACTGAGCACCAACGTGAAAAGAATACTTAGATTTCTATAATAGCTTCCTTTTTCATATTCCACTCCGGATTCTAAAAGCAAAGGAAAGTTGATAATGGAAGAAGTCTGGACCCAGAGATAATAAATATTTTCCGCGTTGCTATCTTCCAAAGGTTCCAAGTGAAAAACGGGATAGTAATCGTCCACGGATCTTTCCGGATAAGGAAATCGATCTCCTGAAATTTGAATCGTGGAATTGGAGAATACCGACGCCGCGTCTAAGGTGACTTGAGGAATTCTTAAAAAACATCTCGATCGCGGATATTCTTTGATGCTAAATCTTACCCAAACTGCCTCTTTTATAAACCCGAATTTTAAAAACGGTTTTTTGAGTTCCGAATAAGGGAGATCAGTCTTTGGTTTCAAAGGGATCGAGTTGTTAGGATTTGGATCGGTTGCAAATTCGATTTTTCCGAACTCGCAGATTTCAGTTTGAGGATTCGAATAAAGCGAATTAGGCGAAGCGAATCCTAAAATTATAAGGAATAGAACGAAACGGATCCTTACCATGATTTTTGATTTTGTGAAACGATAGAACATTCTAATAAAATTGTATTTATTTAAAGTTCTTATTAGAAGATCGGAAACGTTTGAAAACAGTCGTTAGTCTATGTTTTCTTTACATTCTTCTAAGCCGAGAACTCAAGCGGTTTAATATTATCAAGAGCTACTATTCCAGTCAAGAGTTCCAAATAATTTGGCTGACTTTTTCTACTCTCTTAAAAATCAAAATTCGAAGCGTGAGGGAATCGGATTCTTAGATGGGAACGAATTCTAATTTCCGTTAATCCGATTTTGATTAAGCGAAGTGGAAAATAATTTCGAATTCGTCAGGCCTTCGGCGCTCTTTTAGACTGAAAAAAAAATCAATTTCCACAACGAAGTTTCACCTTCCTTGGAAGAAAATTTCAACGGTATTTGAGTATAAAATTCTTGACTGCCTACCTACTGGTAGGTAGGTTTGAGATTAGAATGAAACTCGTCGGAGATACAAGCGAAAAGATCGTAAATCTCGCCAGGGATTACTTTCAGAGCGTTGGATTTCAGTCATTCAGCTTTCAAAACATAGCGGATGATTTGGGGATTAAGAAGTCCAGTATTCATTATCACTATTCTTCGAAAGAAGAATTGGGTTTGGAACTTCTGGAAATCTTTTACAAGGATTTTGAAGAATATACGGAAAATCTAAAAGGAAGACCTCCGAGAGTTCGTTTATTTGGACTGTTTAAACTCTACGAGGCTTATACAGGGGAAAATGAAAAGATCTGTCCTTTCGGCGTTGTTGGTAGCGAATATCACGTTCTCACACAACCGATCAGGGACAAAGCTTTGGTCCTTCACAATCAGCATCGAGATTTTCTAATTCAAACTCTAAACGACGGTGTCAAAGACGGATCCTTTATTCTTCCGTTACATTCTAAGGAAACCGCGGACTTGTTTATGTCCGCGATTCAAGGTGCGATGCAAATCGCAAGAATTCGTAAAGATAGGGAATATTTTCCTAGGATAATCAAAAGTCTCAAATCGATGATTCAAATTAAGGAGCATAAAAATGCCGGCCACTGATACGATTACAAAAGTTAACGAAGAACTCAATAGAATGTCCGCAAAAATGGCAAAGGAATTCGGGATCAGCCTTGAAGTTCCGCCGAAGTCTTTTAAAGAAATGAAAGGAGAATTTTTGGAAATCGAATCGAAAAGAATTCTGGTTCGTTTCCCGTATGACGCGCGTTTTGCGAATCCGATCGGTATGTTTCAAGGCGGAATGCTCTGCACGGCTTTGGATAACACGTTCGGACCGCTTTCCTATATCACCGCAAAAAGGCCCTGTGTTACCACCGATCTTTCCACTCAATTTTTTAGATCGTTTGCACCGCGAGACGAATATATCGAAATCGAAGCCAGGGTTGTCGCTAAGTCTCCTGCGATGTTGACCATGCTTGCTGAAGTTCGCAATCCGAAAAAGAAACTCATCGCGACTTCCACTACGAGTATGTTGATTTTACAAGATTCTATGTTGAAACGAATGAGCGGAAAACAAGAGCAAGAAGAATAGAATATATATTATAAAGCCGTAATCTTTGTAAATCGGATCGGAAGACCGAGTCATTTGCAATCGATCTGATTGCAATTCTCCCTTTCTTCCTCGGTTTCCAAGGTTACGTGCGCGATTTGAAGTTCTTTTAAAATTGTTCGCGCTTCCGATTTGATACTTCGTCTTCGATCCGAAGAAAGATCGTTTTTTAAGACGAGATGGGCGGTCAGCGCATTTTCTGTCGTGCTCAAAGGCCAGATATGAACATGATGAATATTTAATACTCCGTCGATGGCTTTGAGTTTTTTTTCAACCGTTTCGGAATGAATTGTGTCGGGAGTGGAATCCAAACTCAATCGAAGACTTTCCTTAAAGAGCGGGATGTTTCCGTAGACGATGATCAAACCGATGATAAGACCGGTCACAGGATCGATCCAATAGATTCCTTTCCATTGAATCAACAAACCGGAACCGATCACTCCCAAAGAAACCAATCCGTCTGCGAGCAGGTGCAGATAGGCTCCTTTCATGTTTAAATCCTTGTCTTTACTTTTGTGAAATAAAAACGAAGTCGAGAAGTTTACAAAAACTCCCGCAAGAGCGACGATCGCGATCATACCGCCGGAAACCGGATTCGGTCTGGATAGTTTTTCAATCGATTCGTAGACAATGAAAGCAAAGGTTCCAAAAAGAAGAATGGAATTGAGAAGGCTGACTAATATCGAAGATTTTTTTAAACCGTAAGTAAAGCCGGGAGAAGGAGCTCTTTGCTGGAGTTTGATCGCAATCCAAGCGAGAAACAAAGAACTCACGTCCATCAAATTGTGTCCCGCGTCCGATAACAAAGCCAGAGACCCGGACCATAATCCGATTCCCGCCTCGATCGCCGCGTAGAGAAGATTGAAAGTCATCGCGATCATCAACGCTTTACTCGAGCTTTGATGATGGTCATGGGCGTGATGAGAATGATCGTGAGAATGGTGATGTGAGTGATGATGGCCCATATTGTTTCCGAATTGAGTTGGAGTTCTATTCCCAGATTAGAGGCTCCACCGATATGTAAATAGAAAAATATATTCGTTGTTGAGAATGGATTCTCTTAAGAGATCTTCGTTTTGTTTTTATCCTTGAGGACTTGTTTCTATTAGACTTTTCTAAACGAATTTTCGGACGTTTGCAATTGATTTCTTATGATCGAAAGAATGAAATGGCTCCGTTCTGCTTCGGATTTCAGTTTTGAAACGGAAAAATCAAAGAGGAATCGATTTCGGATTTTTATTTTTAGAAACGGTAGCGTTGAGAATTTCTTCTAACTTGATAATTCTTTCCGCGTTGTTTAATCCTTTGTAAGCTCGAATGAGATTCCTCAGATTTCGGACGTTTTTCGGATCTCGAATTCGCAAACGTTCTCCGACGTCGACGGACTGATTCATTTGTCCCGATTTTCTCAACATTCGAGAAGTATATCCCAGCATACTATCGTCGGAAGGAACCGCTTTCAAATATTCATGCGCGCAAAAAGATGCTTTGTCGTATTCTCTCAAACGAAAGTAAGCCAAGCTGAGTTCCTTTACCGCGGCCGGATGGGCCTGTCTTCCGTCTCTGATTTCGGTAAAAAATTTATCCAAGGACTTCTTATCCTTTTTGGCGAGTTTGATCTTTACTCTTTTGGGAACAGTTCCGTTCCATTCAATTCTCATAATGGAAAGGTCGTCGGTAAGAACTCCTTCTCTTTCGAGTTGAGAATTGATTCTTTCCAGATCACCTTTGGATTCTTCCACTATGCGAAGAATTCTTGTCTCATCGTAGTTCATATTCTTTTTGCCGTCGATGTTTTCTAAAAGAATATCGTCTCTTCCATCCGATCCGTTGAAGAGAATGTCTCCCGGCATAAACTGAAACGTCTGAACGGAAAGAGTTCCTTCTACGAGTTGGGATCCGAGTTTTCTGTAAAAAACATTCTCGCCCAAAAAGGAAGCGATTCCGTCTCGATAGAGAATGGAATACGGATGTTCCGCGTTCATGTAGTATGTAAAGCCGGTGTCGTCTTCGATGACTCCGAGTACGATCGAAACCAGCATGGAACCTTCGAAACTTTCAAAAACTCTATGCAATTCTATGAATGCGTTTTTCAACCATCGTTCCGGATAAAGATCTTTCATAAAAGCGCTGAAACGGGTTCTTTCGATGATCGATTTGAAAACCGCGCCCAAGACCAAAGCTCCGCCGGCCCCTTGCATCGATTTTCCCATCGCGTCCGCGTTGAAAAATACGGTGACCCTTCTTCCCTTGAGAATGATACTTTCCGTTTTGCAAAGATCGCCTCCGATTTCGTTTCGGAGATTCTTAAAATGAAACTGTTTCTTTTGTTTGATAAAAAATTCTATCTTAACGTTCTCGCTTTCGGCGTTGTTTTGTCCCAGAGGATTGATGAGCAAAGAAGTAAGAAAGTAATCTCCGTCTTGTTGATCCTTGAGTTTACTCATCTTGTCGAGAGTGTCCGTAAGTTCTCTCGTTCTTTCTTCCACTCTTTGTTCCAGATTGGAGTTGAGTTCTTCGGTTTTCGCGTGTAATTCGCTGAACCGTTCCGCAAGAATGGTCGCGATTCCCATCACGTAAAAGAAAAATCCGTATTTACTAAGAGCAAAACCAGTATTAAAAAACAATGAATCCAAAACGTCAAAGATAGCGGTAAACGTGATGATGACGGTGCCCAAAAACAATCTTTTTGCCGCGGGAAGTTTCAGACGCATACCCTTGATCAAAACATAGAAGTTAACCGGCACCGCGTAAAAGATCGCACCCATTTGCCAAAGTCTCAGCAAGTATTCGGAGATATACATCGGCGCAAAAAGAGTCGGAATTATGAGGATCGCGTTGAAGATCGAATAGTAACGAATCAGTGAAAATGTTTTTCCGTAGAAAAGTTGACTCATAAACGTAAAATAACTCGAAATACAAATATACAATCCGATCAATTCGATTCTTTGGATCGTCGTAGAATCGATCGGGTTTTCAAAAACCGCGGAAGATCTCGTATAAATATAAAGTCCGAGCGAAAGGGCAAAAAGACCGAAGGAAAAGTTGTGTCTTTCCTTTCTTCGTTTTAGAAAAAGAAAAAGATGATAGAGCCCGGTGGTGATATAGATTCCGATCAGAACGAGGGCGATCCGATCCTGCTCTTTGTATATGAGTTCTTTATAATATCCGATTTCATATCCCGAGATTAGATAAAATCCGGTATGATCGTATTTCGGATCTCCCGAAATTTTTACGACTAAGCGGTTTCCTTTCGGTTTTAGAATTTCACGATCGATTTCATAAACCTGACCGCGAACGGTTCTATGAAAGATTACTTTTTCTTTCGAAACCTCTCCTTCTTTGGCGATAATTTTGCCGTTGATGTAAATTTCGAAAACTTCTCCGATTTCTCCCAAACGAATTCCAGGTTCTAAAGGACTTTCCACAAACCGATTCGGTAAATCGAACTCAGTATAAAAGGTAAACGTATGAAGGGAAGAATTGTGCGAGTAGAGTTTGTTCACCCAAATCGGAAACGTCTGAACATTCTTCCATTCGGAATCGGGAACGAAGTCTTCTTTTAAAAAACGACTTTCAAATCGATCTAAAATTCTCCATTCCTTGGGTTTACAACTCCCTTCTTCATCGCAGTTCTTTACCAGATCGATCGAGTTTTGCGAAAAAAGTGACGTTTGAAAAAGGAGAATCAGGATGAAAGTATATGCGAAAGTTCTAAACTGATGATTCATTTGTTTTTTATCGAGAAGGCTCTTCCCGTTCGAGCCGTTATAATTTGGACTTTATAAAGGATAGCCCGCACGTTTCGTTATCGGAATTGTTTCGAATTTTCTACCGTGGATGGAAATCGATAAGACCCAGGGGAGAATGAAACGTAACGCCGCATTTACAAGCATATTTTTTACCTGAAAACGATCGGCATACTTTCGGTTTCTTTTTGCAACGAACGGCGTTTCGACTTTTTCTCAAGACTTTGATGTCTTGATTCTCCATTTTTGGAATCTTTTTGTTTCTCACTTTTCTTAAAAAATGTCAAGAAAGAGGTCAGGGAAGTAAACTATTGTTGCAATTGTTGTTAAAAGATGCATTTATTGTCGATTTATGTTTGGTAAGAAATTGACTAAGTTCGTCTTGATCGCCTTTCTTTTGTTATGTCACAGCCTTGGTGCGTATCAGGAAGACGGTCATTTTTATACGGTCCAAACCGTTTTAAATAATTTTCATACTCCATCTCCGTTGACAAAGGAAGAAACGGCGCTCGTAGCGTTTTGCGCGCAGCTTCCGGATGAAGTGCCCGAGTTGGATGCGATCGGCGTTTACAGAAAGCTGGCGATCGATCATCCGTTTCAATATCTACTCTGGGTTTTTACGGATCGAGGTTCTCGTTATACGCTTGGTAGAATGGCGGAAGTTCAGCAGCTTTTGCACGGATTGACGGGCGGTAATAGCGAACACCTCAGAAACGTCGCCTTAGTCGTGCTCGATCGATTGAGAAACGAGCTTACTTCTAAAAAAGAAAAACAACCTGAAAAACTTTGTGCTTTGGGATTTGCGTTTCATCTATTAGGGGATTCATTCGCACATCGTAAATTACATAATTCTAATAAAATGTATCCGACCGGAAGAGGACACGCATCGGATATGACTCTTCCGGATCATCCCGTTCATAGCGACGATCGAGTCACCGAATGGGAAAAATACGCGAAAGGAATTCCGAACCTCTTTCGATCGCAACTGAAAGAGATCATAGTCAACGACGATTTCCCTAAAGTCAGACAACTTACGGGCAACGACAATCCCTGGCATTGTATTTTCGGGACGAAGTGCGAAGACAATATGCGAAAAATCTTATTGAATCGTTTGAGAATTTCCGATTCTTCTCCTAAATACGATCCCATTCAAAAGGATCGATACAAAGCCGATAATTGTCAGGAATACGTTCAAAAGGTCGTAGCGCTCAGAGATATTCCGATTACGCCAAGTTGCGAAAAATCCTGGAAGGTTTATAAAACCGTTTCTTTGGAAGTCTGGAAGGCCCTCGGTTATTTTCAGGACGAGGATTCTCGAAAACAAATCGAACTTTATAACGGAGACGACTTATGGTAGAAGCGGTAAACGAAGAAAACCCTCGTAAAAAGAGAAAACGTAAAGTTAAACGAAATTCGATTTGGGGAGAGATTCTCATCGTTTTTGCCGGCTTGCCGATTTTGGTGGTTTGGGTCACGGTGCGTACGTTCGTGTGCTGGGGAAACTTAGGTTTTTTCGAAGACCTTTTTTGCAGAGTTTCCGGATTTATAAAACCGATCCTTTTGATTTCCACGCTCGTCTTGTTGGCGATCACAATTTTCGATCTTCATAAGTTAGGCGATGAACTGGAAGACCTTCCAAAATGGGCTTGGAAACGGAGTTACAAAGGATTTCGTTCCTTGGATAACTGGGAAAAGTTTCATTTTCTATTCTCCGTTTCCTCCTTTTTGGGAGCCTTGATTATAGGAATTTATCTTCTGTATCGTTTTGAATTTAGTTTATTTTAATATATTAATATAATAATCGGGGTTGTAATGAAAAAATATGAAGCGGTTGTGATAGGCACCGGTTTCGGGGGAGCCGTAAACGGTTGTAGGTTGAGTAAAAAATGGCCCGGTCAGGTTTTGATCCTGGAACGGGGAAAACGTTATCCAAAAGGCTCTTTCCCGCGTTCTCCGCACGATATGGCCAAAAACTTCTGGAACGTTCCGGAAGAAAATAAGACAAAAATAAGACCGGGCAAACTATCGAAACTAAACCAAACGGGTCTATTCGATATTCGTAATTATCCGAATATGGACGTAGTTTTGTCCGCGGGACTCGGCGGAGGATCTCTGATCTACGCAAACGTCTTTTTAGAACCGCCGGAACATATCTTCGACGAAAGATGGCCGGCCACTGTAAAAAAGAAAAGCCTTACATCCTATTATAAAATTGTAAAGGAAGTTTTGGGGTCTCGGCCGATTCCGCTTAACAACGATCCAAGAAGAAGAATCGTACGCGCCGAACTCTATCAAAAGTTCGCGAAGTCTCAAGGAAGAGAATCCAAACTCGCCGATATCAACGTATTCTTTGGAAACGATTTTAAAAAACCGACTGAAATCGGACTTCAGGAAAAAAATCGTTACGGAGCCGTTCAGACTTCCTGTACTTACTGCGCGGAATGCGATATAGGATGTAACACACATTCTAAAAATACGTTGGATCTGAATTACTTGTTTGTTGCCGAGAATAAATACAAAGCCGATGTTCGTACGGAACATCTCGTTCAAAAAATCGTTCCCGTTTCTTCCGAAGGAAACGACGATCCGTCCGCTCACGGAGAACACGGATATCGAATCTATTTTCTCGATCTATCTTCGACCAATCGAGGACTTGAATCCGTTCTTACAAAAAGAGTCGTGGTCTCCGCGGGAACGTTAGGCACCACCGAACTTCTTCTCAAGTGTAAGGACGAATACAAAACCCTTCCCGATATTTCGGAACATATCGGAAAACAATTTTCCGGAAACGGAGACTTTCTTTCCTTTGCGACCAAGGGAACACAACCCGCTGATCCGAACTACGGACCGGTGATCACTCAGTATACCGATTACAATCTTTTCAAAAATTTTGATCCCAATAAAGCTTTCGTTCTTGAGGACGCGAGTTATCCGGTCTTTGCTGCATATTTTGCAGAGGCGGCGATTCCGTTTATTTTCAGAATCGGATTTTTCTTTCACATGATAGGAGAACTTTTCAGACGTTTTCTCAGCGGAAAAATATTCGGAAGAATCGGTTATCTCATGAGCGAGTTGATGAAAGGGGACGTCTCTTATACATCTCTGGTTTTACTTTGTATGGGGGTGGATCGTTCGGACGGAAGAATGGTTCTGGATCGAAAACGAGGACTGCAACTGCAATGGCCTCAGAAGAATAGTATGCCTCTCTACGAAGCAATTTTGGATGTAACAAAGAATTTTGCGTCCTTCGTAAAGGCAAAGGCTCATTTTGCAATGCCGACTTGGGCTTGGCCGATTCGCAATAACGTCTCCGTGCACCCGTTAGGTGGTTGTGTCCTCGGAAATTCTAAGACGAATGCGGTGACTTCCGCGGAACCGAAGACGTTCGGGCAGGTTTTTTCGTATCAGGGCCTTTACGTGGCCGACGGAAGTCTTGCGCCGACTGCGATCGGAGCCAATCCTTCGATGACGATTGCGGCGCTTTCGGAGCGGGTTGCGGAGGGAATTACCGGAATAAAGCCGACGCCAAAACTTTAATAAAAATCACAATTCTGCAAGCAAAAGGACAATACCGGGAATAATTGGTCAAAATTCTTCGTCTAACAGCCTTACAGAATTAATTAAACAAAAATAACATTCGTTTTAGGATTATTATGAATAGTGCAACGGAATCCATCAAAGACACACTTGAACTGATCAGACCTTATCTTCCGTCTTCAGTAGTCCGGAAATTGGCAGATTCCAACGAATCGAAACTTCAGCGTTCTCAGTCCTTCGAGGGCGCGGTTCTCTTTTTTGACGTCGTCGGTTTTACTCCTACCACCTTGGCTCTCGCGGCAAAAGGTACAAGGGGAATCGACGCATTACAAACCGTTCTTTCAAATTACTACACCGCCCTTTTGGAACACATGCATCAATGGGGAGGAGCCGTTTATCAGTTTGCGGGAGATTCGGTGCTCGTAAGTTTCGAAAAAAAAGAGGAAGAAACCGATTCGGAAACCGCGTTACGCGTCGCCAATTGTGCATTAGGAATCTTTAATTCGATTTCGGAATACAGTTCCAATCAACTCTTAGGAGAAATCGTAAATTTACCCGCAAGAGTAGGTCTCGGTTACGGAGAATATAACGAATTTATTTTGGGAGATCCGGATCGTTTTTTAAGAGCGGTGATCGCGGGAGGTCCCATCGACGAGTCGATCGCCGCCGAAAAATTAGCGTTAGGCGGAGAAATCATTCTCAGCTCAAAACTCTGGGATCTTCTTCCGGATTCGAAAACAGGAGAAAGTATCAATTCTAAATTTGTACGCTTGATCGATTGTGAAAGAATCGACAACGACTACGTTCCTCCTTCTAGAGCGACGACGGATAGAATTTCTTCGGAACGTTTTTTCAGACGTTGCAAACGTTTTATCGTTCCTGAGTTATATCAAAGAATCACGAACGTTCACAGGGCGTTTTCCGGCGATTATCGAGAAGTCGCCGCGGCGTTTGTTCATATAGATTCTCCATTGGAATCCAGCACCGATTCTAAAAGTTTTAACGATTTTTTCATATATGTACAAGGTATCGTAGCCGCTTGTACGGGCACTTTTGTTCTCATCGATTTATCCGATAAGGGCGCGCTCTTTTTGATTCTTTTCGGAGCTCCGGCGGCTTTGGAAAATAAGGAAGCTCTGGCCGCACGTTTTGCGTTACGACTTACGGAAGGGGCTTCCAATTTTCCGGCTGCCAAAAATCTTCAAATCGGAATTTCCACGGGAATGGCCTATTGCGGAGATTTGGGCGCTCCTTTTAGAAAGGATTTTACCGCGATCGGCGAGATGATGAATATCGCGGCTCGCCTTTCCACGTTCTCTGGACAAACTGGAATTCTAATCGATTCACAAACCAAAAATAAATTAGGTAAGAATTTTACCTTTCATGAAATCGGGGATATCGAACTCAAGGGAGTAAGCGGCGTTAAGAAGGTTTTTCAACTTACCGGTGAACAAAAAAATATTCCGGGCCTACTCATTCAATACAGAGATCCGATGATCGGTAGAAAAGAGGAGATCGATCGTCTTCACAAGATGCTCGATACTTCGATGCAAAAAGGTGGTGTCGTATGTCGAGTCATCGCAGACGCAGGGTTGGGAAAGTCCAGATTGACCAATACTTTTATCGATCAGGCGTATGATAGAGAAGTCGAAATCCTCATCGGCTATAGTTATCCTTATGAAAAGTTTACCCCATTCTATCCCTGGAAAGAATTGCTTAGTTTATTTTTGGGAATCTTTGAAGACGACTCTATCGAAACCCGAGTTTCTAAGGCGGAAAGTGCATTAGAAAAATTGAATTCGTTTGATATCGCCTGGGCGAAAGCGCTAGTCGCTTTGATGGGAGTTCCTGTAGAAGAAGATCCTTTGACTCGCGAGATCGATAGAAAACAAAAGAACGAAAGACTTTTCGAAATTATCATTTCTCTTTTGCAAGAACGCGCGGAGCGAAAACCTCTCTTGTTGATTTTCGAAGACGTTCACTGGATCGACGAACTCTCCAGCCGTCTTTTGGAAAAATTGGCGTCGAGACTTCCTTCGATGAAGGCGATGTTGATTTTGGTTTCCCGGCCCGAAGGACAGTTTGCGGAAGAATCCGTCGCTCCGAACGAGGAACTCATTCGTTTGAAAGAATTCAAACCCGAAGAAGCAAGAGATTTTCTCGTTCATAAATTCAAAATGGATACGACCCAGGAAGATTTTTTGGATCAGATCCTAAATCGATCCAGCGGAAACCCGTTCTTTCTCGAATCTATCGTTCACAATTTGATCGAAGAGGGAACTTTGAAAAAATTGGAGAATGGAACTCTTTCTCCTTCGGAAACCACAAGAGACATTCAAATCCCCAACACTCTCAACGACGTTTTGCTGGCGCGTGTGGATCGTTTACAAGAAAGGGAGAAGATCGTATTAAAGACCGCTTCCGTGATCGGCCGTTTGATCAACGTGCAGACCTTAAATCATCTTCTACCCGTAGAATTCCGTTCGGAGATTCAAAATATTCTTCAGAGTTTGGAAGGATTGGATCTAACTCCTCTGGAGATAACGGATCCGCTTACGTATATTTTCAAACATATAGTAATCAGAGACATCGTGTACAATACACTTCTACATTCTACGCGAGAGGATTTGCACAAACGAATCGCGTCCTTTATAGAAGAAGAGAATGAAGATAACGTAGTGGAGATGGCCGACATTCTTGCGTTTCACTATCAGCAATGCGCCGATTACGAAAAGGCTTCCAAATATTCTTTGATGGCCGCTCGTAAAGCAAGAAGCAGATATGCAAACCGAGATGCGATCTATCACTATCGTCAAGTTTTGGAAATGATCGCTCAGGCCGGAAAGAATAAGAGCGATCTTTATTACGAGATCAAACAAGAGTTGGCCCACGTACACCGTCAGCTTGGGGAATATTCTAACGCCGAAGCGCTCTTTCAGGAATGTCTGGAAGACAAATCCACTTTAAATCAGGTACGTTCTTATACCGGTTTGGGTCAGGTTTATCAAGAACAGGATGATATCGCGCGAGCGATGGAAACCCTGGAAACCGCGCTTCGTTTTACGGGAATTCGAGCGCCGGGAAGCAGGCCGGATACGATATTTAAAATCGTATTACAAATTCCTTTTGTTCTTAGATTTTCTCTTTTTGGTTCCTCTTATACGTCCACGAATAAAGCCGAAAGACTACGACTGAGATGTATCATTTTAGTGACTCTCGCTAAGTTATATATCATGAAGGACATCAAAAAATTCGGTTGGTCCGTATTTACTCAGTACAACGCGACTCAAAGATTCGACGATCCGGTCCGCCAGTCGCTCGCCGAATGTGCGTTAGGTCAGGTATTCTTCGGATTGAATCTTTTCGGGCCTTCGAAACATTTTTTAAGCAAAGGAATGGGACTCGCTGAAAAAACCGGAGATCCTTATGCAAGGGCGATCGGCTTTTTGGTTCACGGGATCTACTACATGATGCAAAATCGTCCCGACTTAGGTCTTCCGTATCTTCACGATTCGGTCGCGATCTATAGACAAGTCGGTGAAAAATGGGATCTACTTTCCGCGCTTTCTTCCGGCGGATTTCTATATTATTTCCAATCCGATTTTAGAACCGCTAAAAAATACTTTGATGATATCGGTGAATTGGCGAGCGATTTAGGAGCGCAACTTCAGTTGCGATGGACGCGAATCTGGTCTCCGTATTTCGGATATCTTCTCGGAGAAGTCGATCCGTTGGATTTGGAAAAGAGATTGATGTTCGAGGCGGAAAGAGCGGCCGGAGAAAACGACGTGATGAACGAACTTTCCACGATCAATAAACTTCTCAAACTTACGATCTACGAAGGATGGGCTGAAAAAGCCGCGTATTGGTCGAAACGAAGTTACGAAGGATTTTTGAGATGTGAAGTAAAGTTTCCTCAACTTCAAATCGGAAACGTCTATCTCGCGGAAGCCGCGCTTTATGCACAAAGAGAAACCGGCGATAAAAGTTTGACCAAAATCATTCAATACGGTTTAAAGAATGGATTAAAATTGGGTAAGTCCTTACCTTATCTTTACGGCCCCGCATTGGTCCTCAAAGGAAAATTAAAATTTTATTCAGGGAATATTAAAAAAGCTGAATCTATCTTC
This sequence comes from Leptospira tipperaryensis, assembly GCF_001729245.1. Classification (NCBI taxonomy): domain Bacteria; kingdom Pseudomonadati; phylum Spirochaetota; class Leptospiria; order Leptospirales; family Leptospiraceae; genus Leptospira; species Leptospira tipperaryensis. Next base: position 3,780,033 of record NZ_CP015217.1, on the reverse strand, counting down.
AAAGAAGCTGAATTCTTTCTTTCCAATACGCTCAATCGCTGGGAATATGCTACCGCTCTGTATGAAATCGGCCAACTTCTCAAAGACCAAGAACGTATTTCGATGGCAAAGGGAATTTTTCAGGAACTTGAGGCGAAGACGGATCTGAAACGATTGGAAGCGAATCCGATCTACTGAATCTTCCTTTAAGTCGAAAGAAAATTCAATTTATTGAATGTATTGATTTTGCGGAAATTGAACTCGTCGCCGGACTTATCCAAGTCCGGTTTCAAGCTGATTCTTCTTTTACTTCGCCTTTTTTCCCGCGAAGAATGCGATCGCACCGATAACATACAATTCATAGTCCTTAAAGTTCTCTTTGAGGGCCGCTTCTAAGTCGGAAAAGGTGTCTTGTGTGTTATGAAAAACTCCTCTTCGATTTAGATTTTTCATTCCTCTTCGAGAAAGATAATGGGTTTGTCCAAGGTCGTGTAGAGCGGTCGACCCGAAGATCACTCCGTCAGGGTTTCGGATTTTAAGAAGATTCTTAAATGCGGTCGATGCTTTTTCCCGGATCGCACCCGGAACACAATGAAACAAAAAACTCAATCCGATAGAATCGAATTTCTCCTTTGTGTTGATCGGCTCGAGAATATTGGCTCGATACGCGTTGAATTCTCCGGCGAGATCCGACAGACGTTTTCGGGCTTCCATGAGGCTGTTTGCGTTTAAGTCCATCACGGAAATTTTCGGTTTTACCACCGGGAATTTTGCCTTTTGAAGAAGATAACCCGTTCCTACTCCGATATCCAGGTGATTGGCGCTTAGATGTTTATTGTAGAGTTGGACCATGTTCTGCGGAGGACAACGCCAGAACCATCGACTGATGATATGCAAAACTACTAAATCATAGATTCTTAAAAAACTACTCGTGTAGACCTGTTGTCCCGCGATTACTTCCTGACTGTATTTATCTTCAGACAATCCAAGATCGATATAAAGTTGATTTTGTTGCATTTACGTGAGTTCCTTTTTTCTTTTGTATTGAACTAGATGGTAGGTTGATATCTCAAAAATCGGCTTTTACGGGTTGAATCGACTTTTGTTTTTATATATTGGGTTTCGTTTGATTTTTTATCTAAATAATACCAAAGGGAATTTCGCGATCATTTCCGCCTTGGTATTATTTCTCAGATAGTAATATCAATATTTCTAAATTAGAATTTTAGAATACATTAATTCTGTGTCAATTGTTATATTAGAATCTTAAGGGATTCTTTTATTCGAATTATATATCGATATTGCAGTTTCGAAATCCTTATAGATTGGAGCAAATCGACGCAGCCGTATGTTCCGCCACTGCGGAAATGGTCATCACGGGGTGGAACCCTATGGAAGAAGGAATCACGGATCCGTCGGCGATAAATAAATTCTTATAACCGAAGACTTCTCCGTTTTCGGAAACCACTCCCTTATCCGGGTTGGCCCCCAAATGACAACCGCCCATGGAATGTACGGATAGAATTCGGTTGAATAAGAGAAAGGTCGCGAGAGGACCAAATTGTCCACCGTATGCGTCTCCAACTTGTTGCATGGAAGCCGTCATATTTTGGATGAGAGTTTGATTCTCTTTTGAGTAATTCCATTTTACGTCTATGTCTTTTCCGCAACGAACGATTCTTCCATTTGCGTTGTCTCTTCCTATCGCAAAGAGGTTCGTCATATAAGTCGGATCTCCCGCACCGGGAGCGCCCGGAGGTAAAGGTTTTGAGATCCATCCCTTTTTAAAGATTAAGGGAAGAATCCATTTCAGACTTTTCCAAAAAAGAGGACCGATCATTCTTAAGAACCAATTTGGTTTTGCGATTCCTAACGAAGCAAGAACCGTCATCACGGGTTCGTTAAACGTAGGAGCTGCCATCGTATATTGAAATCCGTTCGGAAAGTAATTGATCACCGTTGTCACGTCCGGTCCGTCCCAAGGTTTGAGATCGGTTTTACTGGATTCGATTCCACCCAAAAAGTCTCCGTTTCCGGAATAACCTTTTCCGAGTTGTTTGCTCAGATTCGGCAATGTTTTGTAATAGTCTCTGCTGTTTAGAAGGATTCGGTTGGTTCCTAAGGTTCCAGCAGAAACAACAACTCTCTTGCCGTAGACGGAATATTTTTCGCCCGTTACCGTGTTTTCATAATAAACGATATAACCGCCTTTTGGATCGGGGGCGATATGCGAGGCTAAAGAATCCGTTTGAAACACGGCTCCGTTTTTTTGAGCGTCGGCAATATAATTATAATCTAATGTATTCTTGGCTCCGTGGTTACATCCGAATTCGCATTCCGCACAACGTTGACAAACTGCTTGATTCGGCCTCGCCGGTTTTAACCAGCTCACCGCTTCGTCCGGATCAAAGTAAGGATGTCGGTTTAGGTCCGCGGCCGCTTTGAACTTATTTCTTTTCGGAAGATCCCATTCCGCCGGAACGGGTTTTACGTCGAGTTTGGAAGCGACCTTATCGTAATACGGATCCAAATATTTTCGATTGAAAGGCGCAGGCCATCTCGGATCTTGAAAGACCGCGTCATCAGGACGAATGTGAATGTTCGCGTAGATCAAAGATCCGCCTCCGAGACCGGAAGCGGTTACGGTTCCAAGGCCGCTGAAAAAATTCAGTTCGTAAAGTCCTAAGGACTTTTTCTTTTTTGGATAACGCCAAAGTAGGTTGTTCACATTCTGAACGTCTCTGGGGAACATTCCCGGAGTATATTTTTTACCACGTTCTAAAACTAAAACTTTTTGGCCTTTTTCCGAAAGACGTAAGGCGCTTATGGAACCGCCGAATCCGGATCCGATCACGACTGCGTCGTATTGTTGCACGTTGCTGTTTGACATTCTTCCTTCCGTAAAAGAGATTTAAAAAATTCTAATATTTCCTTTCGTCTTCAGTATTTTTTCAAAGCCTGAAGTATAAACGGGAATACGTCTTTGTGGGCGTTTTTTCCAAAGATACAATCGATATGTCCGTAACCCGGTATCACGTGACGCGCATACTGGGACGGATTGAAACGATTGATCAAAGTCTGGTAGGTTTTTTCCGTACTCTCCGGAAGATAACACTGATTTTCCGAGCCATGAATGAATGTGATCGGAAGATTCAACCGGTCTATGTGCGGAACGTAAGCGTCTCCTCCTTCCGCATTCACAACCTTATGCGCGCGAATCATCTTGGAAAGATGTTCAAAGGCTTTGATATTCGCGACTCCGAACATTTCTCCGAGGCCGTATCTGTAAGTCTCTTCATTCAAATTATCTAATTTGTATAAACTTCCATAGAGAAACGAGATTCTTCTGCTCACCGGGTTTACGTCGTGTGAAAAGAAAGACTGAGGCTGGAGAGCGAGAGCCGAGTTGAAAAATTTGTTTAGCCAATCCGCGTGATCCGTCGTATAAGCCGTCAGATCCTTGATTCCGACCAGATCCATCATTTCTGCGGTGTGCAATCCAACTTTGATATCCATCGAGGTCGGAACTTCGACATCGGCTGAAACCTGGGAAAGCACGACGGAACGAACTCCTTCTATTCCCGCGAGTAAGGCCATCGTAAACGTCGTCGCTCCGAAACAATGCGCCACCACTTGAATCTTATCGACTCCGGTGAGTTCGCGAACCTTGTTTACCGCGGCGGGATAATCCTTCGTCGCGATCACGTCCCCCGTGTTTGGAAGAGGAGCCGAAGGAAGTGCGATCGAGGTTCTGTAATCGAACATCCAAACGTCGTATTTGTTTTCAAAAAGATATTCGAGAAGATTTGTGTCGATCGTATCGATGCTAAAGATCAAACTGGAAACTCCAAGACCTGGAGATAAAAGAACCGGGCCCTTGTTTCCTCCTTTGTATCTCAAAAGTCTCAGGTCCGCTCCGTCGTCCGCTTTGAAGAAATAAGTTTCCGGCGCTGAAACACGAAGAGGTCTTTTGGTTCTTGGGCGCGCGTCCTTGTCCCATGGAACGATCGCACTCGCAACGCCGCCGTAAACGTCGTAAAGAGCTCCCGTAAAGAAGGCGCCGAATTTCGCCATTCCCTTAACCGTATCCGCGATCGATTTGGAGTTGATGACTTTCATAGTGGTCATCTGTTTTGCAAAGTCTTCGGGAAGAATGTGGAGAATTCCTTTTGCGTAAACCGGAGATGTTTCCGTTTCTCCGTCGTAGATCGTTACAAAAAGTGTGCTCGTATCTCTCCAGATATTTGTGAGTCCGTCGTTCTGAACCCACTTGGCTCCCACAAAAAGATAACGTTTCGATTCTTCGGTTTGAAGAATCATCTTATAAACCATGTTTCTGGTTTCGATACGATCTTCTCTGTTGACAAAGAGTAGGAAATCTCCGTTGGTAACCGTGATGACGTCCTTGGAAATAAAAGGAGCTCTTACGGTTCCGAATAACGTAGCCTTGTGTTCAATATCGGCGACCATCTTCTCCAGATTGTTGCTACGAATCGTGAGCAAGAATTCGAAAGAAGTTTTTTCGTCCTGGCCGATCTGAAATCCCCGTTCGTAGTCTTCTTTCGATTGAGTGGAATAGAATCCCTTCATACATTCGGTGAATTCGATTCCTAAAACGGATTCGTCAATCACGTCCGTATTTTTCGGATGAGAAGGAAGGCTGTAGTCGATCTTACGTCCTTTTTCAGAAACGAGTTTTTCGCAGGCTCTTTCCGAGATCGCGCAGATCGTAAGAAGCGGGTTGACTCCTAAGGATCGAGGGATTACGGAACCGTCCATTACATAAAGTCCGTTGTGTGTCACAGCTCCGCTCTTTCCGGAAAAGACCTGACAGTTTTCGTTTACGACCGAAGAAGCCGCGTCTTCTCCCATCGGACATCCGCCTAAAGGATGGACTGAAATCAAATCTTGATCCGTCAATTTGTTCCATACGGGATTCTTAATATAGGTTCCTTTGAGAGGAATCGTGGATTCTTTTAAGATGTTGCTGATCTTTTCGAAGATCGGTTTTTTACCGACGTTCGGCCAAGAAATACGAAGACGATCGTCTTTTAAAAACATCTTTCCGTCATTTCCGTCGTGCGCCATAACTAGATAAGTCTGCGTGTTACGAACGGCTCCGTGAAACGGACCGAGAATGAAACTTACGAAAATTCTAATCTTTTCAAGAATCCAAGTAACAAAACCCTTTTTGGTTTTGACTCCGGTAAATTTGGAACCAAGCGCAAAGATCGCAGGCAGTTGACCGCGGATCGCGCCCGGGATCGATCCTTCTTCGATAATCATTCCGTCTTCTAGTTTAGCGCCCTTTCGAGTATCGATCACTCCCGTAATACAAGGACCGACCGCACCGTTTCCATTTTGTTTTTTATTTCCAAAGCCGATCCCGTTGATCTTGGCGGTTCCATTATAAGAAAAACCTAACATATCACCGTTCCCGCTAAAGCGAACTCCGACCGCATCGGAAAGGCTAAGACCTTTCTCTTTGGATCGAAGAAGAATTTCAGTAGAACCCAAGGCTCCCGCCGAAAGAATGATCGTGTTTGCTCGGATAAAAAGTTCGTCCTTGCTGAATTTTTCACGATCGAGTCCGAGAGGAATGAAGTGAACCAGCCAATATCCGTCTTTTTTTTCGAGATAATTGACTTTGACTTCGGTAAAGATCTGAGCGCCAAAGTTGGCGGCGTCTGGAAGATAATTCATCAACGTCGTGTTTTTGGAAGAAACGTTACAACCCGTAACACAGTCACCGCAGTTTGTACAAGCGTCTTGTTGAACTCCGACGTGATTGATCTTGGATTCGAAGGTGACGTTGATCGGAGTCGGATAAAAATCTTTTCCGATATAAGCAGCGGAAGTTTTGAGCGCTTCTTGTTTTGGGAGTTTGGGGGATTTGGGAACTATATTCGGGCGAAGCATTTCCTCGGCTCTGGAATAGTAAGGATCCAATCCGTGATCCTTTGCCTCTTTGCGGATATTCGCGGGCCAACAAACGTCCTGAAAAACTTCCGGAACGGCTCGAAGACTTACGTTTGCATTGATAAGCGAAGTGCCGCCTAAACCGCAACCCACAAGAACGTTGATATCCTTATTAAAATGAAAATCATAGAGTCCGTTTTGGTGGCCGATATGTTTATCTTCGTAGTTTGCCTGTACTTCTTCAAAGGCATGGATTTCCTTATTTGGAAATTCTCCGGGCCGAATCTCTTTTCCCCTTTCTAAAAGACAGACTTCAATTCCCGCTCTGGAGAGACGGGACGCGGCGATTGCACCGCCGTAACCGGAACCGATAACGATCGTATCGTATTGACCTTTGATCTTTTCTATGGATTGTGAAATTTTTTTAATCAATGTTTTTGCCTGGGTTAAATTGGCAAAATATTTCCAAAAAAGGAAAATATTGCAAGAAAAATAGTGAAAGAACTAGCTAAGAATCGATAATATTTTGACAAACCGGCCGGATACTCGCGAAAAAGAGAGATTCCCTTGATGTTGAGATTCGATGTCTTAAACGGAATTTATAGGAAAATACCGGCGGATCGGAAGCTTCTTTTCAAAGGAGAATCGAGATTTACGTTTTTCTAATTCAGTTCTCTCACTCGACCATTCTTTGATTGACATTCTACGCGGGAATTATCGATACTAAGATTCGTAAAACTGAATATGATTGTTTGATTCCATTCTGAAATTCTAACTCCACGTAATCCTGAAAAAGGGTAGGGAGTTCCATATTTATTTCAAAATCAGAAGGAATCGTATGTCACAATCAAATTCACTACTCGCCTCGTACGGCTGGAATCCGGAATTATTTCCCTCGGAATCCTCAGTCGATCTTATTCCCGCACGGGTTCTATCGGTTTATGGAGAATATTCTAAAATTCTAACATATCTCGGAGAACGTCGCGGGATCTCATCCGGCGCTTTGTTATCCACCGGAGAATCTCTTGTTACGGGAGATTGGATTCTTGTTCGAGAAATCGAAGGAGACGATCTCTGTATCATCGAACAAATTCTTCCGAGAAAAACGTTATTAAAAAGATCCAATCCCGGGAAACGGAATCAATCACAGGCAATCGCTTCTAACATCGATTTGCTTCTCGTGATCATGGGCCTCGACAACGACTACAGTCCAAGAAGAATCGAACGTTATCTCTTCTTGGCTAAGATGAGCGGCGCCGAAGTCGCAATCGTTTTGAACAAGCGCGATCTTTGTCCGGATCCTGAGAGCAGATTTTTAGAGATTCAAAAAATCGCGGGAGACGTTCCGGTGATTCTGATCTCGGCTTTGGACTTTTCGCAAACACAAACTCTGATGGAATTTGTCCGACCCGGAAAGACGATCGCGTTCTTGGGTTCTTCGGGAGCCGGTAAGTCCACGATCATCAATTCTTTGTTAGGCGCCGAGGTTCAGAAAACGAACTCGGTTAAAACCAGTGATGGAACGGGAAGACATACCACGACTCACCGAGAACTCTTTCTCTTGCCCCAGGGCGGGATTTTGATGGACAATCCCGGGATTCGAGAAGTTGGTCTTTTTTCGGGAGGAGACGAGAACGAGATCGAACTCATCTTTCCCGAGATCGCTTCCGCTGCCTTAGAATGTCGTTTCCGAGACTGTTCACATCGAGAAGAACCGGGTTGTGCCGTTCAAGCAGCGATCGTAGAGGGAAAAATTCAGGAGGAACGTTATGCGTCCTATCGAAAACTTCTGAAAGAATTGCAGGCTTACAAGGTTCAAACGGATCCTATCGAGGCTCAGAAAAGAAAACAAAAGGACAAAGAAATGGCCAAGGCTTTGAGGAGCAGGCTAAAGGATAAGGGAAGAAAGTAGATTCTCGTTTCTCCGAGGATTTTTAGATCGAAGAAAAATCCTTTTTTTAAAAAATCCTCGGAGAATGATCGTTTTTTAAGAACCAAATAGGCCATCGCCGGGACATTAGATTGTATGAAAGACAAATCCTATATCGAACTTTTGGACAAGGCTAAGTCCGGAGATCTGCGAGCTTGGAACGTTTTACAAAAACGGTTTTCTCGTTTTGCGGTGAAATTTGCGTCGAAGATTCTTAAAGACGAGGATCTTTCTCAAGACGTGGTTCAGGAATCTTTTTGGGATCTTTATCGAAATCTCGAAAAGATCACTACTCCGGCTGCGTTTCCTTCCCTGCTCAAGAGGGTGTTGATCAAACACGGAGATCGTATTTTGAGAAAGAAGGAAAGTCAGACTTTGGTTTTTGTGGATCCGAATCGGATCGATCAAAACTCGAAAGAGTTGCATTCCACTTTTTTAGAAAAAGAATGTTATGAAACGATTCTTAAAAACGTTAAAAAATTGGATCCGGCGGATCAAAAGTTGATCGAACTTTATTACTACAAAAATTTTACGTTAGACGAAATTTCAAAGTCGGAAGGGAAAACTCTTTCTTTTATCAAAAAAAGACATCTCCATTTGAAAAATATTCTCAGAGACGGAATCGGCGAGACGTTTCGGCCGGAAGCCCGTTTGACGCTTGCGTTTGCTGCATAGGAGAAGAATTTGGAAGCGACTCAATTCTATCCGAACGGACAGATCGAAAATGTATATCTGGAACAAAGAAAAGTTTTTCTCTGGGGCGAAGTAAACGATAACTCTGCGAGATATCTGATCGATCGATTCTTATATCTGGAAGCGGTCGATCCGACAAGACCCGTCACGTTATTCATTCATTCTCCGGGTGGATCGACTTACGCCGGTTTGGCGATTTTGGACGTAATGAAAAGCGTCCATAATCCGGTTTATACCGTCTGTTTAGGAATGGCGATGTCATTCGGCGCGGTTTTACTTCTTTCCGGCGACAAGGGAAATCGTTCAGCATATCCCCACAGTAAAATTTTGATCCATCAACCCCACGTTATGGGAGAATTCAAAGGGCCGGCTGAAGATATTCGAATTTTTGCCGAGTCCGTTAAAAGGGAAAAGGATTTGTTAAACGAAATCATGGCAAAGGCTACGGGACAGCCTCTGGAAAAGATGGTAAAAGACACGGATCGAGATTCTTGGTTTTCAGCAAAGGAAGCGCTGGAATACGGTATGATCGATAAGATCATCGGAGTCGAATTCTAAAATTCTCGGATTGTAAAGTTTAACAAATTGAAGTCAAAGAATCCGATTCCTATATCTCAAGACCTAATTTTGAAATTGAAATGGGAAGATACCGAACTCGAAACCGCCGGAATCTTCTAAAATCGATCGTCTCTTGATACGAATATGAGTAAAAAGAATTTCTAACGAAAAAACCTTTTTACTCATAGAACGGATACGAGAATATATATCAAAATTACCTGTTTCTAATCGTGTCTTTTACTTTCAAAATGAGATTCTTCCTACTCTTCGGCGCGGCCCTGCTGCTCAATTCTACTTTGTCCGGGGAGCCTTCCGCTCTGGAGAACGGAAAAGTATCTCAACTTCAAAATCTCGGCAACTTTCGATCCTTCGTGCATTACTTTAAAGATGCAAGCAAGGAAGACTTTAAAGAAAAACTTTTCGCACAAGATCCAGGATTAGATTTTCAGAATATTCCCTCGGATATGTTCTCGTTGGGATTTTCGAAGGACACCGTTTGGTTTTATATTCCTCTGGAAAATGACACCGGAAAGGAATTCAACGGAGAATTCGAGGTCTACAACCCCTATTTGGAAGAAGTGGACATTCACTACAAATACGGACACGAACTCAAGACGCGCGAAATTTTAGCCGGAGCAAATCGAATCTATGAGGAAAATTTTCCTTCTCTGGATTTTTATCTGAGACCCGGAGAAACGATTCAGATCGCGGTTCGGATTCGAAGCGGAACTCCGCTTAGGATTCCTCTTGTTCTCGAATCCGAAAAAAAATTCGGTCTCACAAAACAATTTCGATTGGTAATAGTCGGTCTGACTCTTGGTTTCGGGATTGCGATGAGTTTATACAATCTCTCCCTTTACTTTTTCTTCAGAACTCGATCTTATCTATATTATTTTTTGATGATAGCTTTCTTTACGGTGTATCTAACGTCTTGGGACGGATTATTTTTAAACCTGTTTAAACCGGAATACGGAAAATATTATCTTACGGTCACTTTGATCCTGGTCTACGCCGCCAGCTTATTCTTGTTTTTATTTTCTTTAGAATTTTTATATCCGGAAAAGAAAAGCAAACGAGCCAAAGTGGTTACTATCGTTTATTCGATCGTAAACGTGGCTTTGATTCCGGCTTCGATCCTTGCTCCGGTTCAACTAAATCAATTTTCATATTACTGGATTCTTATAAACAATCTAATCATAGTTTATTTTTGTTTTTTAAGAATTCAAGAAGGTTTCAAGTCCGCAAAGATCATTCTGTTTATTCATCTGATTTTCCCGACCGCCGGAATCATAATGAATTTGAGCGCCTCCGGAGCGATTCCTATCAACTTTGTATCTCTTCACATTCTAAAATTGGCGTTTATTTCTCAGTCGATTCTATTTTCCATCATGCTCGTACAAAGAATTAAAGAATTGGAATTTAAACTCAAAGAGGGTCTTCAAACAGAAATTCATAAGAATATAATTCTTCTCAAAAAAGAAATTCAACAGAGAAGAGAGACCGAATGGGAACTGATCCAAGCAAAGGAAATGGCCGAAAAAGCTTCCAAGGTAAAGAGTAGTTTTCTTGCAAACATGAGCCATGAAATCAGAACTCCGATGAACGGAGTTCTCGGTATGGTGCAGTTGTTGGGGACAACGAAACAGAGCGAAGAGCAAAAAGAATATACAAAAATTCTTTCCGGATCCGCGAAGTCGCTTTTACAAATCATCAACGACATTCTTGATTTTTCAAAGATAGAAGCCGGTAAAATCGTCTTAGATAAGGAAGTGTTTTCGATTCGTTCGGTCTTGGACGAAATCCACGATCTTTTTTATCCGCTCGCAAGACGAAAACAAATCGAATTCAATCTGGAAGGTAAATACGATATTCAAGAATTTGTTTCCGGAGATCAGCTGAGGCTCAGACAAATTCTCTGGAATCTCGCGGGTAACGGAATCAAGTTTACGAACCAAGGAAATGTGGTTCTGAAAGTATCGCAGAGAAAAATTGCCGAGGACAAGGTTTCCATCGAATTTATAGTTTCCGATACGGGAATCGGAATTCCTCAAGATAAACAGAAACAAGTTTTTGACGCATTCTCCCAGAGCGATTCTTCCACTGCGAGGAAGTTCGGCGGTTCGGGTTTGGGATTGAGCATTACAAAACAATTGATCGAATTGCAAGGCGGAACCTTATCTCTGGAAAGCAAAGAAGGAATGGGTTCTAAATTTACGTTTTCGATCGTGTATGACATTGCGTCCCAATCCGAAATGGAAACGATTTTGGAACCCGAAAAAACGAGAGGAGTGGACGAAGTCTATTCGAATGTTGTTCCGAAAAGAATGCGTATCCTTGTCGCGGAAGACAACGAGACCAATTGCCTATTGATCGAAAGGGCATTAAAAAAACTCGGCTACGATCCGGTCGTCGTTCACAACGGTCGCGAAGTGATCGAAAGGATGCAATTGGATATTTTTGATATCGTTCTTATGGACATCCACATGCCCGAAGTGGACGGTATCGAGGCAACGGGATGGATTCGTTCTCGAAAAGAAAATGCGGAACTTCCGATCATCGTTGCCCTGACCGCGGACGCGATCGGAAGCAGCAAGGAAAGATACGTCACATTGGGAATGAACGATTGTCTGATTAAACCTCTGGATTTGATTCAACTCAAAGCTTGTTTGGATCACTGGTCAGAACACATCGAGACGCTATAGCGGATACTTTAAAAAAGAAGAATATTCTAATTATATTTTAAACTTTTATCTCTCTAAGAATTCTCTCGAAATGATTCTTAAAAACTTCGAATTTTCCGGGCGTCCATCGATTTGAATCGTAATTGAGAAGAATCGTAAGTTTTCCTTGATACGTCGACGCGGAAACGAATACGGATTGAGACAGCGAAGGATGAACCGTAAACGAAAGATTGGACACGCTGAAATTATAAAACTTAGGCAAATCCGGTAAAATTCCTACGTTGCTCAGAACGCTCGCTTGCGGAAATCTTTGGAGAAGAGTCGAAAGAACTTTTATCCCGTTCGGTTTACTCAAAATCTGATTGGCCGGAGGAATGAGTTCGTAAAAAGAAATGTCATTGTTTCCGTTTCTAATCTGAGCCCTGAGTCCGGTGGAAATTTCCTTTGCGATCGTCCACGGATCCGAATGGTTCTGAATGACAATTCCTAACGTAAGAAGAGTAATATAAAGCCCTAATGTTTCACTCGCGACTTCTTGCGATAGATTCGGTTTTAAATCCGCGGGATTAGAAAGATTGAGAAGAATCGGATCCGTAGTTTCAAACAAAGAATATAATGCGATCAGTTGTGCTGCACCGATAAGGCCGTGCAATGTAGTTTCTTTTTGTTTACAGAGAACAAGAAGGTTTTGTAATTCTTCTTTCGTCAATTGAAAGCCCGTTAAAACGGGATTTGTTTCTTGATTCTTCTTGGAAAAGGTCGGCAGGGAGGAAATCCGAATCGTAATTTCTTCGGAAGGGTTTGGTTTTTTGAGTACTTCCGAAATTTCCTTTTTGACTTTCAACAAAGAAAGAACCGAATCCGGTAATTTATTAGAATTTAGAATATTCGAATTTTCTAAATTATTTCCAGCTTCTTTCAATACTTCCGTAAGAAACAGAGCCCCGGATCTTCCGTCAGCGATGCTGTGATGAAAGATCACGCTCAACACCCAATTTCCGGAGACGGAAGAAAAAAACACGGCTCGGATCAAAGGGGATTCACCCTCCGAAAAAGGAATCATGATTTCTTCCGCTAATTGATTTCTCCAAATCTCGTTTTCCAATTTGAGAATTTTGAGAGGAATTCTTTTTTCGGAAACGGTTTTGAAAGTAAGGCGGAACTCGTTGCCTAATTCCACTTTAACGTTTGCGAGCGGATGTTTGGTCTGCACTACGTTGAGAGCTCTTTGAATCGTATCCAGATTCAAGTCGCCGTCGCCCTCAGCGATTACCGCGAAGTTCATGGAAGAAACCCGATCCAAAAGCCAAAAAGTAGATTCGGCTTTGTCGAGAGGTCGCTCTTGTTTTTTTTCGTGAGGGTTTACGTCGTTCTGAATGTGCATCGATCGTCTTTATTTTATGTTTGAGGTTTGAAATCCACCGATTTGGGAAATTCGGAAAGATTTTCGATTCGATTTTTAGAATTTCCTCGGAGCATACTTTTGAAATCGTTAAAGCGAATTCCATAACGTTTCATCGCTGGAAGAACGTAAAACGAAGTAAGTTGTCTTAAGTAAAAGGGTTGATTGACCACGAAGTGATGGATTCCGTGAGTCGCTCCGAAATTAAAACAGAAAAGATGAAACGGTAAGACGAGCCAAGAATTTAGAACCTGAGTTTGGTTGTAAACGTTGGGAACGTCTCCGTAATAATGCATATTGGAGGAAACGATCTGAATTGAAGTCTGACGAATCCAATTTGGAACGAGGTATACGACCGCAATTGTGTTTAGAACCGAAAATGCCGGATTTAAAAAGGTAAGTTTTCCGAAAGGAAGTCCCGTAATCAGATTCAAAAAATAGAATGTATTTAGCATTAGAAAAAGATACCAGAGTATAAAAAATATTTCTCTGTAAGGTCCGATAATTCGAGGAGCCGTAATTTTCCGAAGATAGGAATAAGCGTCTTTTCCAACGTTTCTTCCCTGAAGAATCAAAGCCATGTTTCCGTCGATCATCGTAAATAGTCTTCGCAAGCCGAATGCCATTCCGTTTCCGATCATTCTTTCTTCCACGTCTTCCTTATTTCCGGAAACCTTATGATGTAATAGATGAATCTCTCGACGAAACCAAGGATTTACGGTATTGGCCCGAAAAAGCCAAACCACCCAGAACATAAAGTTTTGAATCTTAGAATTTCCTTTGAAGTAGAGATTGTGGATAAGATCGTGTTCGATCTCGTGAAGAAAGGACGCAAAGATCGCGTTAGACGCGATGCATAGCCAGAATGGAATCTGCCCGGAGATATAAAGACCTGCGAAAAGAATCATCAGCGACGCGGATCCAAGAGTGATTCCTAAACCGATTGTATCTTGGTGTTTTGTAAGAAACGGGAATCGATTTCGAATCTTTGTATCCCAAAAACGAATCCACTGGATGATCTTTTTAGTTCGATCCTTTTCGGAAAGAATCTCATAGGGTTTTACAACTTTCAATTCAGCATTCATGATTCACCTTCTTTCGAGTTTTGCGAATTCGGCTTTATGCTAACTTGGCTCGTCGGATCCGTCGTCCCAGTTTATAAACCGGGTCCGGTCTCTTAGAAAATTCTAACCTAGATTCTAAAATTAAAAAAGCTTTTTCGTATTTTGCTCCCTATATTCGGAAGGAGGAAGTCCGATTCCCTTTAGAAAAGAACGGTGAAACGAAGTTTTGCTTCGAAATCCGACTTCATACGCGATGTCTAAGATCGATCTTTCAGGTTCGTTTATCAAAAGTTCACAAGCATCTTGGATTCTATAATCGTTTACGAGGGCCGCGAAATTTTTTCCCATCTCTTGATTGATGAATTCTGAAAGTTGATGCGGCGTAAGCGCGAGTTCTTCCGCTAATGCTGATAAGGTGAGATCCTCGTCTCGAAATATTTTTTCCTTTTCCAAACTGATGAGAAGATTCTCCCGAATTACGTTCAGATCCAATCCCTGCAAGAGAGAACGTGCATATTTTCTTGCGCTTTCTCTGGCTACACTTTGAAGGTTTTGAAAATATTGAGGATACTTTCTTCCGATAAGATAGGATATACAAAGGCTGAGAGCCATCAAAGAGGAACTCATCTGAAGGAATATTCCATTTTTATGAAATAAGAATAGAGCCGCTGTGGAATGATTGATCGTAGTAGCAAAAAGTATATAGAGTAGAACCCGCGCGGTCCACTCGTTACGAAGAATTTCCTTTTGAAAGAGCATTCTACTCTCCATAAGAATCGCCAAAAGATATACGACCAGAATTCCCAGAGGGAAAAGACAGATCCAATCAGAAGCTCCTCTGTTTTTTAGAAAAGATCGAATTCCTTCTTGAATCGTTATGTTAGGAACAAAGAAACTCGCGGCGTAGAATAACCAAAGGATTCCGGGAAGAATCCAGTGTTTTTCTTTTAATCCAAACTTGGTTTTTTCAAAATTCGGGTCCTGTATGATTTTATGGATTCCATAGAGAACGGGCCCTATCGTTCCTAAAACGGGCAGATAAAGAAGGACGAGATATGGGAACGATTCTTCAGCGTTTGTTGTGACACAAAGGACGCTGACTTGCAAACAAGCCAATCCTAAAAATAACGTCGCCAACAATCGATTGAGCGCGGTCTTTCTTGACAAGACAAGCTGTCCGAAACAGAGCAATACCCCGAGATAGGATCCAAAGATCGTAAATGAAAATAAAAATAGAAACAGAATATTCATAAAAGTTTAAGAATCAACGAAGGATCATTAACGCATTTTAAAAATCTGTCAAGGATTTACGAGATTCTAAAAATGATACAAAGAAGAATGTAGTAAAGAATTCCGATTTGTACAAAGATTCAAAATCTTTTTGAAGACAAAGAGAGCCGAGTATTTTAGAATTTTTTAAAACGAACTTGAATGAAAATTGGAATTTGTATGAAACGAAGATTCCGTTTGTTTCCAATTGGGAAGAAGAATCTTTCCGCCGGAAAGTGTTGTGATTCTTTCTAAGCCGTTGAAAACCATTTCCAATATCGAATGACGAAATTTTTCTAAAGGAACTTCTTCCCGACTTGTGGAAGCATAGAGAATTTTTTCTTGGAAGAGTTTTTGAAAAAGCTTAACTCCGATCAAAGAACGAACTCCCGATTTTTCTAAGATCGAAAGAGCATCGGTAAGAGAAACCATTTCGTCTTTTGGAATCGGTGCGCTCTTTAAAAAGTTTAAAATTCGAGTTACGATAAAAAGGGAATAGATGTCCTCTCTTTCAAAATGTTCGGAGGGAATCGCCATCGAAGTCAATCTGGATAAAAATACATCGGACTCGTTTCTTTCGGGAAAGCCCGCCGCGATCGGAGAATTGGGAGTGAGATAAAAAAGAGAAGCGCCCATGAGCACCGGTTGTTCCGCGTTGAACTGAAGGGTTTGAATCATAGAATCCAAGGTTTCCATCGGAAGACCGAGGATCTGATAAGACGTGATGTGAAAGCCGAGTGCAAAACCTTCTTGTACGATTTGAAGATACTTTTCGATCGTATGCGGTCTTTTGGTGGTTTCTCTTACGAGCTTGTCCGAGCTGACTAACGCAAGATTTAGGTTTGTAAAACCAGCTTCCTTCATCAGAACCAAAAGTTCGGAATCCAAGCTGATATAAGAGATTCCGTTCATCGCTACAAATTGAACGTCTTTTTTGGGAAAGGTTTGAATCAATTCTTCGCAGAGTTGTTTCATCTCCGGTTTGAAAAATGTAAGATTGTCGTCCTCAAAATCAAATACTCGATAACCGAGTTTGTAAGAATCTTTGATTTCGTTTAAAACATTTTCCACAGTGTTTCTTCTATACTTGGTTCCAAATGTAGTATGTACCGAACAAAAACTACAACGATGAGGACAACTTCTCGAGGTGATTATAAAACGCATCGGCTTTCCCTCAAAAAGATAGTGTTCCTTTGAAAGTGAAGAAAGATCCGGAGGCGGGAGTTCTTGAATCGAAAAATTTTCCCCGATCGGATTGAGTATCATCTTTCCGTTTTCTTTCCAACCGAGAGAAGCAATGGTAGCATAACGTTTTTCGGTTTTGAATTCCTTTAAAAAGTCGCAGATCGGTTTTTCTCCTTCACCGCGGATGATAAAGTCTACGTTTACATCGGAAAGCATCAGCTCCGGACAAGCCGAAACGTGAGAGCCGCCCATAAGAATCGGAACGTCGATCGTTTCTTTGATCGCTGCCGCGGTCTTCAAAGCTTCGCGATAGTAAGGAGAAAACAAGGAAGAGATTCCTATAAGATCCGGTTGAATCGATCTTACTTCCTTGGCGATGTCTTCGTAAGATGCTCCAAAACGGAAGTATTCAAAAAAAGTGGAGAATGGACTTTTATCCGCGACCGGATAATATTCTTTTAAGTATTTGAGTTCTTTGGGAATGGGAAGAGTTCTTCTTCCCGCGAGTTTGCTTCCGTTGCCCCTGTGAAAATCACGAATGATTACTTCCACATCGGGTAAGAATTTTTGAACGGCTCCTTTGAGATAACAAAGACCGATGGGTTGTAATCGGATATCCGTATCATAAAAGTCTTCAACCGGAGGTTGAATGAGCAAGAGTCGCATGACACCATAGAAACCAAAACGACTTCAAGATCAAGCGACTTCGTCTGCGATAGAATTCGAATTCTTAAATTTTATCCATTGACCAAAGAAGAATTACGGGTTATACTGCGCGGGCGATGGAAGGAGAAGCGGAAATGACTTATAAACCTACGAAGCCAGCTATGGATCTGAGTAAACTATTGGTGAAACTTGCGAAAGATACTTCTGTAGGAACTTTGGAAGGAGTTCGTTCCATCTTGACTGAATCCTTCGATTGGTCTTCGAAACAACTTTCCCAACTCTCAGACATTCCTTTGATACAGGATACGAGCTTCGCGGAATTTCTTTCCAAGTCGGGAGAGTCTCTTAAAAACGCCGGTGAAAAAACGGAACAGGGACTTTCGCAGGCGCTTACTTCCACTGCAAAGGCGATGCACCAAGCGTTAGACGCGCTTGAGATGGCGGACGTAGTTGTAAAACGTACTCTTTTTGAAAATATTCCAGTTTCCAGTATCGTTGGAGAATCCTTCGCAGGGATGGTCACCACTTCGCATATCAAAGCCTCGTTTCGTATCGACGGAGCGGATGTCGGTTATCAAGAAGTCGTCGAGGGCTGGAAAAAATCCGAACTTCCTCATCTGATCCTTTGTATTCCGGGATTGTTTTGCGACGAAGGACTTTGGAACGCAAAGGGTGAGGTTCCGATTTCCGAAACGATGAAAGAATCCGGATACTATCCGATCTATCTTCGATTTAATCCGGGGATTCATCTTTCCACAAACGCAAAAGCGATGTTGGAGCTTATGGAACAATTATTGAGCTCTTCGGAACTTAAAGATAAAACGTTAGACGTCATTGCTTACAGCCAAGGCGGGTTGATTTTTAGAAGCGCTCTCTATCAGGCTAAGCAGAAGAATGGCGACTTCGGAAAAAAAATAAGACACGCTCTTGTAATCAATTCTCCGGATGGAGGATCTTATATCGAAAAGATCGGTTTTTGGCTCGGGTTGGGAGCTGAATCTCTTCCGATTCTTCCCGTGAGCATCATCGGTTTTATTGGAAATCAAAGAAGCGACGCGATCAAGGATCTTTCTCACGGAATCATTCGAGACGAGGACTGGGTTCAAAACAAGCAGATTCAGAGATATGTAAATGATTCCTATTTCGGAGAATTGGATGAGATCGACGCGACTCAGATCTATAGTCTTGTTACGGAAGAAGAATCCAAATGGTCCTCTTGGATCGGAGACGGGATCGTTGAAAAGCCGAGCCTTACTTTGTTAAGCGACAAGGTGTATCGTAAAAAACCAAATCCGGAAGCGAGAGTTTTTTGTCTTTTGGAAACCTCTCACTATCAAGTGATTACACATCCTCAAACAAAAGAAATCTTAAAGAACGTTTTGAAAAAACGCTGATGATTCTTTTCTCCTGAGCTTAAAAAAGCACAAAAGATCAAGAGAAAAGAATTCAAATCTTTTACAATCGATTCATCAAAAAGAAAAAACTTCTTTTCCTTTTTTAAATGACTCGTTGCCATCGAGTTGCTTAAAAAGGCGTTAAAGAATTACGGAGATAAATGAGTTTAGACATCGTTTCGAAAAATGAAATACAAATCGTCGGAATTTCGGAAGTAACCAAAAACCAGGATGAAATGTCCGGCAACGGAAAAATTCCCGGGCTCTGGAATCGATTTTTTGCGGAAGGGATCTTGGAAAAGATTCCGAATAAAAAAGAACCCGCAAACATCCTTGCGGTTTATACGGATTACGAATCGGATGAAACGGGAAAATACCGGATTCTGATCGGAGTCGAGGTTACGGATATAAGTTCGATTCCGGCTGGAATGGACTTACGGAAAATTCCAAAAGGAAGTTATTCTAAGTTTACGAGCGAAACCGGTCCTCTTGTTGCAGTAGCGGTCGCGGTTTGGCAAAAAATTTGGTCCAGCCCCGATCTGAAATCAAAAAGGGCCTTTCAATCCGATTTTGAAGTTTATGATCAAAGGGCTTCCAATCCTGAATCCTCTCAAATCGACGTTTTTATCGGGTTAAAATAGAATTCTATTTTATATTTTTATAAAGTAGATTTTCTCTTTTCGTCCGCGAGCGATCGATGCGGGGTCAACAAATTGTCTGAGAAAATAAATTCTTTTTCTTCAGCATATCAATTTGTTGACCGGAGCGGAGAGCGCGGCCCTGCGCAATTTCGGATAACGTGTTTATTCGTAATATAGCGCAGCGGCGCGGCCAAAATTCTTAGTCGAATGGTTGTTCCAATAGAATCGGTTTTCTAAGAATCGCTCTTAATAACAGATAACTGAGAAGTCCAAAAGGTCCGAACATAAGCGTAGCTATCTGGCAGGGAATTACGAGCCAACGTGAGATTCCTAATTTTTGAGAGTTGGCGCTCTCCCAGGTTCCTATAAAAAGATCAAAGGCAAGATAGTGGATCCAACCCGCTACCAATACGGTAGGATTTTGAAAAAGGAGAGTTACTCCTTCCAAGGATCGGAAGTTTCCTTGTGTTTTTCCGAAACCGGATATTATTAAAACGGAATATATTCCCCCGAATAAAAGGGTCCCGAGTATTCCAGTTGTAATCAATCTTGTGTATCTCCAGTTTGGAAGAACGATCAATAGAATCCATCCTGCGAGTGCTGTGTTGTTTACGATTTGAAATAGTAACGATAGTTCCACGATTAAGCTCCTTTTATCGACGTCTTGATATTTTTTTTAGATAGAATCGGAAGGATCAAACTTCCGAACATTCCAATTCCACAAACATAAAATCCGATTTGTATTTTAAGAGAAGGATATAGTATGCTTTCTCCGTTAAGAGCCTGCACTGTTAAGATCAGAATCAATCCCGTTAAGAAGACGGAAAAATTTCGAATCGATCTTACTATATTCGTTTCGGCAATATGCAAACTTCCCAGAATCAAAGCGAGCATCGGTATCATCTGCATCGCGTGGATTCCTATGAAGTGCGGAATCCTCATATCGCCCGCAATTGTGCTCCATCCTAATATCGGCAAGCCGGGACCGCCATCGTCCCCACCGAAAGTATGTCCTCCGTTCGCCTTTAAAATTCCTAATTTCATCGCTTCGATTTGTTCCGGTCTTGGGACAGTCATAAAAAATCCAAGAATCATTCCCAGCGCGGCGATTCCCATTCCCCAACGAAAAGATTCTAACAAAGCTCTGTTTTCCAACTTCTGACGAATCAAATAAAATCCGATTACTATATGAGCAATCCATAAAATAGTAATAGAGGTCCCCATTATACTGAAAATCATCCCGTTTAAAGGTGA
The DNA here is from genome assembly GCF_001729245.1 of Leptospira tipperaryensis. Classification (NCBI taxonomy): domain Bacteria; kingdom Pseudomonadati; phylum Spirochaetota; class Leptospiria; order Leptospirales; family Leptospiraceae; genus Leptospira; species Leptospira tipperaryensis. The sequence goes on along the minus strand of NZ_CP015217.1, from coordinate 3,759,398 downwards.
CGTTATGTTGAAATGACTGGGTTCTCCTCGAAACGCTTGTCCGTAAATCGCAACGTTTTCTATGATCAACATGATCGTAATCACCCAGGAAAGTTTTTGAATCGTTTTTTCATTGCCTTGGATGTATTGAAGAATCCAAACGAGTGTGAACGAATATACGGAAGTCGAAACCGCAAACTTGACGGGTTTTAGCCAGATCGGCGCGTTGGTCACGAGTCTTTGGTCGATAAATAACGCGGGAAGGAGAATAAAAAGGCTGAGCGCGACTATTATCCCGTTCCAAAAGAGAGGCGGATTCGTTTTCGATTGATGAAAGAGTTTGTTTATGATTCTCATAAAACCTCTAAAAAGGGTATTGACCCCTTTTACTTGTATGTTTTCACTGTAAACATCGATGTTGATTCTGTCAACATATAAATGTAGTCACCGACAACATGTTATGAAAAAAAAGATACCCTCTAAAAAGAAAGTTTTGGAAAAACAAACTCCCGAGTCTTACCACCACGGAGACCTCAAAAAAGCGATTATCCTCAAATCCGAGGAAATTCTGGAAAAAAAGGGAATCGAGGGTTTGAGTCTTCGCGATATCGCCGCCGACCTCGGCGTCAGCCACGCGGCGCCTTACAGACATTTTCCGAGAAAGATCGATCTTCTTTTTATTCTTGCGATTCGCGGTTTTAGCGATTTGGCGGAGGAGATGCGTCTTGCTTGGGAAAGTAGCGACGAGCCGATCGAAAGACTACGTTCTTCAGGATCACGTTATGTGAAACTGGCTCTAAAACATCCTCGGAGAACCGAACTCATGTTTGGCGGAACTCTCGCTTGCGAGTCTGAAGTTCCGGAAGAACTTCAGACGATCAGTAAGGAATCCTTTATGGGACTTTATAAAATCATTGAAGACGGACAAAACAGAGGGGTTTTTAAAAGTGGAGACACTCTTGGTTTTTCTTTTACTCTTTGGAGTCTCGTACACGGGTTTGCGGTTTTGACAAACGGGAAACAGATTCCTCCGCAAGTTTTCCAGGAACGTTCTCTCGACACGATCTTGGAATCTTCTCTTTCTTCGATTCTCGACGGAGTGGTTCTTTGATTCTCTTTCTCTTTTTATTTTTCTGAGAAAAGACTTGTAAGCAATGTTCATTCTTATTGAGTAATCTCGTTTACGGGATGCAAGAATGAAATTTACAAAAACCAAGTTGATCCTTCTTTGGAGCGCGTTTCTCCTTTTACTCTTTATCTTTTTTATCAAACCCAAGGATTTGGGAAAGCCGTTCAATCCTTACTTTCAAATTCTCAATGAAGAATTGAAAAATAACGGTCCCGGTAAACCGGTGGTCTTGCTCGATCTCGATCGTTTGGATGAGAATCTAAGAATTCTCAAACAAAATCTGACACCTCCTTTGCACTATCGAATCGTCGTGAAGTCTCTTCCGTCTTTGGATTTGCTTCGTTACATTGTTAGTTCTACGGGAAGTGATCGACTGATGGTCTTTCATTCCGGAGATCTTGTTATGCTGCTGGGAGATTCGGAGTTTAAGAATTTTGATATTCTTCTAGGGAAGCCGATGCCAATCAACGCTCTCAAAGATATTAGATCTAAAACAAACGTTTCCGATTTTCAAAAGATTCACTGGCTCGTGGATACTCCGGAAAGATTAAACGAATACCTTCAGTTTTCAAAAATGGAGAATCTAAAACTCTCTATCAATTTAGAAATTGATATCGGTCTTCATAGGGGAGGTTTTCCGGAACCGTCGGCGCTTCTTTCTTCTTTGGAATTGATAAAAACCAATCCTAAACATATCGAGTTTTCCGGTTTTATGGGATACGAACCGCACGTAGCCTCGGTTCCCGTGATCTTCGGCGACAAGACGGAAGCGATTCAAGAATCGTTAAAAGATTCTTTGAAAGTATATTCCACTTTTATTAAGTTTTCGAAAGAGAAATATCCGGAATTCTTTCAAAAAGAAATCATTCAGAACGGCGGCGGAAGTAAAACCTATCGGTTTTATCAGAAATTTGGAAACGGTATCGTGAACGACGTTTCCGTCGGATCCGCGCTCGTAAAGCCGACAGACTTTGACGTAGTAAGTTTGGATGAACATTCGCCGGCGGTATTTATCGCGGCTCCGATTTTGAAAAGACTCGAAGGTACAAAGATCCCTTTTTTGGAATCGCTTTCGTTCCTATTTCCTTTCTGGGATCCCAATCAAGAACTCACTTACTTTACTTATGGCGGAGCATTTTCGGCTAAGAAAGAATCTCCTTCCGGACTTCAGGACAATTCTCTTTTTGGAACGAGCACAAATCAGGGAATTTTGAACGGCTCCTTTCAAACGGGGCTTTTTCCAAACGATTTCGTATTTTTCAGACCTACGCAGAGCGAAAAGGTCATGTCCGAATTGGGAGAAATTCATCTCATCAGAAAGGGAAAACTTTCAGGAAAATGGAAAACGTTTGTGAATTGATCTTTCTCTGCGAATTCGAAATTTTGTAAGTTCAAGAATCGAAGCGAGCGCTCCCTGAGTCGATTTTTGAAATCAAATATCTTTTTTCGATAAGAAGATTCTGGCTTTAAAAATTAAAAATGGAAATACAAATGTGGAATATTAGAGAAGTTGCAATCACTGATCTGAATCCGGTCTCTCGGCTTTTTGACGAATATCGGCAATTTTATGAGAAAGAATCGGATCTTTCCGGGGCTTCTAAATTCTTAGAAGAAAGAATTTTAAAAGGAGAATCCAAGATCTATGTCGCGGTGGACGACGATGAAAAAAACTACTGCGGGTTTACTCAGTTGTATCCTTCTTTTACTTCTCTTTCTATGAAACGAACTTGGATTTTGAACGATCTTTTTGTTCGACCCGAATACAGAAAACAAGGCGTTGCAAAAGCTCTGATCGAAAGAGCCGTCTCACTCGCGAGAAGTATGGACGCAAAGTATGTTTCTCTTTCCACCGCTCACAATAATAAGAACGCCCAGAAGCTCTACGAATCTCTTGGTTTTATTAAGGATGAAGAATTCTTTTATTATTCCCTGATTGTTTGAACTTCGTTTCCCGCCGGTATTTTGAGAATGGACAAAACCCGCGCTTCTGATTTGATTGATCTGTGTCTGAAATGGATTCTATAAAATCGGAAGTTGTGCACAAGCCTTGTCCTCGATGCGGAAGTCGATTCGAGTGCGGCGCGGCGATTGATTCCTGTGCTTGTTTTTCCGTGAATCTTTCTCCCGAAGCCAAAAAGATCATTCAGGAAAATTACGTGGACTGTCTCTGCGTCCCCTGTCTGCAAGAATTGAATTCTTCGAATTCAAAATAAAGATTTGAAATAATTTGCTCGGACGGTATAAGTAAATTCTAAAATTCTAATCTAATTCTAAAAATACTCGAAAGATCGTTTTTCCCGGAACGCTCGACCACTCCATTCTTCCTTTATTTTTGAGAAGAAGTTTCCGCACCAGATCGAGCCCGAGTCCACTTCCTTCTCCGGCTCCTTTGGTCGTGAAGAAAGGCTCGAAAATTTTCTCTCCGATCTCTTCCGGAATTCCCGGTCCATCGTCTTCGATTTCCACCACAACTTCCCGATCGTTTTGAAAAAGTCTTACCGTAAGTTTTCCTTTGAACTGCATCGCCTGGAGCGCGTTGTAGATTAGATGGGTCCAGATCTGTACGATTTCCTCCCTTACACAAAGCACGGGGGGAACTTCTTCGATATCGAAGACAAGATCCACACCTCTTCGGATGTAGTGTTGATATACCGTAAACACAGTATCGAGTGTTTCCTTTATATGAACCTTCTTGGAAGAAGTTTCAACTCCCGCCTCCGAATAATTTCTAAGTTCGAAAAGAATCTTGGAGGCTCTATCGACCGAAACTTGAATCGTGTCCGAGTTTCGGAAATAAATTTCTTCCAAGTAGATATATTCTAAAAGAGTTTCTCGATCCGTCATCTGGAAGAGCGGTCTGAAAGCTTCGTTTACGTTTTCGATTCCCATATCGGCGATCGTATCTGCGAGGGCATCCGGTTTTGGAATTCCCCATTCGTGCAATGTTTTGCTGATTGTCTTTCTTCTTCTTCTGATTTCTAAACCTGCAATTCCTGTGTCACCATTTCTACAAGTATCAATAAATTGAATATACAACATTCTTTCTTCCGGTGTGGCCGAAGAAAGAATGGAATGTACCATCGGTAGCATGGATCTCATTTTAGGTACGGAAGCGAGAAGGGTTTGATTGGAAGCTTTGATGGCGCCTAAAGGATTGTTGAGTTCGTGACTAATTCCCGCGGAGAGTTGTCCAAGTGTCGCCATCCTGACGGAATGTAAAAGTTGATTTTGTGCTTTTCTTAGATTCTCGAGTGCGTCTTCCAGATGCGCTTTTTGAACTTCAATGAGTTCGTTTCTTTTTCGAATTTCATCGCTTTCTCGCAGAGCCGCTTGGGTTACGATTCTTTCTTCGAGATACATGGAAAGGTCTTCGCGCATTTTGTCCATCGCGGTTAAAAGCGCTCCGATCTCGTCTTCTCTAGGGTAATAGGCCCTCGCGGAAAGATTCCCTTTTGCGATTTCTTCCGAATACGCGATCGCTTTGGAAAGTCCTCTTAATACGTATCGATCAAAAGAAAAACGAAGAGTGATTAGGATTAAACTAAGAATGGCAAACGTGGAAACGAGAGAAATGATCCAGATATAAATTAGATCTCCATAATATAATGAATTAGGAATAGATACTCGAACGGCCCATGGTTTTGGAGAATCTCCTAATAACACCGGATAATAGTAGTGTGTATATCCTTCTTTTTCTTCCATGAAGGGTTTTCCGGAGGCGATTTCATCGGTTATTCTTTTTCGTTCGATATCTTCCGAAATCAACATTCCTACGGTTTCCGGATTTTTTCCGTTTGCGGCGTATGAACCCTCGGGAGAGAGAAAGGCGAGATAACCTTGATTTCTAAACGGTCGAATGGAGCCGATCTTCGTCTGCATTCTTTCGATCGTTACATCCACTCCTACCACTCCCGCAAAATTAGAATTTCTAAATACGGGTGCGACTATGGATACCATAAGAGTCGGTTTTCCGGATACGATATAACTCGTAGGTTCGGTCAGAAATTCTTTTCGAGTTTGTCTTGGAACTGAATAATAGAATCCTTTTGGTCCGACGTCCTCGTAGTTTACACAATTCTCATATACTAATTTTTCTTCGTCGAGGGCGCGGTTTATGTAAGGAACGAATCTTCCGGAAGCGTCGTGTCCTTTTGTATATTTATATTGAGAATCAAGACCGTCGAATGCCTGAGGTTCGAATACCGCCCAGACCCCGAAGTAGTCGGGTTGTATATGCAAAAACCTTGCGAGCGCGGACACGAACATGGAACGGCCGGGTCTGGTTTCTTCCAAAACGGCCTTGAAACTTCGGACGGCCCCTAATCCTACATTCAGAAACTGTGATATTTCTCTCGTATATTTTTCGGAGGCGAGACGGGCTCCGGCTTCGGCTTCTTGTTTTAATCTTTGATAAGCGACAATCGAATTGATCGTCGTTACGAGAAGAGCTCCGATAAAAAGAAGAACCGAAAGGATGATCGAAATACGAGTTCGTATACTCAACTTTTGTTTTTTATCGATCAGGCTTCTTTTAAAAAAGCCGGAGGATGGTTCTCCGCCTCTTGCGTTTTCAAATGGATCATTGAAAAGAATATCGTTCTTTTTCATAAAAGGTAACGAAAGGTTCGCCTTTTTGGGAGAAGGCGAAGACGTCGGCTGCAAATTATCAGACGAAATATTCGAATGGAAAGAAGTTTAATAATTATTTACTAAATATTTTTCACATTTTGTGAACAGTGTTTAACTTGGATAACTATGTCCGCCGAGAATGAGCGTCCGATTGGAATGATGTACTTTCATACAGAGCAAGAGAAATATGACGATTCAACAATTTTAAAGTAAATATGTATTTTTAATTTCGAGTCTGTGTAATAATCAGTAAAATACGAGGGATCTCCGCCTTAAGCACGTTAGAATTGTTTAAAATTTAGGATCCTGATCGCAAAAGTCCGGTCGAACCAATATCCTATCGGACGGGTTCGTTTCAATAGCGGAAGCCTCCAAATTCTTCCCGTTGAAGTTTCCGTATAATAAAAGTTTTAAATTGAAGTTCGTTTTGGAATCTTCTTTCGAACGAACTCAAAAAGAGGTTCTGCTTGCTTTCCGAAGTATCGATACGAAACCCGATTTTCTCGTGGATGATGATGGCCGCGATCATTCTTTTTGGATCGATCGGATTTTCAAGAATGGGTTTGTCTCAAATGCCGGACGTGGACTTTCCGGTGGTCAACGTTTCTCTTACACTCGTCGGTGCGAACGCGCCCGTGATGGAAACGGACGTCGTAGATCCGATCGAAGAAGCTCTCATGTCGGTGGAAGGAGTTACGGAAGTACGTTCCATTTCTTCCGATGGATCCGCGACCATTACCGTAGAGTTGGAACTCACAAGAGACGTTGATGTCGCCGTTCAGGAAATACAAACAAAGTTGGCGCAGGTCTCGAACAAACTTCCTGAAAACTTAGATCCCGCGGTGATCACAAAATCGAATCCGGACGATACCCCGATCATCTGGGTTTCACTCACCGCAGTGGATAAGACCGAACAAGAGAAGATGCTCGTTGTGAAGGATTTTTTGAAGGATAAATTTCAAAAAATTTCAGGGGTTGGAGAAATCATTCTCGGCGGTTATGTCGATCGTACAATCAACGTATATCTGGATCCGGCTAAACTTTCCAGAAATGAAATCGCAGTAGACGATATCGTCAATACTCTCAAAGAACAAAACTTAGAAGTTCCTTCCGGCAAGCTTGAGAATCGAACGAGCGAGATCAGTCTCCGCGCGGTTGGAGAGGTTCCTACCGCCGATCAGTTCGGTACGATACTATTGAATTCTAGAAGCGGCTCTCCTCTGTTTCGATCGATTCGTCTGAAAGACATTGCAATCGTTGAAGACGGGTTAGGCGAAGTAAGAAGAATTTCCCGATTCAACGGAATTTCTGCGGTCGGAATCGGAATCAAAAAACTCAAAGGCGCCAACGCGGTTCAAGTAGGCGATCTCGTTAAGGCCAAGGTCAAAGAATTAAAACCCAGATTGCCGAAGGGTTACGATCTAACGATTTCAAACGATAACACGGGTTATATTCGAGACAGCGTGAACGAGTTGGAATTTACTCTTCTTTTTTCGGCCATTCTTACCGGATTTGTATGTCGTCTCTTTTTAGGAAATTGGAAGAGCACCGGGAACGTTCTACTTGCGATTCCGACTTCCGTGATCGGAACCTTTTTATTCTTATACTTTGCGGGTTTTACGATCAATACGTTTACGATGCTCGGCCTTTCGTTGGCAACGGGGATCGTCGTCGACGATGCCATTATGGTTTTGGAAAATATTACGCGACATCGGGAAATGGGGAAATCCTGGTTTGCCGCTTCATTGGAAGGAGCTTCCGAGATCCGTTTCGCCGCCTTGGCGGCTACGTTAGCCGTCGTTGCTATCTTTCTTCCCGTCGCCTTTATGAAGGGAATTATCGGAAGATACTTTTTAGAATTCGGCGTTACGATTTCGGTCGCCGTTCTTCTTTCCCTTTTCGAGGCGTTGAGTTTTACTCCGATGCGTTCTTCTTTGTATGCCGAAGATAAGAAGAATCAAGAATCGAAACTTTCCCGGTATAATCCTTTTTCCGTGACCACAAAAGAAAAATGGAATCTGTGGATCGATCGAGTTTCGTTTTTTAAAAAATTAGATCCTCAGATCGAAAGATTCTTAGATTACAGTACGGGACTTTATTCGAGATCCATCGACTTCGTATTAAAACATCCTAAGACGGTTGTCTACGGATCGACCGCTTTGTTTTTAATGTCCTTAGGTTTTTTCTTTCTTCTGAAAAAGGAATTTATACCTGCTCAGGACATGGGCCGTTTTATCATTCGAGCTCGTTTACCCTTGGGTTCTTCCCTACAAAGAACGGATGACGCGATGAGAAAGGTGGAACAGTATTTGATCGGTAGGAAAGAGATTGAAAAATACATGTCCAATATCGGAGGTTTCGGCGGAACCGAATCCAATACCGCTATGTTCTTTGTTACGATGAAAGAGATGGGTCATCGACCTAAAAATCCTAAAACAGGAAGAGAGATGACTCAATCGGCTTTGTTTGGAATTCTTCGCAAAGACCTGAAAGGGCTCGTACCGGAAGCTACGTTTTCCGTGCAGGATCTTTCACAAAGGGGATTCTCCGCCGGAAGAGGTTATCCCGTCGAACTCGTGTTAACCGGTCCCGATTGGCAGAAGTTGTCAGCTTATTCCGTTCAGATCTTGGATCGACTGAAAGAAAGTAAGGCGGTCTTGGACGTGGATACGGATTACGTCGCCGGTCAGAAAGAACTTAGACTCGTTACCAATCGAGAAGCCGCCGCTCTCCGCGGAGTCAGTATGGCGAACGTAGGAAACACCGTAGGAACTTTGATGGGTGGAAAGAACGTGAGTCGTTTTACTGAAAACGGAAGAAGCTACGACGTAAGAGTAAAAATTCAAAAAGACAAAGGTGAAACCGCTTCGGTCATTTCCGAAATCGGAGTTCGAAACACGTTCGGAGAATTTGTAAAACTAAAAGAAATTTTGAGCATTCAGGAAAAGGAAGCCTTGAAGACGATTACCCGCATCAACCGAGAAAGGGCAATTCGTGTTTTTGGAAATCCGGCCCCGGCGCTCGGACAAAACGCTTCGACCGAAAAAGCCCTCGAGATCGCAAAGGAAATTCTTCCGGACGGATATTCCGTTTCCGTAACTGGTTCCGCAAAAACGGCCAAGGAGTCTGGAAACAGCCTTACGCTTGCGTTGTTATTCGGAATTCTCCTTTCTTACATGATCCTCGCGAGTCAGTTTAATAGTTTGAAACAACCCCTCTATATTCTTCTCGCGATGCCTTTTAGTTTTACTGGTGCGTTAGTCGCTCTTTATGTCTTCGGTCAGTCGTTTAATATGTACAGTTTTATCGGGCTCATTCTTCTTTTGGGTTTGGTAAAGAAAAATTCGATTCTTCTTGTCGAGTTTGTAAATCACGTTCGTTCGGAAGGAAAGAGTATCAAAGAGGCGATCAAAGAAGGTTGTCCGATTCGTCTACGACCGGTGCTCATGACTTCCTTTAGTTCGATCGCCGCCGCGATTCCTCCGGCTCTGGCGCTCGGACCCGGCGCCGAAACTCGTATTCCGATGGCAGTCACAATTTTGGGTGGGATGACTCTTTCGACTCTGATCACGCTTTTGGTAGTTCCCGCGGCGTATTATCTGGGTGAAAAAGAAAAGGAAGAAATGGCCGAGGAAAAATTGATTCTTTTTCCAGAACCGATCGCAAAAAATAAAAAAACAAAAAAATGATTCGAAGAAATATTATAAAAAAAGAATATACAATGCCTTTTTCGGTTTCAGTTCGAAAGCCCGCTTCCGCGACGCGTTATTTTTTCAAAACGATCTTTGAAAATTCTTCGAATCCAAGCGACGTTGTTCCCAAAAGAATTTTTTCCTTTCCGATCGTATTTTGTTTTTTGTTTTCGGTTCTGAATTGTACCGATGATTCTGCGATTCGAACCAACGATGGAATTGTGGAACCTCGGCTGGAAGAAGTCAGCGGCGTCACAACCGAAAAGATCAGAACGATCACTCCGGAACAAGAACTGAGCATAGAAGATTTATACGCGTTTGCAGTGGAAAGAACGGAGAGGATCGCGCTCAAAGAAGAAGCGATTCAACAAGCGGATTCTCAAAAGGCTGCGGCCTTTGCTTCCTTTTTTCCGTCCTTGTCCTTGGTTTATAATAAATTCTACAGAGTTCCGGGGCCGAATCACCAATTCAATCCTTACTACACAGAGCCGAGTCCTTACACAGGAAATTCTTCCAGTAGTTTGCCGCCGACGGTCGGACCGGGAACAAGGCTTTTGCTTTCGATTCCGATCTTAAACGGAGTGAGCCAATACACGACTTATAAGGCGGCGGGAGCTCTTACAAAAGTGAGAATGAACGAAGCCCGTTACGAATCCGGAAGATTGTATCTTGAAATCGCACAAGCATATTATAATGTTCTTCAGTTAAAAGAAATCATTCAATTGGAAGAAAAGAAAACGGATCTTGTTCGAAAGACGAGTCAGGAAAGAAGAAGGCTCTTTTCCTTGGGAAGAATTACTCGAGGAGATCTGAGCGGATCCGAAGCGGATTTCTCCCGGTCCGAGGCTTCTTTAGAAGACTTTCGATATCAGCTCAAACAGAGCGAGATGGCCCTGGAAAGCCTTGTCGGCGCCGGAGAAGGTGGTCTGCGACTTGCTATTCCAAAGGAAGTGATCTCGATTCCTCAAAATCTTCTTCCGGAAGAAAGAATCGCAAAACGATACGACGTCATCGCGGCCAAAGAAAATCTAAAAATGGCGGAACTCAATCTCAAAAAAGCTTGGGGCGGGCATCTTCCTTCGGTAACGTTAAACAACTATTATACGATCCCGGAACACAATACGACCCCCAACAAAGACATCACGATGCAACTTTCGATCAACGTTCCTTTGTTATCCGCAGGAACGATCACGGCCGGGGTCAAACAGGCTGAGTCGGCTGTCAGGCAGGCAGAATTGCAGTTGTCTCAAGCCAAAAGAATTGCGACCGATGAAATTCGTAAGGCCTATGAAAGTTCTCTGAACTCGGCTCGTTTGTTGAATTTATATTCCAAGGCTCGAAATTCCGCCGAATCCAATCTAAGCAGTCATAGAAGGGCCTTCAGTTTTAAATCGACTTCCCGACTCGAGTTGCTTGTTTCCGAGACTTCCTTTTTGGATTCCGAAATTGCGTATCGAAAAGCGTATTATCAACATTCTCTCAATACGATTTGGTATGGAGTTGCGATCGGAGAGCTCCCGAAATTAAAAAAATCGAGAGAAGAGGATAAGACCGGGGGTTAGTTTCGTTTGTACGCTTGACATCTCCTCTCAATGGTTTTAACTATTGGGCATACTTGAGAGGTAAGAATCCCCATGATCATCAGTAATTACTTTCAGGACAACGAAGATCTCAAACTCGTATTTGATGAGTTGATCGACTGGGATGAAATTGTCCACGCATTCGAACATAACTTCGAAGACGCAGAAGAATACAAAAAGACCGGAAATGAACGACTAGCATACGCGCCTTCGAACGTAGAGGAAGCCAAAGAATACTATAAGTCCATATTGGAATCCTTAGGAGAAATTATGGGAGAATTTGTAGCTCCCAGAAGTAAGGAAATGGATCAGATCGGACTCAAATATGAGAACGGAAAGGTGACATTCCCTAAGGCGCAAGAAGAATGTTATAATACTCTGCGAGACGCAGGTCTTATGCCGATTTCCATCAGCAGAAAATACGGTGGAATGGGTTTGCCCGCAACGGTTCAGTCCTTTATGTGCGAGATTGCGGCTCGGGCCGATGCCGCTTTCTGTCTTGCCTACGGAAACATCAATATCGTGGAAATCATGGAACGTTATGCGTCACCGGAGATGTGCGAGAAGTGGATTCCCGAAATTGCCGCAGGAAAATACAGCGCGGCGATGGCTTTGACCGAACCTAACTACGGATCCGATCTTCCTAACGTGCAAACAAGGGCCGTTCAGGACGCAAACGGAGTCTGGAGAATCACCGGAGCAAAACGTTTTATTACACACGCTTGCGGTTATGTTAACGCTCCTTCCGTAATTCTTACGTTAGCGAGAACGGGAACGCCCGAAAGCGGCGCAAGAGGTCTTTCTTTCTTTTTAGTAAAAGGAAGCGACGTTCACGTTGCCGGAGTCGAACACAAGATGGGACTTCATTGTTCTCCGACTTGCGAAGTTGTCTTTGAAAATTCTCCAGGAGAATTGATCGGAAAAACCGGATACGGTCTTGTGAAGTATTCTATGGGAATGATGAACGCGGCGCGTCTTACGATCGCGACTCAATCTTTAGGAATCGCAAGCGCGGCATATTTCGAAGCGAAGAAATACGCATCCGAAAGAATTCAATTCGGAAAGGCGATCGAACAAATTCCCGCGGTGAAAAAAATGTTGGATCGAATGGAAAGAGAAATTCTCGCAACGAGAGTTCTTATCGTCGAAACCGGAAAGGCGATCGATCTTTATCACTGGCCGAAAGAACATCTGATCAAAATAGAAGGCAAGACGGAAAGAGACGCCAATCAAGACGAGAACATTCGTCGCTGGGAAAAACTCGCCGACCTTTTCACTCCACTCAGCAAATACTACGCATCGGAAGGATGTGTGTCGATTTCATCGGACGCGCTTCAGATTCACGGTGGAAGCGGTTATACGGAAGATTACGACGTCGCAAGAATTTACAGAGACAGTCGAATCACGACAATCTACGAAGGAACCACGCAGCTTCAAGTTGTCGCGGCGATCGGAGGAGTTGTATCCGGGATGTCTCCTGCAGGACAGCTCAGACAATATGGAGAATCGGAACTCGCAAAATTCTCCGCGTCCGAAGATCTTAAAAAAGTTTGGAGCGATTTGGAAAATGCGGTTACTGCATACAAATCGATTCAAGACGGAAACGTAAAAGATTCTTTGGCGTTTGAAGTCGTGGAAGTCGCTGCACGATTTATCTGCGGAATGCTTTTAGAGAGATCTCTGAAAGTATTGAGTGGAAAAGAACTCGAAAAGAGAAAGACCCTTTCTCAGGCGTATAACTTAGACAGCCTCGCGACCGCAAACGCGAATCTGTTCAAGTTGGAAAGAGCTTCGAAACAAGCAGTTCCGGCCTAACACAAAGACCTCTGTCGAGCGTTTGTTTGGCAGAGGATTTTGCCGATCCAAGAAGAATGAAATTCATATTCTTTTTTTGTACAAGCCTAATCGTAACTTTATTTACAACGTTTCTTTTCGCCGGAATTCAATCGCGTCCGATCCAGAGAGAAGCAAAAATCAAAAACAAAAATTCAAACTGTTGTCCCGTTGAAAAACAATACGGAGATTCCGTCGTTCTGGAAAGTGTCTGCCTTGAGAAGAATCGAACCGTATTCAATTTTCGTTATATTGTTTCAAATACGATTTGTTCTTATTCCGATCGTTTGGAAATGAAGGACTCGAATTCGAATCGTTATCGATCTTTGGGAATGAATGGAATTCAGGAATGTCCGCAACTTTTCTACGCTAAGCGAGGGCATCGGTTTCAGTGGTATTTCGAATCTCTCAAAGGAAAACCTTCTTTTGTAGACGTAACGGAAGATTTAAACGCCGATCCGATCGCGTCCAATTGGAGATGGTGGCACTGGGAAAATATCAATCTTGCACAATGCAACTCCAAAGAATAAAATCGCCTAACCTCCGCTATACTGACTTCCCACCACCGCCATCATCGTAACCGTCGCCCTTGCGATATGTTTTTCACGATTTCTATGAATTGCGTAAACGTCCGAATTGACGACGATCACCGTGGCTCCGTGATAAAAGACCTTCGCCTCACAACGAAGTCGGTTTCCGATTCCGGTTCTTAAAAGATTGATCTTAAATTCCAGCGTCAATACGACTTGTTTCTCGCCGACTAACGTTCCCGCCGCGCCTCCTGCGGAGTGATCGGCGAGGGTAGAGATCACACCTGCGTGAACATAACCGTTCTGTTGGAGGTGTTTGTCCTTGATTTCGACAAAACTATTCAATTCTCCCGGAGCGACCGAATCGATTTGGATTTCGAGGAGATTGATAAAGTTGGCCTGATGAAAAATTTTGTGAACTCGATCTAGATAGTTAGGATCTTTTGCTTTGAATTCTTTGCTCATGAGAACTCATCATTCAAAGTGAAAAAAGAAAATCAAATGAATTTAGAACGATAGGTTCTGTTTCCAAGGTTCTTTGTTTCCGAAGAATCGATTTAGTTTTAAATAAAACTAAATGTTATCCGTCTGTTTTTTTAAAACGAAAATCGCCGAAGCGTCCTCTTTTTCGGACTTGAAGTCCGGTTTCAAGCGAAATACTACGAAGATACTTTGTCGGAACAATCGAAAACGGCTCTAAAAAAAGTTTGTCCTTTGAAGGGCGAACCTTCTGAAGAGTTTGTAATATCAAAAATTTACAAGGAGTTACTTCTCGGTGTCAAAAAAAGGAAACTTAAAAAGGATGAAATCGAATGGAAGAAGTTTATTTAAGGGATCGGAACAGAAGATAAAAAACAACGGTTGCAGAATCAATCGAAACCCGATCATTCTGCAACAGGATATATTCGTATATTATTATTTTCTTAAAGTCTCCGTGGCGCTTCCACCGGCCCACGTTCCTTCTAAGAGACGTCCGCCATTCTTCACTTCGTATATGACCGGGTCGGTTTGTCCCCAATCAACCGTAAGAGTACTTCCATCTAAAGATCCTGTTCCCGTAAACGTTTGCCCGGCGACGGTCCAAGTGAAAAGATATTCTCCATTCGATTGAGTGATCGTAACAGATCCACCGTAAGAGGAACCGTCAGGGTTGGTTCCGGCAACTTTGTATTTGCCGCTGATAGAGGATGGGTTGATTTGACTGATCTGCGCGCTCGCAGTTGAGATAAAACCGAACACGAAAGCAACGATGAAAAGCCTTGAAACGATTCGAAACATTTGCGTTTTTCTCCTTAAAGATAAAAGAGTGGAATAGTCTGTTTAAATTTTTAGAAAAGTCAATAAATTATTCAAAAACAAAAGATCTTTTTTCCTGAGAATTTCGTTCGAGAATCGAAAGAATCGATACCAAATTCCGAAATTCAACTCTCTTGTTTCCGCAAAATGATTTGATAAGAATCTTGCCCTATGAATGATGCAAAGACTTGACCGGCTTTTCAAAGAATTCAGGTCAAGAGCGGGAGCATAAGAACCATGTTTGGAATGAACTATATACAATTCGATTCGATGACGCACGTAATTCTTTATAAGAACGGAAAGGTTTCGAAAGAAGGAAGAGGGCTTTCCTTTTTTTATTTCGCACCCACGAGTTCGATTTCCGCGATTCCTCTCGGAAGCAACGATTTACCTTTTATATTCAACGAATCCACAAACGACTATCAGACGGTTTCGATTCAAGGGCAGATCACCTATAAGATTTCGAATCCTAAGGCTCTATCCGAACTTCTCGATTTTACAGTCGATGCAACGGGAACTTATAAAAAGAATGAAATCGAAAAACTCAATCAGAGAATCATCAATTACGCGCAGACTTCCACTTCTTCATACATCCACGGGATCGGACTAAAGGATTCGATTCGTTCCGCAAAGACGATTGAAACCCAGATTCTTCAAGGACTCCAAACTTCTCCTGCTATCTCCACTTTGGGAATTGAAATTCTCAACGTAAACATTCTTGCAATTCGTCCCAATCCCGAAATGGAACGAGCGCTCGAAACCGAAACGAGAGAAAAGCTTCAACAAGAAGCGGATCAAGCGATCTACGAAAGAAGAAACTTCGCGGTAGAACAAGAGCGCAAAATCAAAGAAAGCGAATTGAATACTGAGATTGCGGTAGAAGAAAAGAAAAAACAAATTTCTGAAAAGCAGATGGAAGCGAAGATCATGGAAGCGGATAACAAAAGAAAACTCCGCGAAATGCAGGTTCAAGCCGATATCGCGGTCGAAGAACAAAGGAAAAAATTTATCGATACGAAAACGGCGAACCAAAGAAAGGAAGCGGAGACCCAGGGGTTTGTCACTGAAACTACCTTAAAACCGTTTCGAGACATCGACTGGAGAACGTTAGTCGCTTTGAATAACAATCCGGACCCACGCTTCAATATCGCTCTCGCTTTCAGACAACTCGCCGAAAACGCCGAAAAGATCGGTAACCTCAATATCAGTCCGGATCTTTTAGAGAATCTTCTTCAGGAGAAAAAAGATTCTAAAAAATGAGCGTTGAGTATGCGATCATTGTAAAAAATAAAACTAGGCTCGAGGCTCTTGTTGAAAGATTCAATACGAAACAACAGGCCAAGTTTTATATCGAAAGATTGGGCGGAAAGTTCGAAGAATACGAAATCGAACACGAGATCTTTCATCAATCCCTCGATGTAATTCAAAAGAAACTTTCCAATACGATTAAATATAAAATTGTAGAAAGGATTTTTGTTCCTTCTTTTCTTTTCTCCGAAAAGAATCTAATCGTTACGATCGGACAAGACGGCCTCGTAGCCAATACCGCCAAATACTCGAAGGGAGTTCCTATCGTCGCGGTCAATCCGGATGCGGAAAGATACGATGGGGTTTTACTTCCATTTAATCCTCACAATTTTATTTCCGGAGTGGAGAATGTGATGAGCGGTCATTTTTCTTCCAAGACCGTAAGCTTTGCGGAAGCAAAGCTAAACGACGGACAGAGGCTTCTCGCGTTCAACGATCTTTTTATCGGACCTTCTTCCCATACTTCGGCTCGTTACAAAATTTCTTACGATCAAAACTCGGAAGAACAATCTTCCAGCGGAATCATCGTTTCTACTCCTTCAGGAAGCACAGGTTGGCTCAGTTCTATATTCAATATGGCTTATGGAGTTACAGGGCTTTTCGAAAAGGAGTTAACACTCAAACGCCCCGCTCTCAAAGAAGATCAGCTTTTGTTTGCGGTTCGAGAACCCTTTCAAAGCGTTCGAACACAAATCGGAATCACCGCAGGAGTTCT